>DKBD01000262.1 GCA_002451055.1 Nitrospira sp. UBA6909 | reverse complement strand
AAATCGCCATCCTCCAGGGAAGGCATGGAGCCCTCCTGCTGATATGCGCCTAACGCGATATATTCCCTTTTCAGAGCCTGCCAGGCCGATAAGGCATCTTGCTCCAATCCCCATAGCTCCGATGAAGATCGGAAAGCCTTTCGAATATAATCAAGCCGCCTCTTCTTTGCCAGTGTTTGATTGACAAGCATAACCAGTTCGGTCACGTTGAACGGTTTAAGCAGATAGCCGGCGGCACCATAGCGAAGGCCCTCCATGGCTGATTTCACACTGCCGTACCCCGTAATGATAATGACCTCGATATCGGCACGATTGAGTTTGATGTCCTGAAGAACCTCGATTCCTTGCCGGTCGGGAAGCTTTTGATCGAGCGCAACGAGATCAATAGGTTGTGTCTTGATAATATCGAGGGCCTTCGCAGCGTTTTCCGCCGATCGGATATTGAAGAATGGGCGCAATATTATGGTGAGGGCCTCACGAGGACCTGCCTCATCGTCCACGACGAGTATGGTGGGCTTGTTGTGTTCCCCGTCGGAGGATAGGCTTACACGCATAATTGTGATGCCCGTGTACACCAGTTCACATGTCTTGTCAAGCAAAGCTTTTTCTTTTTCATAGAGTTATGACAGGTTTTCTCCTTGGTACAGCATTGCTGCGTCATACCCTCATTGAAAGCCCCTCGACATGACTATTACGTACACCAACCTATGGCCCAATCGGATTTCTCTTGATGAATCCAACTGAAACGAAGGCCGTGTGTTACTCCTGCGCTGTAGGATCCTGGTCGGTATAGGAGGGATTCTCCTGCCTACCGATACCAAGTGTGTCCATACGGTATTTAAGCATTCGGCGGCTGATCCCCAGTAAGTTCGCAGCGTGGGTTTGTACGTAGTTGGTGCGTTTCAGCGCGTCAAGAATGATCTCCCGTTCGAACTCCATGACAGCTTTCTCCAGCGACATACGACCGGCGATCGTGTCATCGTGGAGCGAGGACGATCGTATGTCACCCTTGAGCATCGTGGGCAAGTGCTCTGGGCTGATCTGGGCGGCGTTTTGAGACCAGATGAAAGCTTGTTCGACAACGTTCTCCAATTCACGGACATTACCGGGCCACGGGTAATGGCCAAGGATCTCCAAGGCCTCTTTCGAGAACTCGACAGACGGACGTTTTTCATCCTCCACCCGTTTGGCAAGGAAGTGTTTGGCGAGGAGAGTAATGTCCTCACCACGCTCGCGAAGGGGAGGGAGATAGAGCGCGATCACATTGATGCGATAATATAAATCCTCACGAAACTGTCCTTTTCTGACCAATTCATCCAGGTTCTTATTCGTGGCCGCCACGATGCGAACATCCACCTTGATCGGCTGGACGCCCCCGATTCTCGTGAACTCCCGCTCTTGAAGCACACGCAGAAGTTTAGCCTGAGTGACGGGACTGAGATCGCCGATTTCGTCGAGAAAGAGGGTTCCAGTATTGGCCAGTTCGAACTGTCCCGTTCTCCTTGCAGTCGCGTCCGTGAAGGAGCCCTTTTCATGGCCGAACAGTTCACTTTCGATCAGGGTTTCCGGAATCGCTGCACAGTTGAGGGCCACGAACGGACGATCACGCCGTGAGCTGTTGTAGTGCAGCGCCTTAGCGACAAGTTCTTTCCCTGTCCCGCTTTCTCCCGTGACGAGAACGGTCGTGCGGCTATCCGAGATTTGCTCGATTTTGCCATAGATTTCTTGCATGCCTTGGCTTTTCCCGATCAAATTATGGAATGCATAGCGCTGGACGACTTGACTCCGCAGTTGCTTGACTTCTCGCTCCAGCTCAAGAGAATTCAACGCACGGTCTACGACGATGCGCAATTCTTCGACGTCAAATGGCTTGGACAGATAGTCTGCTGCTCCGAGCTTCATGGCATCAACGGCAGTTTTCACCGATTTGGTGCCCGTCAGCATGATCACCGGCACCATCTTACTTTCTGAGCGAAGGGTTTGGAGCACAGCCAGCCCGTCGGTCCCCGGAAGTATGACATCGAGCAGAACGAGATCCGGCTCCTCCTTCCGAAAAACATTGAGCCCTTCATGCGCATCGGCCGCTTGAAGAATGTCGTAAGATGGCTCCAGGACCATCTTGAGAGACGCGCGAATCCGAAATTCGTCGTCGATCAAGAGCACACGTTTCTTCGGGATGGAACTTTCCACAGCGCTCCTCTCTTCTATCATGCAATAGACGGCAGGCAGAGGCGGAAAGTCGTCCCCACCCCTTCCGTACTCCGCACGTGAATATTGCCCTGATGCTCTCGAATAATTTGATGGGCGATTGAGAGTCCCAATCCCGTACCTTCGTTGTCCTTGCTCTCGTGCTTGGTCGTAAAGAAAGGATCGAAAATGTGATCGAGATTCGCGGGTGAGATGCCGTGCCCCGTATCCTCGACCTCGATCTGCACCCAAGCGTTTCCTTCTTGTTTCGTGAACATACTGGTTCTGACCCCAAGCGTGCCGCCACGCTCACCCATGGCATCCATCGCATTGAGGAACAGGTTCAAGAGCACTTGTTTGATCTGTTGCNNTAGCGGGCGTAGTCAAGAATGTCTTGAATCAACCGCTCCATTCGCTGGACATCATCAAGCACCATTTGACTGAATTCTTGAATGAATTCAGCATCATCCTTTCGTTCAGGGGTCAGTTGGATGAAAGTCTTGATCGAAGTCAGCGGATTCCTGATCTCGTGGGCAACCCCTCCGGCAATGGTTTCCAATGAACGTAGTCGATCGGTTCGGCGCATGAGCCTCTGAGATCGACGCAGGTCTTCGTGGGCTAACAGGGAGTCCAACAGGTTTGCGGCGGCCTGGGCCATAGCCGTCAAGAGATCGATGCTCTCGGTGTCTGGTGGGGCGGAAACCGGCTCTGATTGGAGCAAGGCGAGCGCGATCAACCGCCCCCGATTGACAAGGGGAATCGCTGCGCTACAGCGCAAACTTTCCAGCAGCGACCGCACCGTCTCTCGAGTAGCATGAGAGTCGTCGCCAGGACGAGCAAATTGATCATGAACTTCGTGGGGCCGAGCCAGTTGATATGCTTGGGCTTGAGTGAGCCTCAGCCTAGGGGGCATCAATTTCGCTTGGGCTGAACCACAGGTAGCCAGGCGGCAAAATTCAGATCGGCCTTGTTCTGCCAGGTAAAGGGAACCTTCT
>DKBD01000257.1 GCA_002451055.1 Nitrospira sp. UBA6909 | reverse complement strand
AAAGCAGGCGGTGGAGAGGTTCTCGAAAGGATGCGTCACCAAAGTCGTCATGGCCTGTCCGGCGGCGTGCCGCCTGTATGAGTTCCTCTTCCTCAAGGCTTGCCAATGTTGCCGGACGGACCATGCCGCCCAGTATGTTGACTGTGTGGATGAGGAAGGAGCGTCTCACCGTCCAGGGCTGTCGGGCTGGTGTTGGCAGACCGCTGCCTGTCGCAGTAAGGACGGTGGGTCCTAGAGGATGAACGCCGGCTTCTTTTTCCTGATTCTCAGCCATGAAATGAAGGACCACGGCTGTCAGGCCGTGGTGCTGGTTCTTTTAACACGTTCGCAAAGAAATTCGCCAGGGTAGGTCTTACCGCAGCGGACGGGCCGGCAAACCAGATCACACGGCTCTTGTACGGTTCCTGACCTGTCGGTCCACGGCTGATACGGATGGCTCATGCCGGTGGAGGCATCATTCACTCTGTCTCACTCAAAGCCTCAGCGCACCGGTGGTGCGGCCCATCCCACAAAATGAATGAAGCTCATTAACAAGGGCAACATTCCATGCGAAGACGAAGGCTCGCCACTGTGTCCCGCGTTAACGGAGAACGACAGGCAATGCACTGAACCATATCCAACAGGGTGCGAGACCCCGTTACTCAAGCTGCATTTTGAGCCGTACTATCAATGACGGCAGAAAGAGAAGCGTCGAAAGAATGAGGAACGCGAGACAGATGCTCAGGAGTATGCCGATGCTCGCAATCCCCTGGTGTGGAGAGAACGCCAGGCTTGCAGTACTGATCATCGTGGCCAGATTGCTGAACAGCGTGGCACGGGCCATGCTCGATTTCAGAAGATTGTCCTCCCGTTTCGGATCTTTCCAGTCGCGGACAACAAATATGACGCCGCTGTGCACCCCGATCCCGAGAATCAGAGGCACAACGATGACGTTGGCGAAATTGAGAGGGACGTCGAGCAACACCGATGCGGCGGCCGTGAGAAGGAAGGCGAGTGACATGGGGATGAGGATCAGAACGGTCTTGGACCAGCTTCTGAGACCGGCGAGNNGTAATGTTGTCCCGCGGGAAGACCTGAACACGGAAGCGGCCGTCTGCGGATACGTACTGGCTGCGCACTTCTCGAGGAAGGGAGGATGGTCCCTCTACCAGGCTTGGCTGCAGCGATGTCGCAAGTCGTTCGAGGAGCATGGGAAGCCCGGGCATCAAACTCTCGTCGAGCCGGGCAAGGGCTGACACGCCGCGCTGGCGGTCGTCGAGAAGGGGCCTGAATCTTCTGATGCTGTCATAAAGCTTCTGCGCCGACTCTCTAGTGGAATGCCGAAGTCCGTTGAGATGGCTCTCGAGAGACCGTTCAAGGCGTGCAAGCGCTTGAACGCTCTGATCATAGGGGGGGCGCGTGACGTGAGGCCGCTCCAGCTCGGGTGACATGAAAAGAGCAATGTCGGAAATAAGAGTGATCTTGTCCTGCTGATTGCCCGGGATGAAATTATGTATGGTGATGGCCGTTCTGACTTCTTTTAGGCTCTTCAGCTGCTCGGCGAGACGAAGGGCTTCGTCCTCGCCGTCCGCAAGCACCGAAGTGGTCCATGGCTGGCCCTCAGGGTCATCGGAGAGTTCCTTCATGGTTGCCACAGACTCTGATGATTTGTCGTGGAGGTTGAGGGGGTTGTAGTCGAAGAAGACTCGTGGAAGGGCTAAGAGAGAGGCCACCGCACACAGTGCACCGACGCCGACAACGCTGCGCGGATACCTGTAAGGCAGGTTGACGAGCCACGGCCAGGAGAGCTTCCACCGCCGGCACTCCTTCACGGGGAGGACGGTCAGCAAAGCGGGCAACACGGTGACATTCCCAAAGAAGCTGATGAACATACTCGACCCTGAGATGAACCCCAGTTCGGCCACTCCTGCATAGGCCGTGGGAACGAAGGAGTAGAAGCCGAGCGCCGTCGTTACAGCGCTGAAGAAGAGACTTCTGCCGACACTGGTGGCTGTCGAAGCGATGCTATTCTGTTGATGGCCGCTTTGCATAAGCAGCTCCCGATACCTGAGGCAGAACTGTATGCTGTAGTCGATGCCGAGTCCGATGAACAGCACGGCGAATGTGACGGAGATCATGTTGAGACTGCCCACGGTGGCAAGCGCAAATGCGGTGGACCAGATAAGCCCCATGATCAATGTCACAAGACTGCAAAAGATGAGGCGCCATGAGAAGTAGAGACCCACAGAAAGGACCAGCGCCACAAGCAGGAGGGACGCGACGGTCGCAATTCCTGTGCTGTTGCGGACTTCCAGGAGGTTCTCGTAAGCCAGTGCGAAATCTCCAGTGAGTCGCACTCGCGCGGTTCCGGTCTCATTGTAGCCGAGCTGCCTGGCAACCCGGCGAATGGTCTCGATGTGGATGCTTTTCGCAGACAGGGATGTATCCGCAACTCGTGGCTTCAATATGATGAATTGGCGGCATCGCCTCGCCGTCCGCTCTGCGTCGAGCGCCAGGCCCTCCCATGACATCTGGGAGACCGTTCCGTGAACCGCGCTACCGAAGGCGTTGCTCATCCCGTCGAGGAGTCGGGCAAGAGTGCGGTCGTGGGCCTCACTCAGATCTTCTTGCTCCAAGGCCATTTCAACGCTCTCGAAAAGCCCGCGGATGCTGAGGTCCTTGGAGAGAAGCGCCAGAAAGGGTTGGGCTGCCGAGAGTCGGTCTCCGAGTCTCTCCAGTTCTTCGGTGTTCAGGTACAGGAGGCCGTTCTTTTGAAAGAACGCTCCGGCCCCTGGTTCATAGACGCTGTCAAAGATCGCCTGTTCGTTCCTCAGTTGCTCGGCTATCGCGTTCCGGGCTTCCTCTGCCTGTTCCGTGGTGATGCCATCGATGACAACGACCACGGTGTCGCTCTCTTGTGGAAAGGCCTTGGCGAACTCCTTGTACAATCCGCGGTAGGACAGCTTGTCAGACATCATGCCGCGGATGTCGGCGTTCATCTTGAAATTGGCGGCGGAGTACCAGAGGGTCCCACACGTCAGCAGGACACTGACGACGAGAACAGCGACTGCATTCTGCTGAATGAGGAGAACCCATGCGCTCAGCAGGCGCTGTGTGCGGGTAAGGGCAGGCTCGGTGGACATGGTTGGTTGGGGGGCGGCGTAAGTGTTGGCTCTTGAGATTACCTCAGCTCGTCAGCGCAAGGCGATCCTGAAACCTGCNNGCCGAAGCTGACGCTTCAACAGAGGTCCCCAAAATGATTTTCCGGCCTGACGCGGGTCTTGGCTCATCCGCCATCGCTCCGGGAGAAATCCCGAATCTTTTGCTTGAGCGACGCAACGAGCTCGTCAAACCCCTTTTGATCAAGGACGCTCACAAATTGCGCACGCGTATTGGCAAGTTGACTCACGCCGGAAATGCGTATATCCACAATGTGCCAGGCATCCTCCGTCAGTCGCAGACGGTAGTCGAACTCCGTTTCTTTGCCTTTAGCGTTCAGCAGTTTGCTCAGAACTGCCGCGCCGCCTGCCGTCTGGGATTGTTTCGTGATTTCGAAGCGCTCTCCTGCGTATGTGTGAAAATTCTTCGCATAGTTTGCAATCAACCATTCGGCATAGATTACTTCAAACTGCCGCTGCTGCTCCTGCGTAAGCGTCTTCCAGTGTCTGCCTACAGAGACGCTCGCCATGTAGGTAGGCAGGAAGGTCTCCGTCACGACCGGCTCAAGCAGGCGGTAGCGGCCGCTGAACCCCAATTCCTTGCCACCCCTCATCGCTTCGATCAGCGCCACGTTGAAGCGAGAAATGACTTGAGCGGGCCCTGGTGTCTCGCCCCTGACGTGCGTCGGCAGAACCATGCCGGTGCAGAACACCAGAAGGGTGAAGCCGGCAAAGGCGGGCTTCTTGAAACGCATGAACAATCCTCCTTGCCAGATATGTCTCGATACATCCAGACGGCGGGATGCCGCGCGGCTCCATCATACCATGTGCCAAAGGCCTTCTTCATACCCGGCACACCTCCGGGAGACGTATGTGCGCGATTGGTGGATGAGGAGTGCGGTCACGTGATATAGATGGTCACGTGCGAGTGACTGGACGCGACGAATGGCTTATAATTGCGCCGCCACAATCGCGTCATGAGCTACCCGCATATCTATAGGCGTGGAAGCGAGGCCTTAGAGTTAAACGGAAATGGCCGATCACCTTTCGAGCTCAGTCTTCGTCGTGGGAGCGGGCGGCATCGGATGTGCCCTGGGCTATGCTTTGCGCGCAGGCGGTATCGACGTGATCTTTGTCGAGGCCGACCCGGCCAAGGTGCATTGGGGGCGCTCTCATGGCGTGGGCCTTGATGGGTTTCCCTTGCTTCCGGCAAAGTTCGTCCATTTCGCGGAGTGGCAGCCGCCGCAAGAGGGTGTCATCCTTCTGTGCACGAAATGCTATGACAACAAGGCGGTCCTGAATCGACTACCTCCGACCGTTACCATCATTCCAGTTCAGAACGGCTTTGATCCCGACCTGATCGAGCGGAGTCACATCGAAGGCATCGCCTCGTTCGTCTCCGAGTGTCTCCCTCAACAAACGCACACGCGAATCACCCGAGGGGGGAGTCTGCATATCGGGCATACCGCCTTGAGCGAGCACCGCCGCGAATCTCCCGCCGTCGAATCGCTGATCGAAGTACTGCGGCGACACGGCTGCTTCCGGGTCAGGAAGGTCGTCGAGATCCTGCCCTACAAATATGCAAAGTTGATGTATAACTCCGCCATCAGCCCGCTCGCGGCGGCGGCGGGACTTGATAACAGCCAGCTGTTGATCAATCGCACGGCACGTGAGCTGTTCTTTGCCATGTTGCGCGAGAATTACCGGATCCTAAGAGATGCCCGGGTGCCGTTGGGTACGATCGGACCATTTCACCCCGACACCGTCGATCGTATCCTGCGCTTCCGAGCGCTCGCCTGGACGCTCGCCTGGCCGTTTTCAGTGAGCTTGCGCAACACGTATTGTTCCATGTCGGGAGACGTTCCCAAAGGTCGCACCGAGATCGACAATTACAACGGCCATCTTCTGCACCTGGCAGGTGATCGTCCCTGTCCCCTCAATCGTCGTGCCTACGCGCTGCTGAAACGCATGGAACAAGACTCTCTCCAACCAGCTCTGCACAGGTTGGACGAGTTGATCGTATGAAGCCGTGCAGGGTCCTCGTCACGGGCGGCGCGGGATTCATCGGCTCGCATCTGGTGCGGCAACTCGTCGCTGCGAATCATGCCGTGCGTGTGTTGGAGAAACCAGGAACGCCAGTCGCGCACTTGCCGCAAGACCGGATCGAAGCAGTCTTTGCCGACATCCGCGATGGAGCAGCGGTGGCGCGGGCAACGGTGGGCTGCGACGTTGTGCTGCACCTGGCGGCCAATCCCAACCTGTGGGCGCGCAACCCGAATGACTTCGATCAAATCAACCACCAAGGAACGCGCCATGTGCTCGAAGCCGCCCGGAGGGCTGGCGCCCGCCGCATCGTCCACGTCTCCACGGAATCGATTCTCGCGACGGCGCATGGTCAGGAAATGATCACGGAAAAAACCCGGACTGCACTGAGCGACATGATCGGGCCGTACTGTCGCAGTAAGTGGCTTGCTGAACAGGCTGCCCAGGAAGCCGTAGAAGCCGGACAGCCGGTGGTGATTGTTCGGCCCACCATACCTGTTGGTCCGGGCGACATGAACCAGGGTCCACTCTCCCGCATGATCTGTGATTTTTGCAACGGCCGGGTCAAAGGCTATCTGGACGGCGGTCTCAATCTCATCGACGTTCGCGACGCCGCCGCCGGCATCTGGGCTGCTGCCGAGCACGGCGAGATTGGCCATCGCTATCTGCTGGCCGCTGAAGACTGGAGCATCCTTGGCCTCTTTCGTTTATTAGCCGAGCTGAGCGGTCAGCCCGCGCCGCGATGGCGAGTTCCCTACGCGCTTGCCCTCGCCTTTGCGTATTTTGAAGAACAGGCTTGTCGCATCTTCTCCACAGCTGTGCCCATGGCAACAGTCACGGGGGTTCGACTGACGCAGAGACACTTTCACTTCGATGGTCGTGAGTCGGCTCGGGAACTGAGACTCCAACCCATGCGCGACTGCAGCGCCTCTGTGGGAGAAACCCTGGGCTGGTTTCGGGCTGCCGGTTTGATCAGGACGTAGGTCCGCAGCCGGCAGTAGTAGTTCTACGGAAGCTGGAGGCCGATTGAGAATGTCGCCAGCTTACAGTGCGAGCTCATGCGACTCGACGACACACCTTTGTGTCCCACATCCTGCTACTTTGGTCTCAAGCGCGGGTGAATCCTGGCAGGAGGCGGAGGAGCCGGCGCGGGCGGCCGGGGTTGGCCAAAATAGAGATAGGGTCTTCCCCAATAGGGATAGTAGCCATAGGGTGCGCCCCAGTATGCATATGGAGCGTAGTACGGCCAATAGTATGCGGGAGGACCGCTGCCCGACTCTTGCGAGGCCACTGTGTTCCAGTCGATTAGGTGTCGGATCTCAAGTACCGGATAAGTGTACTCGCTTTCGTCAAGGAGTCGCCTCGCTGAGCCCCTTACAGCGCCGATAATTGTAATGGGGGTGCCGGCAGGGACACTAGCTGGGTCGAGGAATTCCTCGCGGACGGCAATGAACCGCCCTTCTGAACGAAGACGATCTTTCGTCGAAACTTCGCCGCCCTTGGTCGGCAATTGCAGGATTTCAATTTCGGTCCACTCCTTGGTTCGCTTGGCCGCAAGTACGATGCCGCCTACGGTGACGATTCGCCCCATGTACGTCTCGGTTGCCGCCTTCAAGTCAGCAAATGTCACGCTGGTATCCACCTGCTTCTCCAACTCAGGCGGTATTCCGAGCGCGCCGGTCTCTCGCTGAACTTGGTGAAACGATTCGGCGCAAGCCGACAACACCCCAATCACGCCCAGAAGGAGAACGATCACGACAGCTCGAGGCATACGCCTTCTCCTTGTCTAGAAATGATAGGACAGTCCACCCATAACATACTGGGCTCGGTAGTTGCCTGCAAAGCCGCCATCTGGGCCGAACGCTTGGTCAAACTGTAGCGATGCCCCTGTGTACTTATATTCCACAAAGAGGGCGATATGCGGGGTCACGAATCCCCTAAGACCGGCCAATAGGTTCCAGGCCGTAGCAAGATCTGTGTCGCTCTGCACGGTCGCAGTCTCTCCAATCCGAGCGATAGCCAGTCCTATTCCGGCCCCCAGGTATGGCTGAAACGTCCGTCCTGGATATCGTGCAATCAGGTTTGCACAGACGGTCGTCAGTCCAAAATGGATGCCGGGGTCGGGATCATAACTGGCGGTCCGTGGATCATCATCGAAGCCCTTGATGTGGGGGGTTGTGTGCAACACTTCGCCTTCAATCCCAAGCCAGCCGTGTCCATGGAAATATCCCACCTTGCCTCCGTAGGTGATCGAGTTTGCAAGGTCATAGTCTACAAAAGGACCGGGAGCGCCTGCCTGGGGGCCCGTTCCTCCGATGGTATTGATACGGTCCGCAAAATTGACCCCCGCCGTTCCAGCCACATACCATTCGGAACGGGCAAGATTTGGGGCGAGACACATTCCCAGTCCTAGGCCGCAGAAAAGGAGGAGGGCGGTCGTACCGGTTCTGGCTCCCACAGGAGGCCCCTTCCTAAAGAACATAATTACACTCATCATACCAAGTGTCCGGGATGGATAACATCTCCTCTTGCGATACACAGACGGAACCTTCTCCGGTTTGACAGGGCGGAAGTGGCTGCTAGACTTATCGAGAAATTTTTCTCGTGCCGTCTCGCGTCTGTAGGCCGTGCCGTTTAGCGGCGATCGAAAGAAGGAGGGACGCTGTATGTTTCAGGACTCTCATCCAACCCGTGCGTTCATTTGTGCCTGCTCCGCCATCGTCCTGTCATTCGCTCTTTCGGCCTGCAACACCGGGCATTCGACGACCGTGGCTGACAATACGGATCCCCGTATGGCTGAAGAGACCCTTCCCGCTCAGGAGAATGCCCAGGTCACTCAGCAGGAGCCGAGCGAAACCGCCGACGTTATTCCCAAGCGGGGCCCGAATGATCCGATCTATGTCAACCTGGCTGAACCGGTCTTGGACAGCACCATACAGAAGGCTGAAAAGACAAAGGGGGGGATCGGGCAGTACATTCGCAATGAATTCGCCTCCGATCCCGTCATTCAACTTATCCCGATTGCCAAGAGCAACGTGAAGCGGAAGACCTCGCGGCTTGCTTCTCGCGCCGCCGATGTCGACGTCTCATCCAAGGTTTCGCTCAAAGAAGTTCTCGGGATCAATGCAAAAACAGGTAAGCCGATGAAGACGCTCAACATCGTGTTCGAGGCGACGATTTCGTCGAAATCTTCGCCGACGACCTATACGGTTTCGGAGTCAGGCCACATTGTGAAGAATATGGCCGTCTCAAAACGATTCGCCAAGCAGATTCGAGAAGTCATCGTGGAGAAAATCGGTCCTGATGTGCCGGCCCATTGAACGGAACGCCACTCACTATACGTGGACAGCATGGAGAGGTTGATTGGTCCAGTGGGTGGCTGCCGCCAAGGAAGCACAATGTCCGCCTGCTCGGTTCACCCGCCTACGCAGCACGTCACGGTTGTCACGTTGTGGTTTCGCTCAGTCATCCGGAGGTGTGCTCCGAAGCAACCTTCTCATCGCCAGAAATGAGGGAGTTGGCTCGGTCAATTGCGGATGGGAGAGGTCAATCTGAAAATCGTAGAGAGGGGAGACTGCGCGTTTGATCTGAACGACCGGGTACCAACATTCGTACTTGAGCCCCCAGCGATCTCGATACGACAGCCACAAAGAGCTTCTGGATAGCGACGTGGAACGGATCGGCGCCTCCGGGCCCAGCACGATGGAGACCGCGTGTTTCCGATACTGCTGTCCTCGTGGATGGATCGTCTTGATGGAGAAATTTCCCTCCCAGCCTCCCAATTGCAGCACGCAGTCATAGGCTGCACCGCGTCCCACATTCTCAAGTTCCGGAGTCAGCGTCAGCACAGGGCCCGCGTTCATCGCCGACAGGTTGGTCACGCGAACGGCAGGTCGGCCTGAGAAAAANNGCAAAAGCGCCTTGCGCGACGTTCCTGCCGCGCAGGGAGACTGCAGGCTCTCGCCTACAACGTGGTCAAAAACGGTTATCTCCAGGGCAACTACGTATCTCAATATTGTAACTAAATCATCGATTTTCTTGCGTTCTTCATCTGGCACAGAAGCTGCTAGTTGCTGGTTGCGCCAACTGGGCTTTTCAACATCCTGTCAAGTGCCGTGGAAACGAACGGGCCAGGCGGATATCCAGGGCGAGGGCATATTCAGATGTCGGCGGCGAGAGGCAAAGGCAAATCTGAGAAGGAGGGAGCATGTTGAAGCTTANNGCTGTTGCAGCATAAGCCTGTGCCGTTTATGGGCGGGCAGTCCGTGGTGGTGAAGGGAGAGATCGAAGTCATCCATGGAGACGGTGCGCCGGGGAAAGAGTCGTTCATCCGATATTTTGTGAGGGATCTTGCCGACCATCGGTTGTACGAATTGGGATTCGATGGGCCTCCGGGCCCTGAGCTGTTGACCGGCCATCATGTCATGGTGCGGGGGCGGGCGATGGGGGCGGCGATCTGGGCTTCCGATGTCGCGGCCCTCGCCGATTCTGATGCCGCGGGCCAAATCGATTCGGGAAGTACGACGCAAAGCAGCGGAACCACTGCGGCAGCGCTTGCGGTGACGGAGCGGAAGGCCATTACAATTCTGGTCAACTTGAGCGATGCGACGCTCTGCGCCGATCCGGCCACCTGCACCTATAACTCAACCTATGTCGCCAACCTGCTCTACAACGCGCCGCAATCGATGAGCAAGTTGTATTTGAACACCTCCTACGGGCAGCTCAGTTTCAAGGCCGACAGCAACGGGGATGGCAAGCCCGATGTCGTGGGCCCGTTTAANNATCTGTCTTTGTATCAGCATAAAGTGTACGTGCTCCCTCCCTATGGGCAGTTGCCAGACTGTGGGTGGGCCGGCATCGCGAATGTCGGGTGCGCCACCGTGTGCCGCGCTTGGATTGCGGCGCCGAATTACATGATGCTCTATGTCCATGAGCTCGGCCACAATCTGAACTGGGCGCATGCAGGCACGGATCCTGAGAATGATGGCACGATGAACAATGAATACGGAGATTATTCCGATCCCATGGGGCAATCATCCGGTTCCATTTACAACGCCGCGGCCCCGCATATCCATCAGTTGGGATGGTTCAATGCCTTTGCAAACAGCATACAGGACGTGACGACTGGGGGGACGTATCAGATCGCTCCCATCGGGAATACACCAGACGGGACCTTCCCGCAAGCGTTGCGCATCAAGAAGCCGGATTCCGGCGATTATTACTATCTCTCCTATCGTCAGCCGACCGGATTCGACGCATCACTGTCGTCGGCCTATACGGTCGGGGTCAATATCCATCGCTATGCCGGGAGCGGATACAACTATACGAAGTTCATTAAAGCGTTACCGGATGGGGGCATTTTGTCGGATCCGGTGAATGGTATCACGGTCACACAAAGTGCTCATGGATCTGGTTCGACAGTGGTCAACGTGTCGTTTAACTGCATGGGGCAGACGCCCTCGATGACCATTTCTCCATCGACGGTCTGGGTGAAGCCTGGCAGTAGCTTGTCCCTCACGACGCAGGTGACAAACCGGGACGGCTCAGGCTGTTCAGCCACGACATTCCAGCTGAGCGCGACGAATACGGCCGGCGGCACGAGCACGGTCACCCCGACATCTGTCGTCATCCCATCGGGGCAGTCGGCCTCGGCTTCCGTGTCCGTTTCTAGTGTCAGCGGATCGGGGTCTGTCACACTGACGGCGAAAGACGGCGATACCTTGGGTCCGAGCCATCCGGTGAATGGTCAAGCGACGGCACAAATCTCCGTGGATGGCAGCGCTCCCACGCCGCCAGGGAATGTGTCCGCGTCGCTCGCGAGAAAGGGCGTGAATATCTCATGGACGGCGTCGACGGATAGTGGGTCGGGAATTGCCGCCTATTACGTCTATCGCGATGGTGTGAAACTGGGGGCGGCATCGAGTCTGTCCTATACAGACACGAACGTGGTGAGTGGCGAGGCTTATGTCTATACGGTCACGGCTGTTGATCGGGTCGGGTACGAAAGCGGAAACAGTTCCCCGGCTTCGATCACCACGAAGACGAGCGGTGCAACCAAGACAAACCGAGGAAGGTCAAAGTAACTCGCGATCACGGTCGGTCAGCGCCGAGAGAAGTTTCCGCCGGCTCACCAGTCTCGTACTGGTGGGCCGGCGGAGGTCTGAATCGCAACGATCTTCCCTGTCACCCGCTACACATCNNAGGTCACGCAAAGTAATGTGGTGAGTTTCCCGCCCCCTCGAATAGGGACAACGAGTCTCCCTCAGCCTTGGGGAAGTCAGTAGATTGTCCAGTACACCTCGTTCGAAGGAACGCTTTCACCGGCACTGTTAAAAGCGGTGACGGCAAAATAGTACGTTGTGCCGACAGACAACCGGCCGATGGTATAGGAGGTGACGTTGCCCACGGTAATCTTTTGCGTATAGCGGCCTGGAGCCGTCCCTAAGTAGAGGTTATGGCCCTGCACAGCTGTGTTAGTTACAGCGTTCCACGAGAGGGTTACGGACTTGACGGTTGTCGTGGAGGTGGTGGACTGAGTGGCGGGCGATACCATGAGAGTCACAGGGACCACGGTCGTATCCCATGACCCCACCTTGATCGTGACGGTCGCATTGTAGGTGCCTGCCGTGAGCCCGCTCGTGTTGACCGAGACCGAAAGCTGCGCTGAGCCTTGGAAGAACGTGCTTGCAGGCGAAACCGCCAGCCAGGAGACATTGTCCGACGCGGTTAACGAGGTCTGGCGCGAATTCGAGTTCTGGACGGATAATGCCTGGCTCGGTGGGTTTGTCGCACCTGCCTCAGCATGAAACACCAGACCCGCTGGGCTTATTGCGGCATCTGCCAAACATTCGGAAGCGAGCCCAAGGCAGATGAACGCAGCGCTCCCAAGAACCAGCCGGAGCCAAGGTCTTGGCGAATCACTGTTGTGA
>DKBD01000160.1 GCA_002451055.1 Nitrospira sp. UBA6909 | reverse complement strand
ACTTCCTGCATGTCAGGATCAATCTGGGCAAGTTCCCCGAGTGCCCGCTCCGCCAACGCTAGATTCGGCAAGATGCCGCTAGGGTCGGTCTGTATCCGCTCCTGAGCTTCCGTTGCCAGCTCACCCAATCGCCGCGACGATCCTAGTCGCCGACGTTCGGCTTGAAGCGCCTCTTCCTCACCGACACGGAGCGCGGCGTCGTCCAACTCCTGCCGCTGAAAGGTCAAATAGTCTTCGCGGTGCGCCGCAGTCTGAACTGCATCGGCCAGCTCGGCTCGTTTTTCGCGGGATTGTGTCCAGTCACGATAGACCGCTCTATACCGCTCTCGGAATTCCTGTAGACGGCCAAAGGCATCCAATGCGTCAAGCTGAGTCGATGCGGCTAGCAGAGACTGTTGGTCATGTTGACCATGAATGTCGATGAGCGTGCCGCCAAACTCTTCCAGTACATGGACGGGGGTCATCATGCCATTGAGATACACCCGATTCCGACCAGATCGGGCAATCACGCGTCGCACGATGAGTTGGGTGTCTTCTTCCCCCAAGATCCCTTGACCACGCAGCTTCTGGAGAATCGGATGGTCAGGAGGAATATGGAAGGCGGCTTCGAGTTGCGCTTCTTCCTCGCCGAATCGAATCTGGTCGCTTGAAGCCCGCCCTCCGACAAGGAGAGTAATGGCATCGATCAGAAGGGATTTACCGGCTCCGGTTTCCCCTGTGAGAACGGTAAATCCCGCACCAATGCTCAAATCAAGCTGTTCGAGAACAGCAAAATTAGATATTCGCAGCTCGGTGAGCATGGCTGCGGCGGCAGTTTCTAGGCAGTGCCGGCGTGCTGGGCAAGGAGTGAATCGATCAATTCCTTGAATTGCCGCTTCGGCCTGGCTCCAACAAGCTTTTCAACCGGCTTGCCGTTCTTGAAGAACAGAATTGTGGGGATACTCATCACTTGATAGCGTCCGGCCACTTCTGGGTTTTCGTCGGTGTTGAGTTTTCTGACCTTGAGCCTCCCGGCATACTCCTCGGCCAATTCATCGACGATGGGCGCAACCATTTGGCAAGGTCCGCACCACACCGCCCAAAAATCGACCATCACGAGTTCAGTTGCTTTCATCACCTCGGCATCCCAGGTAGAATCTTCGACTTTCAAGGCGCTACCAGCCACGTGTACTCCCTCCTTCAAACAAAATAGAATACTTATCTGAAAAATCCGAGATCATCGTACCCTAGCTAAGTTTTTACTGTCAAATGCTCAAATCGGTGTGGATGCCGCCGGAGACATCCGAGATGCTTGGTCTTATCGAGACCCTGCTGTCGCCCCATTTTCGGGCGGTGCTTGTTCCGTGCGGCCATATTGCCCCCACGGAACATGCCAGGGCAATCCGCGTTCGCCCCACAAGAGAGGAGACAAGATCGATCGCATGACGGCGGTCCCGGTATTTTCAGTCCACCCAAGCCCTGTGAGACTGAGAATAAAATTGACTTGTTGGCGATCGGGGAACTGCAAATAATAGAATCCAGCCGACCAACATTTGCAGGGATTTTGATAGAGCGCGACGACATCATATTCCGAACTTCTACCAGTCTTGACGTCGTAATACCCTTTGGCGCCGACCGTCCATCCCCACGGAGTGCGGAATGCTCCAGAAATCGTCAGAAACAGAATTTCTCCAGTCGGCGCATAGATCTCGTTGAATGAAATGGGGTTCCAGACATCTCCTCGCCTCACTCGATTGCCTTCACGAGAATATCGCTGCCCGACATCGATATACCAATTGTATCCCTCTTGCAGCCGAAGGTCGGTATTGATTTGGCTCATGATACCTTTATACGGATCGAAGAACGCGTCGACCGTCAGATATTGATTGATCGGTGGACGCTGGCTCGCTGCCAGAGACCCGGCGCTCCGGTCGAAACCGGCTGCATCCATTTGAGATCTCATAACATGCGGCAGATTGTTGCCAATGACCGCCCGCACCCAGATGTCCGAAAATTTTCTCCCTTGAACGTCGACCGTAGCTGGCTGAAGGGGTTGTGTAATCGACCCAACCTCCGGAAGGGTACCGGGTGTAAAATCTCTCGCCGTGGTCTGCACGTCCCCCACGTGATAGCTCTGAGCCACCGTCAGATCCAGCCAGTTGAAGGGTCGGTCCTTACCCTGTTCCAATAGGCGGCTGCGCAAGGCATAGGTCAGGAGATTCTTCTGGGGCAAGTCATCCACTTGATCGATGATCGCCAACTTTGATTGATCCGTACTCGGCACATACTCATAGGTTACAGAAGGCTCGATCGTGTGGAGAAAGCCGCCCCCCTGCTCCAGTCCATATCGGCGAGTCAACTTCGATGTGGCATCGACTCCGACCCAGAAGGTTTCACGATGCTGCGCTGCGGTGGTTTCGGCTCCTCTGCTGTAGTACACCTCGCGGAATTTGGCTTGCGGCCTGATGCCGATCATATGTCCGAAGTCGATCATGTCGGTCGCGATGCCCGGAACGACATCGACTCGATTCAGCGTAAAATCCTGTTCGCGATAGAAATTAACGAAATTTCCTTCCATGCCTAACCGCACAGGCGAATTGAACAATGAGGTGTCGGGCAGGTTGTAACCGGTCTCCGGAAGGCGCTGAAACGTGTCCGTCCCTCCGGCCTGTAACGGCTGCAGATAGCGACCCAGGAGATACAGATTCCCGTATGGCAACCGCTGGCTCGCCAATATATTGGATTCGTTGCTCGGCGACGCCCTCAATGTCCCTGAATTGCTCAACTGCTGAAAATAGTTGGGGTCAGTGACGAAGTTGACTTTCGATCGAAGAAGAAGCGTTTCGGTAAACATTTGCGTATGGTTCCCCGAAATGTTCGCGCGCGCTCTCCTCGCATCTTCACCGGTTTGGGATACACCTTCCACGTTGAGCAACTCCGTCTGCTGGAGATACCCCAGATGCCACTGTCCCCTGGATCGCCGATCCAAGACGTACCGATAGTCGAAATCTGATCCATACCCCAACTGACTATAGTATTTGGGGGCGATGGTGAGGTCTTGACTGGGATTGATGGCCCAATAAAAACTGCCTTGTGCATTAAAGCCAAATCGGTTGTCGTACGATACCGTGGGCATCAGAAACCCGGTCTTCCGTTTCGCCATCGGATACGTCAGCGCAGGCATAGGAATCACCGGGACATCATTCACACAGAACCATGCCCCCCTAAACGCCAGTGTATCTCCGAGCGTTGCGTCAAGATCCTTAAACTGCAGGCTCCAGGCCGGTACCTCCCCGCCTTGCGCATCGCAATTGGTAAAGCTTCCGTCCTTGGCCCGATAGTGATAATCGGAGAACCGTTGCAAGAGCCTTCCTGACACCAACGAATTCCTAGAGGGGACGAAGAGCTGACCTTGGGTAACCACGCCGGCTTCGGTATTGACATTCAGCTCCAACCGTTCGGCGGTAAGGTCGGTTTTGGGGTCTGTCAGATGAACATGGCCGGTGGCGGTGAGGAGTCCCGGCAACACTTGGATTGTGACATGGTCCGCGGTCAGGGTGACTGCGCCATAGCGAACCACGACAGAGCCGTCTGCCTCATACACCTCTTGATCTTTCCGATAGTCCAGACGGGTCGCTGTGACTTCTAGGGGCGAGGAATCGGAGGATGAGCTCCCGGTGCCGACCTGTTTTGCGGCAGCCAACGCAGAAATCGGGAAGCATGAAAAAATTATAGCGAACGCAAGAACAAATAGTCGGCAGATCCACGGGGGAGGAGCTGCCATACTAGCTCCCCGTATTCATAATGGTTCGTCGCGAAATCACGGAGGCTCGTCGTAAGACCGACGCGTGGAGTTTCAGGGACTGACACCGTTCCCTACATCTGTAGAGGGTCCCCGTCCGAACCGTGACAGACACTGCCATGGACGACGAAGTAAAGCTCCGACAACTGCGGTGATGATCTGACGGGCGAGCCAGTCGGCTGTAGGCTTGTCGGAAGAGCGAATCGGGAGTTGCGGCAGAAGTATTCATGAATACGGGGGGGGCTAACTCCGAATCAGCGACAGCCCGCAGCCGCGTATGGCTGCCTTAATATCACCGAGCAACATGAGCGAACCGGTCACACAAATGAGATCGTGAGCTGCCGCCTGTTTCTTCGCGGTCCGCAACGCATCGGCTGGCAGCAGCTCCTCGAGCACAGGCATGTCCCGATCCGTCAATACCTGACGAAGTTCCTGGACAGTGGCTGAACGCGCAAGACCAGCTTGGGTGAGCACGATCTCAGAGACGAGCGGCAGCAGCGGCGCGATAAACTGTCGATGGTCTTTATCCCGCATCATTCCCCATAGCAAAATAATGCGCGAGTCCGGATGGTGAGCCAGAAACTCCTCCAGATACCGAGCCAATGCGACGGCTGCGGCTGGATTATGAGCGCCGTCCAGCAGTACGCGAGGGTATTCCTCGATCACCTCCAACCGCCCTTCCCATTTCACTGCTCGCAGCCCCTTTCGTACGGACTCCTCATCGACCCAGGCTTCCGATTGACCGCCTGCTTCGAGCAGCGCGATCGCGCAAGCCGCATTGTCCAACTGATGCTGCCCCGCAAGACCACAGTGAAGACCTTCAAACGCCCATGCCGGCCCCTTATAGGCAAACCGTTCTGGGCCATCACCCTCGACAGAAAACTCAGATCCCAATTTCCATAACGGAGCGGGTTGTGCCGCCGCAACGCGTCGCATCACCTCCCCAGCTTCCGGTCCCATCTTCCCGATCACCACCGGCACGCTCGGTTTGATGATACCTGCCTTCTCATACGCAATGGCCTCTTCCGTCCGCCCCAAGTACTCTTGATGGTCCAATGCAATCGTCGTAATTGCGCAGGCGATCGGGTCAATGACATTGGTCGCGTCAAACCTTCCTCCCAACCCGACTTCCATCACGACGATATCGACGCGTGAATCGGCAAAGTACCGCAGAGCCATCGCCGTCGTTGCCTCGAAAAATGTCGGAGCGGTAGCCAACGGGTTCGCGTCGCGCACCAACTCGGCCAGATCCGCCAATTGATTCTCCGCAATCATCACTCCGTTCACTCTGATCCGCTCGCGAAACTCAACCAGGTGCGGAGAGGTATAGAGCCCCACACGCTTGCCGGACGCCTGCAGCATCGCCGCGGCCATAGCGGCGGTCGAGCCCTTGCCGTTCGTTCCCCCGATATGCAACGTCCTCAATAAGCGTTCAGGATTGCCGATGGCATGCAAGAGAGCCCGCATGGTGTTCAAGCCGAGTTTGATCCCGTGTTTCTGAAGTTCGTACAGATATTGAATGGCGGCGGGATACGTCATGCACAAACCGGGGAGGGATGGTGAAGGCTATAAATGGGCGACGAGGGTGCCGACCGTCTCTTTCAGCTGCTTGCGCTCGACNNCCGATCAGCGCCTTCGGCTCCGCGATGATCACATCTCCCAACATCGCCACGCTGGCCGTGACTCCGCCGAAGGTGGGATCAGCCAGGATCGAGATGAACGGCAGTTTCGCCTCCCCGAGTTTAGCGACGGCCGCCGAGGTCTTGGCCATTTGCATCAGCGAGAGGATCCCCTCTTGCATGCGCGCGCCGCCTGAGGCCGTGACAAGAATGACTGGGAGCTTCAGTTCCAGCGCCCGATCAATGGCGCGGCAGAGCTTTTCCCCAACCACCGATCCCATGCTGCCGCCCATAAAGCCGAAGTCAAAGACGCACAGTATCACTCGGCTTCCGTTGATCCTGCCTTCGCCGATCATGAGCGCGTCTTTGCGGCCGGTTTTTTCCTGTTGCGCTTTGACGCGTTCCCGATAGGACTTGGTGTCATGAAATTCGAGCGGGTCCAACGCTTCCAAGTCGGTGTCCCATTCTTTGAATGATCCCAAATCAACGAGCAACCCGATCCGTTCCATGACCGAAATCGGAAAATGATACTCGCACTTCGGGCAGACCTTGTCATTGCGATCGACTTCCTTGCGGTACACGATTTCCCGGCAATGATTGCACTTGAGCCACATCCCCTCGGCGCCCTTGGATCGTGGAGGCGCTGGGGTGCCTGCGGGTTTGTCTTTTTTGAACCAAGCCATAGGTCGGTCCTCATTCAATACGATGGCATCATATCATACAGAACTATGCATGAGGGGGCAGGATAGCACAGGCTTGTGTATGACGCACGTTCAAACCGCACTTGCACACGAGCCGACGGGCCATTCAATGACCCGCCGATGCCCAAGCCAATTTGCCTAACATCCAGAGTCCCACGCACACACTGGTTGCTCCGGCTAATCCTTGCAGTCCCACAAAAAGCCGGCGGTTGACCGAGAACGAACGGACCAGCGGAAGACTGATCGTCAATCCGATCGCCATCATGCCGACGATCGACCCGATGCCGAACACTGTGATGGAGAGAAGCCCTCTCCCTAACTCCTGAGTGGACGCTAGGATGATGAGCATCAATGCCGCTGAACCAGCCAAGCCATGCGCCATGCCGATACAGAGTGGGCGAATCGAAGCCACCAGCCAATGCCGATGTCGATGATCAACTTGCCGGCTGTGGCTATGGAAGTGGATATGCGCGCCGTCGTCGTG
>DKBD01000141.1 GCA_002451055.1 Nitrospira sp. UBA6909 | reverse complement strand
CGATGCCTATCAAAAAGCCATTGCCACTGGATTTAGTAACAAGGTCTGGCTGGCTGAAGCGCATCATAAGCTGGGTCTTTCATGGGCAGCCCAAAGCCAATTCGACAAGGCAAAAGCTGAGATACTACGATCGCTCACCATTCGGCCGAATATTCCAGAAGTCTTGAACAATCTTGGCGCAGTGCATATGAAATTGGGCGAACGGGACGCGGCGTTAAACGTGTTTGAACGGGCCGTTACGCTGCGTCCCAATTACGCTATGGCTCGTTATAACCTTGCGGAGGCGTTCGAAGAGACTAATCCCAAGCGTGCGGTGGCGGAATATGAAACCTTCCTCGCCTTGGTCGAAGGCATCCCTGAAGAGGAGGCCCGGGCAGCCCACGCAGAAGAGCGCGTGAAAGCCTTGAAACGGTAACCTGCCCGCCGGTTCCCCAGATAGACCTAATCCCGTCATTGGCATAAATGCACAAATCAGTAGGTCAGTTTGCGACTCCACGTTAGGATTGCACCCGTTCACATCCTAAATGGAGGCGAGCATGGGACGAATGCGCCTGGCCCTTCTTGTTGTAGGCTGGTTATTGGGATCCACAAGCGTCGCGTCGGCGGAACGGAACTGGGAATTTTCTTTCGGAGGATTCGGCGGATGGGCCTTTCATGGAGACACAACATTTCAAACGAACTTAGTGATAAACCCTTCCTCAGGGATGGTAGAACCGATCAATGGCAAAGGAACAAACCTTCGATTTGAAGACTCCGGAGCCTTCGGCGCCAAACTTACTGCTTGGCATTTGCCCAGAAAATACAACTGGCAGCCGCAAATCGGGTTTGAAATCGATTGGACAAGATTTACCGCAGACGTTCCGGATCAGGTAATCCCAGCAGTTGGAACATTGCTGATCAGTGGCTCGCCGCTTGGGTCCATAGGGCCATTCAACCGGCGAAGAGAGTTTGGGATCGACAACATGACTTTCAACTTGCTGTTCCGTTATCCGATCTGGGCAACGCCGGATCTGCCGCAGGGCCGATGGTATCCCTATGTTGGGATCGGAGGGGGCGCACAACGGGCTCGTCTATCAACCGTCGGCTACGAAGAGACCAGTTACTCGCCGTGTTTCCAGGGAATGGGAGGCGTTAAGTTCTTTGTGATCAAGTATCTGGCTCTCTTTGGAGAAGCGAAATGGTCTCAGGGCTGGCATACGTTCAAATATGACACCGACTTTTATTGGGAACGCTACTCCTTGTCGACGATACAATTAGTCGGCGGTGTGGCGCTGCATTTTTAAGGAACGAGACGTGAAGAAACGGGCTAGCGGCGGGTTTGTTCTTCCTGCTCCTGAGCGGTTTTACATTCGATACAGAGGGTCGTGACTGGTCTGGCCTTGAGGCGCTTGTAGGGAATGTCTCCCCCGCATTGTTCGCAGATCCCGTAGGTGGCGTCGTTCATCCGATCCAAGGCTTCATCGATCTTCTTGAGCAATTTCCGCTCGCGATCGCGGATCCGCATCGAGAAATTCTGATCCACCTCGGCGGAGGCTTGGTCGCTGACGTCTGGAAACGCTTCAAGACCTGACCGGTTTGTCAGTACCTCACCCGCCTCATCGAGAATCGCTTCGCGCTGGCGTTCGAGGTCGCGGCGAATGTCGGGATACTTGGCCTTCTCGGAAGCGGGCTTTTTCTTGCCGGCTTGACGCGAAGCAGGTACTCGGCCCGATGGTTTTGCCCCGGAGGGGCGTTTAGCGGTAGAACGGCCCTTCATAGCCCTCCCCGACTCTTCGCCCGGAAAGCGAGAGAAACTATATCAGTCCAATTGAGAAAGGGTCAACAGGTGCGATGTGAAAACTGATTTACAGATCTCGGCGCCCTTCGATGGATTTGAGCAGCGTCACCTCGTCCGCATACTCGATATCCATTCCTACAGGAATTCCATAGGCGATGCGGGAAACACGCACTCCGAATGGCTTGAGCAGCCTGGTGAGATAAATCGCAGTGGCTTCGCCTTCGATGGTGGGGTTGGTGGCGAGAATGACTTCGTCCACGCCTCCCAGTTTCACGCGATCAACCAGTTCCTCGGCCCGGATGTCTCCTGGGCCGACGCCGTCAAGAGGAGAGAGCGCCCCCAGCAGGACGTGGTATAGTCCGCGATAGACGCCTGCCCGCTCCACCGCATACAGGGTGCTCGGCTCTTCGACAACGAGAATCTTCGCGCGGTCTCGCTTGGGATCAAGACAGAATTCGCACAGGTCTCCCTCTGCGATATTGCGGCATTGCTGGCAGAACGCCAGCCCGTCCTTGACTGCCCGAATTGCATCGGCCAAACGCAATGCATCTTCCCGTTCGGCCTTCAAGAGGTAAAAGGCCAACCGCTGCGCGCTCTTTTGGCCGACTCCGGGAAGACGAACCAATTCCTTGATCAGTCTCGCCAGCAATCCCTGTTGATCGACAGCCATCGTTACATGAGTCCCGGGATCTTCATCCCGCCGGTTAAAGACTTCATCTCGTTTTCCATCAGTTCCTTGGCTTTTCGCAGCGCCTCATTGCTGGCTGCCACAACCAGATCTTGCAGCATGTCGACGTCGCCGCTCTTGATGATCTCGGGATCGATGGCCACGGTGACGATCTGCATCGCGCCGTTCGCTGTGACGGTGACGATCCCGCCGCCGGCCGTGCCGTTGGCGGTCTTAGAGGCCGCCTGTTCTTGGATTCTGGCCATCTGCTCTTGCATGGCCTGGGCTTGCTTGAGGATGTTGTTCATATTGCCAAAAGGATTCTTCATTCGGTTGCCTCCTTCTTGGGCACTCGACGGACATCGGCCAACTCGGCGCCGAAAATCTCGAGTGCCTGTTTCACCGTAGGATTCTCCCGTGCCCGTTGAAGCAGCACTAATCGCTGGTCCTGTTCTTTGGCAGCCCGCATTTGTGCCATCGTCGGCCCCGGTGGATCTGTCTCGGCGAGCTCGACGATTCGGATACGCACAGGATGGCCCGACTGTTGCTGACAGAGTGTGGCCAGTGCCAGGAGATTCTCTTCTTTTTCCAGTCTGGTTCTGGCCAAGGTTGCCTGTTTTGCAAACCCGATCGTGACGAGACCCCCTCCTATCCCGAGAAACCGGCCGGCCTCCAGAAACGGCGCGATGTTGGGAAACGAAGCGGCAACCGCTTCTTGGACGGCTTCCCAATTGAACGGCTCTTGTCCAGTGACCGGTGTGGACGCTGATGCAACCAGGGAAGGCGCCGCTTCTTCTTGGGTCGAAGGCTGATCAGACGGCGGCATCGGGAGGTCCCTTCTATTTGGTGACATCGGCGGCGAGGATGGAGCAGGCTTGGAAGCGGCGGATACAATCTGAGCCGGTGGCGTCGGAGTGGTTGACGGTAAAGTCGTACGAGGAGCAGCCGATGGGGAGTCAACAGCTTCCGATCGGGGGGGCGGCTTCTGGTTGCCGGATAATGATGGTGTCTGAATGGGGCGGGCCATGCCGCTCTCGGGTCGGCTCAGCAGCCGAGTCGCACGAATTGCCGCCGCTTCCATCACGAAACGGGGATGGGCGCTGAGTCGGAGAGAGTCTTCAGCCTGAGTAAAGATCGTCAACAGTTCCTGCAACTGTTCCGGCGAGAGGGCCATGGCAGCCGCCGCAAGCTGCGCGACCTCCTCTTCAGAAGTTTCAATCAGGCTGCGCAATTCGGTCGCCGCCGGAACAACGGCCGCCACGAGGAGATGACGGAACTGCTCTACCACGTCAGCGCAGAACGCCCGCAGGTCATGTCCCTGGTCCAGCAGGGACGCCAGGACGGTGAGTGCCGCGGGGCTATCTTGGGCCATCACGGCGTTGACGATGCCCTGCACCAGTTCGTGAGGCACCGCGCCGAGCAGGACCTCGAGATCTTGGTGGCTGATCATCTTGCCCCCGAAGGCGACTGCTTGATCGAGCAAACTCAGAGCATCCCGCAAGCTGCCTTCACTGGCACGCGCCAGAGCAACGAGGCTGCGCTCCTCAATCGTGAGTTGCTCCTGCTCGGCCACGTGGCGGAGCCGCTCGATGATCTCGGTCCGCGCGATCCGGCGGAAGTTGTAATGTTGGCAGCGTGACAGAATCGTCGCGGGAATTTTGTGAATTTCGGTCGTCGCAAAAATGAAGACGACGTGCGCCGGCGGCTCTTCGAGCGTTTTCAGCAACGCGTTGAACGCCGAGTTCGAGAGCATATGCACTTCGTCGATGATATAGACGCGGTACTGACCTCGGAAGGGCGTGAATTTGATGTTCTCCCGGATCTCGCGCACATCGTCGACGCTGGTGTTGGAAGCGCCGTCGACCTCCACGACATCGACCGAGCTTCCCTGCGCGATCTCTTGGCAGTTCGCGCAGCGATTGCACGGGTGGCCCGTCGGTCCCTGCTCGCAGTTCAGCGCCTTCGCGAGAATGCGCGCGACGGTTGTTTTGCCTACTCCGCGCGTGCCGGAAAACAGGTAGGCGTGCGCAATGCGCTTCGTCGAGACCGCATTCAGCAAGGTCTGGACGATGTGCGGCTGGCCGATCACGTCGTCAAACGTTCCGGGACGGTACTTGCGGGCGGAGACTTGGTAATCCAATGTCGCTACGCTCCAGAGAAGTGCTGAGACCTAAGTGCTGAGCACGTGAAGGGTCGCCCTTCTTCGGTTTTCAGAATCCCAGCTCTCAGCACTCATCGCTCAGCATAGTGTCTCAGAAAGAGCGGGGCCAGGTGATCCTGCGGCACACAGAACTGACCGCTTACCGTTGCTTCCTTCCGGACCTGGCGGGGTTCACAGGGTTCTGTCGCACAGGGCCCAGCCCCT
>DKBD01000244.1 GCA_002451055.1 Nitrospira sp. UBA6909 | reverse complement strand
AGGCGATGAAGGCGGGTTTGCGCCTGATCTGCAATCGAATGAGGAAGCACTCGGCCTTATTGCGCAGGCGATTGAATCGGCTGGATACAAGGTCGGGAAAGACGTCGCGCTGGCGTTGGACTGCGCGGCGAGCGAGCTTTACGAGAAGGGCCGGTATAGGCTTGAGGCGGAGAAGAATCCGGAACGGTCTTCGGAAGACATGATCGACTATTACGGGAACCTCTTGGACCGCTATCCGATCTTGTCGATCGAAGACGGGTTGAGCGAACTCGATTGGAAGGGCTGGAAGATGCTCACGGAGCGGCTGGGCAAGCGCGTGCAGCTCGTCGGGGACGACATCTTTGTGACGAATGTCGAGATCTTTTCCAAGGGTATCAAAGAAGGGATCGGCAATTCGATCCTCATCAAGCTTAACCAGATCGGGACGTTGACGGAAACGCTGGATGCGATTGAGATGGCCAAACGGGCCGGGTATACGGCAATCATCTCGCACCGATCCGGCGAGACGGAAGACACGACGATTGCCGACGTGGCGGTGGCGACAAACAGCGGCTTGATCAAGACCGGGTCGCTGTCTCGAACGGATCGAGTCGCCAAGTACAATCAGCTGCTCCGAATCGAAGAAGAGCTGGGTTCGGTAGCCATCTATCGCGGCCGTGACGCGGTGCCGGGACGGGCATAGGAGCCGGACTTTCGGATAACCCGTGAACCTTGTAACGTGTTCCTTGCGCCTTGGCCTTTGTGCCTTGTCATGTGTCAGCTGAGAGACGACTGAAGAGATGCTCATCAAACAAAATCGTGGGCGGCATTGGCTGGACTGGCAACGGCGCATGGCCATCACGGGCCAAGCGGTTGGCATCGGTGCCTGTCTGTGGCTCATCGTCGCGCTGATCTTCGGCGAGATGGGGCTGCTGCGGTACCTCGCGATGCGCGATCATGCCGAGCGGCTTGAGGGCGAGTTGTCGGCCTTGCGAGAAGAGACGGGTGCGTTAGAGAAGGATATCTCCCGTCTGCAGCACGATCCCGAGAAGATTGAGCAGTTGGCCAGGGAGCGGTTGGGGTATGTGCGGAAAGGGGACACGGTGTACCAATTGAATCCCGATCATACCGACGGGCGGGAGCATTCGGAGAAACCATGAAGTTCGGCACAGTCGCAATTATCGGGCGGTCCAATGTGGGTAAGTCAACGCTCCTCAATCGCCTGTTGGGGGAAAAGATCGCCATCGTGTCGGACAAACCTCAGACCACCAGGACGCGTATTTTGGGAGTCGTCCACGTACCGGACGGACAAATTGCGTTCCTCGATACTCCCGGCCTGCATAAACCGCAGCATCTGTTGAATCGGCGCATGGTTCGGACGGCGGTCGAGGCATTGGAAGAAGCCGACCTGTTGTATGTGCTGATGGATGCAACGACCCTGCCGGGGCCAGGAGATCTGGCCGCAGTGGACCATGTCAAAGAAGCGATCGCCAAGTGGTCTCGACCGGTCGTCCTCGTCGTCACCAAGATTGATTTGGTCAATAAGTTCAAGCTGCTGCCGGTGCTCGAGTGCTACGCCAAACTGTACGCATGGACCGAGGTCGTGCCGGTCTCGGCGCAGACGGGTGACAATATCGATCGGTTGCTCCAGGTCACAATTCCGTATCTGTCGGAGGGGGAGAGGGCGTACGGCGACGATGTGATGACCGATCAAACGATGCGGACGCTGGCCGGAGAGATCATTCGTGAGAAAATCCTGCAGGCGACGGAGCAAGAAGTACCGTATTCCGTTGCGGTGGAGATCGACCAGTTCAAGGAAGAAGGCAGGCTTGCACGCATTCATGCGTCGATTCTCGTCGAGCGGGAAACTCAGAAGGGTATCGTGATCGGCAAGCAGGGAGAGAGGCTGAAGGCGATCAGCACCCAGGCGCGGCAGGACATGGAACGGTTGTTCGGCATGAAAGTGTTTCTCGAGGTGTGGGTCAAAGTGAAAGAGTCCTGGCGGGAAGACGAACAGGCGNNCGGGATGTGCTGCGCGACCAAATGGAACGCGGCCAGACGAAGTCCGATATCGTGATCCAATCCGTTCAGCGATTGTTGCGGCGCGGGGCCATCACCAACCTCTCGAAGATGCTGGGGCGTATGCATCCGGCTGATGTGGCCAAGGCCATCCGTCACCTCTCGTCTTCCAAGGAAAAACGGGAAGTCTTCGAGTTGGTCAGGGGCGAGAACAAGCGTGGCCAGGTGCTGAGTGAGCTCGACGGCGAAAGCATTCAGGAAGTGCTGGCCGATCTGCTGCACTCGGATGTCGCGTGGCTCATGAAAGACCTCGGCCCGGACGACGTGGCCTACATTCTTGGGTTTCTTCCTGAGGAGCGCGGCAAAGAAATTCTCGCTCTGATGAAGGCGGAGGATTCGACCGAAGTCGCCGACATCCTCAAATACGCCAAAGACACCGCCGGCGGCATCATGACGACGGAGTTCTTTTCTCTGTCGGAGGACGCGACCGCCCAGGAAGCCATCCGCCGGCTTCAGGAGGCCACCGATGCCGAGATGGTGTTTTACATCTATGTGACGGACAAGGACGATCACTTGGTCGGTGTGCTGTCGCTTCGCCAAGTCCTGACGGTGCCGCCCACGACGCCGTTGAAGAACATCATGACGCGTGATGTGATGAGCGTCACCGTCGATATGGATCAGGAAGAAGTTGCGCGCCAGGTGGCCAGTTACAACTTGCTTGCGATCCCGGTCGTCGAGAAAGACGGAAGATTGGCAGGCATCATCACCGTCGACGACGTGGTGGACGTCATTCGTGAAGAAGCCACGGAAGACATGCTGAAGATGGCCGGCGCGATCGAGGAGGAGCCGATCTCCAAATCGTCAAGTCTGGGGGCGGCCAAGGTGCGGCTGCCGTGGCTCTTTACCAATCTTGTCGGGAGCCTCTTGTCGGGCGCTATCCTGTGGTATTTCCGATACACGATTCAAGAAGTCGTGGCGATCGTCAGTTTCATTCCGGTCATCGCCGCGATGGGCGGCAACGTGGGTCTGCAATCGTCGACGTTGATCATTCGCGGACTGGCCACCGGCCATGTCGAGTTGACCGATGTNNTGCACCAGGGGTTTTTGGGGGTGGTCGTGGGAACCTCGCTGGTGATCGCGTTCCTCGTCTCCACCAGTATGGCCACCATCACGCCGATCGTGTTGAAGCGGATGGGGGTGGATCCGGCCGTTGCGGCCGGGCCCTTCGTCACGACGGTCAACGACATTACCGGCATTACGATTTATCTCACCCTGGCGACGCTCTTCCTGGACCATCTACGGTGATGGCCAGGCGCCGCGTGGCTTCAATTCGATAGACTGTTGGACGATGCCCCTTGTCAAAGCGACGGCAATCATCTTACGGAGCCGCAAGTGGGGCGATGCCGACCGAATCGTGACGTGCTATGCGAGAAGTCTTGGCAAGATTCGGGGAATCGCCCGCGGAGCCAGGCGGCAGAAAAGCCGTTTCGGCGCGGCGCTTGAGCCCTTTACGGTGTGCCGTCTCGATTTATTCGAAAAGACGGGAGACTCGCTGTTTCGGATTTCGCATGTCGATGTGCTGACGTCGTTCCAATCGTTGCGCGAAGACCTCGGCCTAATGGCGGCGGCGGCGCGGATGGTCAATGTCGTGGCNNCCGGTCTGTACAGCCTTGCTGTTTCAAATCAAGCTGTTGGGGCTGACCGGGTTTCGGCCGCAGACGGATCATTGCGCCGTCTGTGGAAAAACCCGTATGGCTGGTGCTCCGCACTTTTCTCCCGCGGCAGGCGGGCTTGTGTGCATGATGTGCGCGGCCCGGCAAGGTACCCGCTGCGTGGTTCTCTCGCTAGGGAGCCTGGCGTTTCTCCAACAGGCTGTACGGCTGGCTCCCCAGCTCGTCACGAGACTGCGGGCCGCCGGCCAAGTGCGGATCGAAGTTGAAGAAGCGATCGAGAAATATGTGACAGTTGTCGCCGGCAGACGGCTTCCGCCGGCGGACTTCTTTTCGAATGGGTTGAACGAGACATGCTCCAGCATGCCCGCGGCGGCGATTGGGCATGAGAAGCGAGGGGGAGGAAATGGCGTCGGTTGCGCTTGAGCCGCGCGATATGGAGTGGCTCGATAAAGGAGTGCTGGGCATCCAGTGGAATGACGGCCACAAGAGCGTCTATCCGGTTCGTGTTCTCCGGCAGCAATGTCCCTGCGCGGCTTGCGTGGATGAATGGACGGGAGAGCGCCGCCTGAGGGGAGAGGACGTGCCGCTGCTCATTATGCTCATGGATATTCAGCCGGTCGGGCGCTATGCGTTGCAATTTCGGTGGAGCGACGGCCACGATTCCGGCATTTACTCGTATTCGTTATTGAGGAAATTGTGTCAGTGCGATCTCTGTCAGCCCGTCAAGCCGGCTGAGCCCAAATCCAGGAGGCTGATGTAAATGGAGGGAAATGGAGCCATAGAGGTCGGCGTGGCTCAGTTGGATCGTGCGTTTCGAACGACCGTCAGGGTTCTATGTGCCTTGTGTGCGATGCTGGCGCTCGTCGGCGTCGACGGTTGCAAGGGGCCGCCGACGTTGGCGGAACAAGAGCAGATGGTGAGAGGGAATAATCTGAAGCTGGATCGTGTCACCACGCGGGCGGTGGTGAATGTCTGGGGAGAGCCGACCCACTATCAAAACAAGTTTACCCAATTCTTCGTGATGCCGGATCTCAGCATGATTCCCAGTTCCCGTGTTCCGATTGGAGAGACGCCGAGAGGGTGGAGCTCGGGGGTCCATGCTGGAGAAGGGGTCTTTTTCGTCTATCCTGATCAGGGATGGTTGCTGGTATTTCTCGACGATTGGCTGGTGTATAAGGAAGAACTCAAGCCCGAGGAGATGAGCGCACTTCTGAAGGCATGGGCTTACGAAGATCGATTCAAGACTAGATTGGATAGCACGCCAATGCCGTGACGCGCTCGTGAAACGTGAGCAGTGAAGGGTAAGGGGTGAATCGCAATAGCAGTCGAGTGGAGAATTGAGAGTTGAGATTTATGAGTTCAACTCAGCACTCATCTCTCAGCACTTTCAGATGCCCCTTGAACCTTGCACCCTGGACCTTGTGACGTGACCTCCATGGTTTCCACTTCTCCAGCAAAGCCTCTGAACATTTTGATGGCGGCATCCGAGGCCGTGCCCTATGCCAAAACCGGGGGATTGGCCGATGTCGTCGGCGTATTGCCTCTCGAATTGATCAAGTTGGGGCATCGGGTGACGTTGATTGTGCCGGGCTATCCCAGTTTTTCGTCAAGCACGCGGTTGTGTCAGACCAAGGCCAGGTTTCGTGTCCCGGTTTCCGGCATATCCGTCGACGTAACGTTGGAAGAAGAGATCGTGCCGGTTTCGGCCGGTCTTCACCCGCTGAGAGTGTTGGCGGTTCGATACGATCCCTATTTCGATCGTGCCGGACTGTATCAGGACCAGAACGGAGATTACCCGGACAACCTTGAACGGTTCACACTATTTTGCCGGGCGGTTCTTGAGGGGCTGTCTTATCTCGGCGATGTGTGCGGGGAACCGGTGGATGTCCTTCATCTGCATGATTGGCAACCGGCGTTATGTGCAGTCTATCTGAAAGCCAAGGCCGGCGTGCTCAGGCCGGCCGGTTCGGTCAAAACGCTGCTCACCGTGCACAATATCGGCTACCAGGGGATATTCCCAGCTGAACAGTTTGCGACAACCGGACTTCCTCCGGTCCTGTTTTCACCGAGCGCCCTTGAGTTTTACGGATCGGTCAATTGCTTGAAAGGGGGCATCGTGTTTTCAGATGCCGTGTCGACGGTCAG
>DKBD01000028.1 GCA_002451055.1 Nitrospira sp. UBA6909 | reverse complement strand
CATGCCGAACACCGGCCCTTTGTAATCGACATCCCAGACAAAGCCCGATTTGTTTTGGTAATCGACTTTCACATACCGGTAACCACCATAGACGGAGATATGCTCAGTAAACTCATAACCCATACCGCCCAACAGGTCCACCATCACGTTCGAGCCTCCTCCGCCTGCCACCGTGACCGCGTTGGCAAACAGCCCTTTCCAGATGTTGACGCGACCTCTCAGCCCGCCCAGCCCATCCACCCATCCCGTGCTATTGGAGACGTTCTGTTGCGGGATCGCCCCTGTGTTCAAGGTCAAATCCGTCCCGATATAATACCCGCGGACTCCTCCAACCAGATCGAGCCACCCACGTTCAGATTGGGCAATCCGAAAAGCCCCGGAGACGGTGGCCATGACCGTATCGGACTCCAACGTTCCCCCGTTAAAATAGGGTCCCGGTGTAGCGAAATCAGCTGATATCCTGGTCCAGAATACGTCCGTCAGGATGCCGAAACGGCCCTTGCGCAATTCTCCGGCACCCATGAATCCAAGGTTCACGTTTTTGATGATGTCACCGAACGACGCATCGATCGTACTGCTCGGCAAAGGCGGTAACGTCCTAACATCTCCCTGCAATCCGGTCATATAGACATAGGGCGCAATGGTAAACGACCATCGATCAGCCTGCGACTCACCGGTCTCCTCCGCCCATCCTACTGATACTCCAACACCCACCACCCACAGAAATCCCAAGAATGCAGCAGCTAGATGTTTCATAGCCATCGGTTCTTCCTTCTCGACCCCAATCCGATACGCGATCAGAACATGCTATCCAAACCCATAAACCAAGCAGGAGCCGATAATATCAATGGGCTCATTCGTACGTCTATAGACTCCCCCCAAAAGCCATTATCACGACGCGCTCGATGACCCAGAACGATGCGACCGAACCGATCCCATATGCCGCAACCTGAGGCAGCCACAGCGGCGTCGGACCGACCGCACGATGAAACACCCACATTATTCCAAGCACGGAGCCGACGAAGCCCAGTTGCCCCAGCTCCACGCCGACATTGAAGCACAACAGCGCCAAGGGAATGTCGGTTTGGGGCAACCCCACTTCGTTCAGGGCACCGGCAAACCCAAAACCATGGAGTAGGCCGAATGTGAAGGCGACGATCCAGGGATACCGAGCCATCACATTCGGCTGTTCATTCCGCTGACGTGCCAGTTCAGACGCGACAAAGACGATGCTCAAGGCGATCACGGCCTCGACAGGTGCCTGCGGCACATGAACGAACCCCAGCGTCGCCAAGCCCAACGTGATGCTGTGCGCCACGGTAAACGCGGTGATGGTTTTCACCAGCAGCCAGGTGCCGTTCACGACCAGCATGAGGCCGAGCACGAACAGCAAGTGATCGATCCCGAGCAGAATGTGTTCGATCCCGAGCGTGAGGTACCCCCAGACCGGAACGGCCTGAGCTCCGCCACCGACTTGAAACGCCGTGTCGTTGGGACGGAGGATCTGCGACTTCACCGTGCCGTTCTGCCATTCGATGCGCACCAACACGTCGATCATGGTCGCAGCAAGACCATCGATCCGGATCTCGGCGCCCTCCATCCCCTGCGTCCCGCAATCGAGTATCCAGCGGGACATACTTGCATTGTCAGCAATGCGCGCCGTCGGTGAAGTGACCTGCCGACAGTCATTCGAAAAGGCAGGCTGAAGGGCGAGCACACGATCGCCGCGGGCTGGGACTTTCCATAAGACCTCGAATCGGCCCGGAGCGACCTCGGTCAGCTGAAGCAAGCCCGGCCGCACTTCATGCGCAAACGTTGTCCCCTGGTTCCATGCCAACAATACGAGGAAGATCATGGCAACGAGACGGATACTCATCGAGTCGCCTCCGCGAGAGACTCCGCACGTGCGGCTCCGCTTAATACCATCTGGTCGACAATAATCTCGTACCGTTGTTTAAGTCGCGCATAGAAACCCTGCGAAGCTTCTTCGCGCCTGGCCTGTTCGTAGTCACGCAACACCGCATCCCTCACATCCGACAAAGCGGGCATGCGGCCGTGGACGCGGTCATTGATATACACGAGGTGCAACCCAAACCCGGACAGCACCGGTCCTTGCCACCGGCTGGTCGGCAGCTGCGCGATCTCATCCGCGAAGTCCTTCCCGAACGTGCGGGCAACTTCCGGCACGCCTTGATCGACGTAGTCGTACTCTATCGCGAACAGATGATCCCCCAATCCACGGCCCCCCTCCGCTGGAGCGCCCCCGTTAGCGGTGAGCAACTGCAACGCCCGTTTGGCAAGGGCTCCCGTCTGTTGACCGTGACGGTCGGCGCTGAAATAAACGTGGGCAAAACTCAGCCGCACCGGCTCACGGTAGTGCTCGGCATGATCCAGAAAGTACCGCTCAAGATTTTCCTCATTCGGCTCGACCATCGTCGCGACGTCTTCGGAGAGAAACTCAAGCTTCTGCACTAAGCGCCGGCGGACCACGGTATCCTCCTTGTCCAATCCCATCGCAAGCGCTTCGCGATAGAGAATCTCCTCCCGCACCCGTGTGTCGATTAACCCGCGCAATTCCTCCGGTGTGGGTGGACGCTGCCACGTCCGCTGCCACAAGGTGCGAAGATGCTCGATTTCGGCGGCGGTGATCTCGATGCGCGGCCGCGTCTGA
>DKBD01000069.1 GCA_002451055.1 Nitrospira sp. UBA6909 | reverse complement strand
CCGACAATGAAGCCGGGTGTCCCGGAGATGCCGAGTTCATGGGCGAGTACCCGATTCTTCTCAATGACGGCCTCCCATGTAGGATTAGCCATGTCCGCTTCCAACCGTTTCACATCGAGGCCGACGCCAAAGGCGATCTTCAAGATCTCGTCCTTCGTCATATCGGCGTGAGAGGCAAGCAGGGCCTCGTGGAAGGCTTGATGTTTGCCTTGCGCCTGCGAGGCAAGCGCGGCCTTGGCTGCCAGTTCCGACGGTTCGCCTAGTATAGGAAAATCTTTGTAGACCACCCGCACCCGTGGATCTACCTTCTGAAGTTCCGTGACAGCCGAAGCTGCCTTCTTACAGTAGCCACAGCGGTAGTCGTAGAACTCGATCAGGGTGATCTCGCCCTTCGGATTGCCGCTGACTGGTGACGCCGGATCGTGAAGCAACTCGTTTTGCCTCGCCGCAAGGGCCACTTTTTGACGCTCCCGCTGCGCCGCTTCACGTTTGGCTTCCATTGCCTGCAGGGATTGCATGATCACTTCCGGGTGGGTACGAATGTAGCGCTCGATCGCGGCATCGGTGAGGTCTTGAGGAGAGGCCGTCGGACTCTGAACCTCGTAGGCCGTCGTGGCGCAACCAGACATGAAGAGGGTGAAGACCCCAAGGATACTGAGTGAAAATGGTGACCGACTCGAAACAAAGATACGGTTCATCAATGGATCTCCTCACTCATCCAAACTTGGCCGAAGCAGAATAGGCCCGTAGGACAGCGCAAAGAGGATGTAGGCGCCGCTCCAGCTGACTGCGGCCAGTCCCATTACCAAATGACTCGTGAGGCCGGTCGCCGGACCGAAGACACGCACCAGCGCGCCTAGAAATGCCAGTAGATAAATCGTGACTGTGAGCGGACCCGCATGACGTTCCCGCCCTGTGTGGCCCAAACTGGCACGGGTCATCACCCCCAACGTCATCACGCCGATGGCGCCCGTGGTCAGGGCATGCAACGCATCAGGAGGCGCCAATCCGACGCCGAGCAACGATCCCCCCAAGAGCAACAGCGCCGCCACCACCCACCCATAGCCCACATGCAGCACCAGCACCAACGGCTCTGACCACGTGAGCCAGCCACGCCAACGAGCCAAGCGACCCACATTCACGACCCCGGCCAGCACAAACATCCACCCTGTTACCATGCCCCAGGGCTGCGCAATCCAGGTGATCGCGGTGAAGACGACGAGCAAGATTGACACCTTGTCATACCGAGAAAACGCAGCAGGCCGTTCCGGTCTGCCCCGAACCTCAAAAAATTCTTCCGTGAAATTTGGGATGATGCGGCCGCCAATGACTGTCAGCAGCACCAGAACCACCCCCAGCGCCATGCGCGGAGGAACGTCCGCGCTCTGTTCCCCCAGCATCAGCAGGTGAAAAAGGATATTGGCCAGGGCATAGAGACTGACCAGCACGCCCATCGGTGCGTGCCGCCAACTTTGTACCGCAGCGATTTCCCGCCAGATCAGCCCTGCCGCGGCAACGAGAAACGTGCCGTCTACAATCGCCGAGAACACAGGACCGCCCCACGGAACGACGATCGCAACACGACCCGCCAACCACAGGAACCAGAGTCCTGCCAATTCATAGCCCCTGATGGCCGGGCGGTCGGTCCAGTTCGGAATGGCGGTCAGCATAAAGCCCATGATGACCGCGGGCAAAAACCCGAACACCATTTCATGAACATGCCAGACTCGCGGCGTGTAGTGGGCGGTCACTCCCCCAACACCGGCCAGCATGACAATCCACGCTGGAACAGCGACTCCGGCAAATATCGCCGCGCTCAGAAAGAACGGACGGAATCCCATGGAAAAGAAGGCTGGTCCACGATAGCGGGCCTCTTCGTTCACTGCATCACTCATCAAAACCCTTACCGCCACCCTTCCCCGCTGGTCCCTCCGCCGAACCCGCCCCAGTTGCCGCCGAATCCGCCCTGACCTGTCCCCCAATATTCACCCTTCTGAAGACGGCGATAGGGCTGGCGACGATCCGGGCGACTGATGAACCAGAAGGCTGAAAGAGCAACGGTCGTGAGCATGATGGTGAGCCAGAACCCGACGCCTTTGAGGTGCGTGTGCCGCAACTCCCCGACCCGGACTTCTTGTGCCGATGAGGCTAATGCTACGACGGTTCGATAGAGCCCGTCCCCGAAATGGCCGAGCTGAATGGCCGGCGAGAGATACGTGCTTCCGACCTGGCTCCTGATCTGCGGCGTAATGACCGGCATCATCCTCCTGCCCAAGGTAATAGCCGCTTGCCGCTCCTGCACCGCAACCAACACCATCACGCCATGTTCTTGTTGTGTGGACCCAATCTTCCATTTCTCATACAACGCCGTGGCGTAATCATTCGCCGAGAGAAACGGAGCGATGCTGGACACCGTCACCACCACCATCTCGACACCGGTCTTCCGTTCGAGATCCTGACATACGGAACGAATCCGCTCTCTCTCCTCCACATCCAGCACCTGCGCATGGTCACTCACGTACCCGATCGGATTGGGAAGCGGCTGGCGATCTTTCAACCGGTCATAATAGGACGCCCGGCTCTCGTCCATCCCGATCGGCAACAGGCTCAGCAACATGAGAAAAACAGCAGCAACGTGCGCGGTCGCTCCCCGTGTCATGTTTGTCCGACCCTCTGTTCCACCGCAGTCGCCAATCGCCCAAGACCATCAAGATAGCGATCCATGAGCCTCGGCACTTCTTTCTGTCCCGGAGAAATGCGCCCTCGCTTGAGCAACAGCGCCTCGCGCAGGGCTGCGAGATCGAGTTCCAAGCAGGATTCGAGATCATTCACCAGCGCCTCGCCTTGCAACGACACCGGCCGGTCCAACAGGCGCTGCACGCCCCGCAAGACCGGCAATACCGCGGTAATCGAGAGGGGCAGCACGATCAACATCGCCTCCTCCCTGCCCTCTCCCTCGACCAACCGCTGCCGCAAGCGTACGAGGTTTCCCCGCAGCGATTGCAGAACTTCCCCGGCCAGATGGCGTGGATCGACTTTGAATCCCACAAAGGGGTCCTGTCCCCACAGCACACGATGACAGTCCAGAATGTCCTGATACTCCAGCGGAAAGACGAAGGCCGACGCCTGGAGATCGTCCCTGGTGAGAAACAAGGGAGCCACGACCAATTCCTTACTCCACTTCTTATGTACCTGAGCATACTTCTTAAGCACGGCAACTTCGTAGGAAGGCACGAACAGCAGGATATTGAGATTTGATCGGCCGGGCAGGAAGTCTCCGCGCACCGCGCTGCCATACAGCAGCACGGCTTCCAACTGATCACCGAACGCCTTGGCTAGATCCTGCACATACGAACGCAAAAGTTTCTGGGTCCCCTCCGGCAATCCATCAATGACCCACTGCGCAGACGACATCGTCTTACTCCGCGTCCTGTGCGACTCTCTCATGGGCCGACGGATCCGGCAGAAACCCCGCAGCCATCAGTCGATCGATCGGGCCGAACGGCGGGCGGCTGCGCAGCCCGGCCGTGGTGGACAATACGCGATACCGCAAACGCGCGTTGCGATCCAGCGTTCGGAACACCCGATCCCGCAGAAAGGCGATGACAGGGTTGGCCGTGTTCCAGAACAACACCTGCTCATCCGCCAGTTGTTGCAGCATCGTCACTTGAGGCCTGCGCGCACGCTCGAACTGTTTGAGCCGATCGGCGGAAACATCATTCGCCGCCAAACATTCTGGCAACAGGTCCGCCAGTGCCATCGCATCCACCATGGCCTGCATCCGTCCCTGTGACGCATGAGGATTCATCCCGTGCGCCGCGTCCCCGATCAAGACCGCGCCGTCGGCGACCCATGTCGGCGTCCGCACCCGACCGGTCGGCATGAATGCGGTCTGATTCCAATCGGTCAAGGCCTGAAACAGCGTCTCATCGGAAGGACTGATGGCCGTCCAGGCCCGCTGTAAGGCGGGAATGCCTTCCGCTTTGATACGATCATACGAACCGGCGTCGATCATATAGAACAGATAGACTTTGTTGCCCGCCGCGGGAAACATGCCGAGAATAGTCCGCGTGCCCACAAAATATTTGGCTTCGGTGATAGGGGTGGGCGCCTCGACGATGGCGATCAGATACCCCTGCGGGTAGAGATGCAGATCGGCTGGAATCTGCAACGCCTCCCGAACTTTTGAAAATGCGCCGTCGGCGCCGACCACCACGTTCGCCTTGACCGTGACCTCGTCATCCCCCTTCTTTGCCGTCAAACCGACGACACGGCCGTTCTCTCGTAGCAGGTCGGTAAACGATGCTCCATACCATAGCGACACGGAAGGCTCCGCTTGAATGGCATCGAGAATGGCATGGTGCGCGACATTGGGCAGAGTCACCACCGCCCGATTGTACGGAGTTGGCAGATCGCCATAGTCCACCGTGCAGAGCCGTTCGCCGCCGACCCGGCAAAAGTGAAACAACCGTACTGCACGCGTGGAATCGGCCGGCAACTTGTGCAAGAGGCCAAGCTGGTCGAGGACCCGTTGCCCGTTCGGCTGAAGAATCTCACCGCGCAAGCCCTGTGGCGGCCCGGCGGCTCGTTCCAAGACAATCGTCTTCATCCCCTTTTGCGCCAGCGCAAGGGCCAGCACCGCCCCGCCTCCCCCGGCTCCGACGACCGCAATATCTGCCTCTTCGATCTTCACTCCTGACCTCTGCTTGCCCCTACCCCTTCACCCCTCACCGTTCACCTGCGGCTATTTCCATTCCCGAAATCGCTCCCGATCCTTCCACATCGAGAGAAATTTCTCGCGGGCTTTGACCGAGATGGCATGGTCGCGAATGACGTCCAACCGTTCATCGTTGTAGCGGTTGCCGCTGGTCGTATGATTCATCGACCCGTTCACATTGACCTCGTCGTCAGCCACAACCTGTTTCAGATGCATGAGGCTGTCATGCCGATTGACCATGACCGGGACGCCCGCCTCCCATAGCGCGGATACCGCCGCCCGCTGTTTGGGGTCCTTCAGCCGTTCACGATCCGTGATGACACGAACATCCACCCCCCGTTTGTGCGCCGCGATTAATGCTTTCGCTGCCGGGAACGATGTCATCCCATAGACCGCGACATAGATATACCGATCCGCCTGCTCATAGATCTGTACCACTCGGCTGAGCGGCTCGTCTTCCGGTCCATACCACACCTCCACCGACGCGGCCGAGACTTCCCGAATCGGCGCTGCCGGCAGTCCCGCCCACGGCCACAGGAGCAGGCCGATGCCGCACCCGAGTCCTATCTCAAAGAGTCGTAACCGGTTCATTGGGAATCAAACAGCTCACGGAAGTGATCGTCGGACGCCTCCCACGCCTCGGACGCGTGCGACTGAAACCACTGTCCGAGAAATCGTTTCTGGCCAGGCGTCAGCATCTGCTTGATTTGATGAGACCGCCCTTGGAGCGGCTGGAGAAACGCCACCTGTTTGGCGACATCCAACGCGGCAGTTCGCACATAGACGCTCGTAAACACCGTGGGGTTATCCTCCTCGCCTTCCCCCTGCACCCAGACGGAGAGAAACTTCTCAAGGGTCAGCCCGGCACTGTCCATGGCTGGTTCGGTATCATGAAACAGTTCATTCTCCGACTCCGTCATCGGAGTATCTTCGGCGGCCCGGAACAGGAAATTCTTTTTCCACATGGCGGAAATCCCTGGAAAATCCAAGCGTACGAGCCATCCTCCCAAAGGCCCAGGACAGAAAGACAGCGGTGGCTCCTCAGTGACCAGATAGAGGCAGGCATAGTGGGGTGGGAGAGGGCTAAAGTCAAGGCGGCTTTTCTTGGATTGACCAGCTCCGGTATTGAATGCCCAAGCGGCACCAGAAGCTCACTAGGGCCATCAGAGCAGTACTTGAGTTTGCACCCTCTTCCGCTTGATTGCCCAGCGAAAGTGCGTGGTCCGAATGAGTCCAACGAAAAGTCTTGTGTTTCTCTACTCTTTGACATCACGATACCCTCGGACCGTTCGTATGTCGTAACCGCCTTCTCGCAATCTTGAGACTACGCCGTCCTTGCGACTAAATCTCTGTAACAGAATCCTCCTTGNNAAAATTCCTAATCTCTAGGCCAACTTGGGAGAATTCATGCAGGTCAAGATCAACGGAAAATCCGAGGAAATTTCTGGCGGAACAGTACTTGATTTGCTCAAGAGCAAGAAGATCGAACCACAGATGGTCGCCGTCGAGGTCAACGATACCGTGCTGGATCGCGACCACCTTGCGACAACTGCCCTCAACGAAGGGGATCAGGTCGAGCTCCTCTTCTATATGGGAGGCGGCCGATGACCTCGGTGCTCCATAAAGAAATCACGGAACTCATCGGCAAGACTCCGCTCGTTCGGCTGAACCGGCTGTCGAAGCCGGGCGCCGCCACCATCTACGGGAAAGTCGAGTTTTTCAATCCCGGCGGCAGTGTGAAGGATCGAATCTGCCTCAACATGATCAACGAAGCAGAGCGTCAAGGGAAACTCAAGCCGGGCGGCACGATCGTCGAGCCGACCAGCGGCAATACCGGCATCGGGCTGGCCTTGGTCGCGGCGGTGCGTGGCTATAAGTTGATCCTGGTCATGCCGGAAAGCATGAGCATGGAGCGGGCGAGTTTGCTGTCCTCCTACGGCGCGCAGCTGGTCTTGACGCCTGCCTGGGAGGGCATGAAAGGCTCGATCAAAGAAGCGGAAAGCATCCTGGCGCAAAACCCCTCGTATTTCATGCCGGATCAATTTTCGAATCCGGCCAATCCGGCGATGCACCGGATGACGACGGCTCCGGAAATTTGGGACGCGCTGGACGGCAAGATCGACGCGCTGGTCGCCGCAGTGGGAACCGGCGGCACCATTACAGGTTGCGGCGAAGTGTTCAAAGAAAAGAACCCGAACATCAAAGTCATCGCCGTGGAGCCGGCAACATCACCGGTGCTGTCCGGGGGCGATCCCGGTCCGCACAAAATTCAAGGCATCGGCGCGGGTTTTATCCCCAAGGTTCTGAACCGCAAGATCCTGGACCGCGTCATCACAGTAACCGACGATGAGGCCTATCAGACCGC
>DKBD01000114.1 GCA_002451055.1 Nitrospira sp. UBA6909 | reverse complement strand
ATGAAAGCCTGACCCCACTGCTCCGTGGATCTTGGCCTGCTTGTCGCGGTAGCTCCCGACCAGAACACCATGCTCCTGCATGCCGAGAACCAACGTATCAGTCATCAGGGTGTCACGGACCGTGACATCGATCTGCCGGCAACGCAGGGTGGTCGAGACGGCGCCACAGACAAATCCATGACTGGCTCCCTTCCGATCGATAAAACTGCCGGCGATCTGTTCCAAGACGGCCATGCTATGGATCTGCGTTGAGACGGCCTTCTCGCCATTGAACCAGAGATCGATGGGGCGCATGCCCTGCGGATCGCAGGGNNGCATGGAGTTCAATGGTCTGGCCTGGGGACGCATCAATCGCCGTCACATGCAGATCGCGGGACCAGGCCTCCGGCGTCCCATCCACTAGCCCTAGCACCACCAGAGCCACGTACCACGCTACCCTGACTCCACGTAGGAATGACGTCCGCCTCCTCGGCACGATGATGTTCTCTTGCTGGATGAACGACATCTCGGTTGGAAAGAGAATGGGAAGAATGAAGCTGATAGAAGGCCCGGTGGCGATGGTTTTCGCCACCGGGCCCTTCACTAAGCCGATCTGTAAGGCTGCCGGGCTAATCCCGGCAGCCAGAACAAACCCTTATGGTGTACATGAACCGAGACCGGTCGAGGGATACGGCTCTCTCTGTGACGGCGTCAGTTGATTACACCATCCGGCAGGCAGGTTCTGAACCCAGCCGTTGTAGACGAGCGGAACAGGCAGGACGCCCTGTCCGCCCATGCCCGGATTACCAGTCACCTTAACGGGAGTGGGAACGTCGGTAGTATCCGCATTCATCTGTCCAAGCAACACGCGCCCGACTATCGCAGCATTTGCAGGATTCCCTCCTGGAGCTGGATCCACGACGATCAACGCGTTGCTGAATTTGCTGGCGACATAGGCGTAGTACCCGCCCCCTGCCTTGGCACCATATTGCACGCCATGGCAGCCTGGGTCACAGGGCAACATCGCCACAACCTTGTCTTCATTTGAATTTACCGCACCGCCCGGCAGTAAATGTCGGGTATCAACGACGGTAATGGTACCAGTCAAGGTATTGGCCGTGACCATATTGGTTCCATCCGGACTGACAGGCGTCTGAATCGGCAAGGCACCGACTGGCCCCGTGATTGCACCTGTAACCGGATTATAGAATTCAATCAAATTAATCGTCTTCTTGACCGTGTTGGTGGCCATATCCATGACTGATATGGTGTTATCAAGCAGATTGGCCACGTAATACTTGCTCGAATCCGGCATCATGCCCGTCGCAATTGGCACAGCTCCCGTACCAATTGTGGCATCGATGGTATGGGAGTTGAAGTTATACACTGTCGATGTGTTGACATTTTCATTGGGCGTGACCATTTTCATTCCGTCAGCGCTCATCCAATGACCATGAGGATGGGTGGCGTGAATAATGTCGGAGTTATCCACGTAGCCAGGAGTCATCGAGATGTCCTTAAGGAAGACATTACTATTTGCCAGCGTGTCAAACTCCCGCACGTTATTGCCACCGTTTTGCGCCACATGCACTTGGTCGTTATTGGCTCTCGTCATCACATGCGAGGGGGCGGGCCCGGCGTTCAGTTCACGTATGAACGCGCCGGTCGTTCGATTAAACACCGCCAATCTCTCGTCGAACCATTGGGTCTGATAGATGACTTCCTGATTTTTATCCGTCCACATGTTGTGGGGATGGTTCATATTGCGTTGTGGGAGTGCAATCTTCTTCGTTAGCGCCCAGTCCGACCCTCTGATGGCCGTCGCCGTTCCCGGCTTCGACTTCCCCCCCGTCAATTCAAACTGGGTGTCGACCCAGATTTCACCCACTGCTGGTGTTGCCGGATTAGACAATGCCCCTGTGAGATCGACCGTCCCAATTGAAAGCGCTGCAGAGAGATCCGGAACATTCACCCTGTTCCCATTCACATCGTAGACAATCACTGGGACAGCCGGAAAGACTGGTGTCCACGAGGTCTTACTGTAATCTTTCCAATTCGTCGGATCCGTGACGATAAAGAATGTGCGCAAGAGGCGAATCGCCAGATCGCTCAATGTCGGGACCTCAATGCCGTTCACCAGACTAATCTTTTTGCCGAGATCTAATCCCTCTGACGTTTTTGGATCATCCACGATGACCGCCGCAAACATGTAAACATGGATGTCACAGATGAAGACGTACAGTCCTGGATCCCTCAAGGTGACTGTGGCCACCCCTCCCGGTGCCGGGTTGCGAAAATCAATAGGTGCCTTGAATGGCATATTCTTGGCCCCGGAGGGGTAAATCAAGCTCAATACCGTATGGATCGTGCTGGCTTCTCCGCTCACCGAGGGAAACCCCACCGTTTCTCCAGGGGCAATGACGGCAACGGATTTCTGCCCGGGCGTGACGTTCGCACACCCGAGAGACTTCGAGTTACCTGTGTTTGCACAGGTAAAAAAGTTCCCGGGGCTGTCTCCAGCCTCGAACGACACGACTGGAGCTTTCGGAGATGGACCAGGAGAGACACTGGGAGGAGCGGCCTGGGCTACGCCAACTGTTCCCCATCCTACCAGCATACTGAATATGGCTAATAAGAGCTGTCGCATTTTCATAGAGCCTTCCTTTAGGATTTTGCNNGTGAGGGTGTGATGCGCAGGCACATCCACGATGTCCCGAAACTCCAGATCGAACCAGTATGACGGTTGTGCTGCCGAAGTCAGGCTGATCGGCTGAAACGAAAACCCATGCAAATGAAACGGATGGTTCGCCCCCGTCCTATTGGTCACCGTCAGCTCCATTGTATTGGAGAGGTTTGCATGACGGGCTGATGCCAGATAAAAGGGATTGGCGCCATCAAAATCACCATCGAAGTCACGCGGCATCGGGATACCATCAATCGACGGCTGAAACGCACCGATGTTGTTAAAAAACGTCAGCTTGATGTCCTTATCCGTTGATCCAGCCGGCGTCGTCGGGTCTACCCCCTTTTCGCCGACGGGATCGGCAAGATCAGCCGTTGGTGCACCGAGAGCCGTGACCATCGCCTGCCTCCCCAAACTCGCTAGCAGCGGCCTACCCTGCCCAATGGAGTACGGAGCAGCCGCACGATCAGTAATTCTCAGATGCATCACCGGCACTGTCGGCGTCCATGAATATGTGGTTTCCACTCGCTGGAAGTCCTCCTGCCAGAGGGTGAGCACAGAGTTCTGCTCTGCAGAAGGTGAAATCATTGCCACCACATCCGCACGGCCGGCAGGCGGGATCAAGATCTCGCCCCTGTTATACTTATGATCAAACCCCCGGGCATTCATGCCCCCCTCAACAATCGCACTGTTGAGCAGCCCTCCCTCTCCACCGATTCGAACCAGTGGCGTTTGAATCCCTCTGCTATCGCTTAAACGGAGACGCATGTAACGGACGGGCGAGGGGTTCACGATCTGTAGCCGCAATCCCTGCCCTGCCTGGACGGCAAGCGTTTGCGCATCGGCAGCAAGATCGCCTGGGCGATCAGGATTTCCCAACCTCCCTCCGACGTTGACGCCATTGGTCAGGACTGTAAACCCTTCACTCATACGACCAATCAACCCGGGGGCTTGAATGTTCGGAATCTCTCCGACACCGTATGGACCCCTTGAATTTCCATTTTCATCCATCGGCTCAAGATCGCAGAGAATGTTCGGGGACTGAGTCAACTCATGATTTTGGTAGTTGATCGTCCACGCCTGAATGCCACTGATGTGCGGCAGACTGGCGTCAAATGTGGCCGGGTTGGTCGCGGCACATACCGTGATGTCGCTGAGCACCAGCGTCTTGGTCTGCTCTGCCGAAGGAATCACCCCATTATTCCGGAGGGCAGCCTCATACCCCTGATTATCTTCAATAATGATCGACCCGTAGAGCCCTTTGAACACTTGGTTGGTCGACCCGTGGTGATGCGGATGGTACCAAAAGACCCCAGGCCGCTTGACGATGAAATCGTAGTCGAACGTACCCACGGTGGCAGCCACTGCATGCTGTGTCACTTCCGTGCCGTCACTGGCATTGTTCAACTCGATGCCATGCCAGTGAATACCTGACACCTGGCCGAGCTTATTCACAAAATGCACTTTCACCTGGTCTCCTACCTTGAGCCGAAACTCCGGACCGGGAATTCCGGCTGTAGTACAAGTGGTGAGACCAGCGTCTGAACAGCTCTTAAACGTCATCGCGTTCGTCGCCTGAACCCCATTGCCGATATTGACGGATGCCTCCTGTGCCACAATCCAGGTCTCGATGATATTGCTGGGATTACCAGCTTTGGGGAGAACCTGGGGAACCACATAAGGCCCAACTCCCGTCGTGGCCTGCGCCGACTCGTTGCCAGCCAGGCACAGCGTCAGCGCTGCGGCAGCCACGAGACAGGCTTTCCAACCGCTACCGATCATGGTTTTCGCAGAATTACTCTCTAAGAATTTAGTCATAGTACAACTCCCTGATGTTATGACCAACGATCCGCTCGTTATGTTAAACCCACTCCCCGCTGCAGCCCGGATATCGAGCACGAGGCTCCACCTCGACGACGCCCTCATGGCAAGCCCACATGGTATCCTCGTCGCTACGCTTGCCGTTCCTTAATGTCTTGCTCGCTCAGTAATTTAGCGACAGAGGCTAGATCACTCCCCCTGAAAATAGCAATACCAAAGATGGCGTAAATTGAACTACGTATGCGCTCCGCGGCCAATGACGCGCCCTTCCACTTGTAGATATCCTCACAAGACGGTTAGAAAGGTTGATCCTGCACGCCAGCAAAGATCGCCCCCGACATTCCGATAACATATGGTGGTAAGGGATGAAGGCCGGACTATCGGTTTGGCAGAAAGACGTGGCGGCAGGCTACCGGTGCGAAAGCGGGCATCCAGGCCCCGGACTTCCAGGATTCCCGCTTGAAGCATGCGGCAATGACGACAAGGGCCGTCGTCAACTTCGGAACCGGGCTTACTCCCAGCACAAGAGAGGATTTGGCAACGCCGCGCCAGTTCCATCACATACTTCCGCTCCTTGGGCGCTCGGGCCCCGCGCAGCAACTCATGCAGCACAACGGACGAACACCGGACGATCAATGGAGACTGGATCAGCCGAAATGTAAACCGTCCGGAACGGTAGTTCTCGATATAGACAGAGGTGTCGAGGACGGCAAACCTAGTCCTCGGCGAATGCATCTGGCTTTCCCACACCGCTGTACCGTTGGATCACGCGGTCATGGGCCGCCTTTTCTGTCACGAGATCCAGGGCCCGCTGAAGGGTTTCGCTGGCAGTCTTCGCCCCAAGCGCTTTTTGAGCCCGC
>DKBD01000017.1:16820-37103 GCA_002451055.1 Nitrospira sp. UBA6909 | reverse complement strand
CATATTTTCGACATGCCCCGATGTTCCGCTCCAGCGGACACAAAGGACTTGCCCCCCAGCAAGCCTTCCCTCTTCAATTTCGGAATCTGCACGTGCGTTTACACACGTGCCGTGCACCGGCACACAGATCTCCGTGCGGTCAACCATCACACCAATCGACATCGAAAAACAATGTCCATACTTGATTGACTTAACAGGCACTTAGCGCAATCAAGCTCTCGGTCTGATTCTTGCTGTAGTTCACGGCACAACCGGCGTTTATCATTTCTTCAAATGAGAATTACATCCTTGGAGGGTCGTACCATGAACAACATAACAATCGTGACCACACCCAAATCGATTTCGGCACACCCAAACCCAGCCTACGGTGGATGCCTACCCAAGATGGCAGCGACGGAGTCTTCCGCTTTCCAGAGTCAGGATGCAACCCGGAATATCTCTGCGGGATTGATGACCGCCATGGTAGCCATCCCGTTGTCACTGTCGATCGGCATCGTGACGTCCGCCAAGATAGGGCTCGCCACTCTGGCGTGCGCCTATTTGATCGGCTGGACGCTTTCACGTTCCAAGGGCAACGGGTGAATGAGCGCGCAGTTGTCATGGACTTTCAGGGACGTGAGCAATTCGGTGCGTACCGTCCCCCGCGACAGCTCGTACAGACCGGCATAGATGGTTTCAGGCGACCGCTGTTTGCTCGTATCGGCAAGGTAAGCGCGGCTCAGGCGCCCGGCAATCTGTCCGGGCGAGTAGNNAGTCTCAGGAACCCACTTGAATATCATTATTGGGAAGTTTACCTATGTCATCCCTCAGACGCCCCCGTTCCAAACCGGCGGTCCCGACCAAATCTGAAGTGGCCGCTGCGGAGGTTCTCACCTGGCTGAGCGACTGTATCGATGGCGGCCTCTGTTTTGTATCTCAAGCGACTTTGATTTTCGAAAATGCCCAGTTTGGAGAACTGGCCGAAGCCGCATCAGTAGACAGCACCGATGACTCAGTGTTCAGCGTCCCAAACAGGAAGCCCTCACTCCGTGCCACACTGTTTGCCGATGCTACGGCCTGGAATGCCGAACCGCTTGGATCTCACCGGATAAAGACCTACCGGCTCACCGATCGGCACGGGCATCCCCTGATCTATGAATGCCGCTTCAACGTCGTGCCTTATCACGGCGCCACCGGCGTTCTGCTGGTTCTACAAGATTCCACCGAACGCATGCTGCTCGCACAGGAAGCCTCCCAGGTCGCCAGGTTCCAGTCCGTGCTCGCCCGCATCGGCACATTAGCCGTCAGCGATGCGCCGGCTCAGGAATTGATGAACGAAGCGATCCGACACACGGCCCGGGCCCTGGAGGTTGAACTGTGCAAGATTCTCATCGCGCGAGACGATAACGATCATCTTGCCGTGGTCGCAGGCATCGGCTTCGAAGAAGAATTGATCGGCAAGTTGACGATCGAAGGGGGCACACATTCTCAAGCCGGCTTCGCCATTCGCGAACGAATGCCCGTGGTCGTACGAGACTTGCGGATTGAAACGCGCTTCACGCCTTCGAAACTCCTAGCCGAACATGGCGGCATTGCCGGAATGTCCGTCCCGATGCTCGTCGAAGACCGTGTCTACGGGGTCATGACGGCCCATTCGAAACATGTACGAGATTTTACGGAAAAGGAGCAGGAGTTTCTTTGCACTGTCGCGAACACCATTGCGACGGTCCTGGAGCGCCGAAGGCGCGCGGACACTCAGAGGGATTTTTACCATCGCCTATTCATGTTTGCGCAGGACGGTATCATGCTTACCGACACCGATGGCCGTATCCTTGAATGGAACCCTGCTCTCGAACGCATGAGCGGGTGGACGCGCGAAGAGGTCTTAGGAAAACGGCCGGCTCTTCTCAAATCCGGCAAGCAGGGGTCGGAATTCTACGATCGACTCTGGGGCGCTATTCGTGATGGGCAGTCGTTCGTTGACCGCTTTATCAACCGGCGCAAGGACGGGTCGGAATTTCTTGTCTGGGAAAGCGTCAGTCCGGTGAAGGATCATGACGGCACGACACAATACTATGTGGCGATTCTCACGGACCTGAGCGAGCGAGAGCAGATGCTGGAGGCGCTCCGACACGCCGAGCAGATAAAGTTGGCCGGGCAGTTGACAGGAGGCATCCTGCACGAAATTCGCAATCCGTTGATCGGCCTCGGAAGCCTTGCCACGCATTTGGCGGAACAAGGGACGCTACCCCAGACGGCGCGAGACCGGTGCAGGCTGATTTCCCGCGAAGCGTCACGGATCGATGACTTGCTGGAATCCCACCTTGACCAGCTGCGTCCCCGGCCCTTCGATCTCCAACCCTGCGACCTCCCTTCGCTCATCGAGGACACCTTGACCTTATTGCGCCCGAATTTAACCAAACAGCGGGTCTTCGCGAAGAAGACCATCGCTCCGGATCTCCCGACAGTCGAGGCGTCACGCGCCCATCTCCAGCAAGTGTGCCTCAATATCGCCATGAATGCGGTCGACGCTATGCCGACTGGCGGGGAACTCACGATTGCGCTGCGGCGCGAAGCAAGACAAGGCCCAGGCGTTCTCCTGACATTTTCCGACACGGGGAAAGGCATCTCTCAGGAAAACCTGAACCGTATCTACGAGCCCTTCTTCACAAACGGGAAGGCGAAGGGCGTGGGCCTCGGCCTGACCATCACACATGACATTGTGGAACGGCACCACGGCCAGTTGACTATCAGCAGCCCGCCGGGAAGCGGCGCCATCGTCAACGTTTGGCTGCCGGAAAAACGCGAGACGTGAGATGACTTGGCAACTGTTGCTTGTGGAAGACGAACCGTCCGTTCGAGAGGCGTTTGCCTTACGGCTCAGCGACCAAGGCTATGCCGTCCAGACCGCCGGTTCGGGAGAGGAAGCATTGTCCGTCCTCCGGTCGTTTGAACCCGACATTCTTGTCCTTGACCTCATCATGCCGAACCTGTCCGGCCTCGACGTGCTCTCCAGGGTAAAGCAGACGTCACCCCATCTCCTCGTCATTCTCCTCACGGCCCGCGGGACCGTCAAAGATGCCGTGGAAGCGACCAAACTCGGAGCTTTTGACTTCGTAGCCAAGTCCATTGATATGGAAGACCTGCTACACGCGCTGCGCCGCGCAACGGAATTGCTCACGCTCCAGCGTCAAATTCGCCTGCAAAGCGGGCAGGACTTGGAACGGTATGCCTTCGATCGTGTCATCGCCGAAAGCCCGGCCACGCACACATTCCTTAATCAGGTCCGTGAACTTGTGAAAAACGACCGTGTGACAGTGCTGCTTCAGGGCGAAACAGGCACCGGGAAGCAATATATGGGACGAGTCATCCATTATAACGGGCCACGGGCGCGCAAACCCTGCATTGAGGTGGATTGCCCGTCGATCCCTCGCGAGCTCTTCGAAAGCGAGTTGTTTGGCCACGAAAAGGGATCGTTTACAGGCGCGGCGGGGAAAAAGACCGGCCTAATAGAAATGGCGGAAGGCGGAACCGTTTTGTTCGACGAAATCGGCGACCTTCCGCTCCCACTGCAGGCCAAGCTGCTGAGGGTAATTGAAGAGCGTACGTTGCGCCGCGTCGGTGGATCCACAACGATTCCTGTCGATGTCCGCTTCATGGCCGCGACAAATCGAAACCTGAAAGACGCTGTCGCGAAAGGTGAGTTTCGGGAGGATCTCTACTTTCGACTAAACGTCGTGACTCTGACCGTTCCACCGCTACGAGAAAGGCGGGAAGACATCGTTATGCTGGCGGAGCAATTCATGGCCCAGTCCGCCATCGCGATGAAGAAACCAGTCCGCCGGCTAGCAGACAGCGCCAAGGCGATCCTCTCACAGTACGAATTCCCCGGGAACATTCGTGAGCTGAGGAACCTCATTGAACGTGCCGTCCTGTTCTGCCAGGAGGATTCGCTTGAAGCCAGGCACTTTCCATCGGACATGCGTGGGGGTTCTGGACCTGTGGCTGTCACTCCGTCCTCCATCCCCACTGCGCCCTTGCAGCCATCCGATCCCATGGAGGTCCACATTGCTTTCCGACTCGGCGAGCAGTCCCTTGCCAACCTCGAAGACCGGATTATTGCGGAAGTGCTCCAACGAGCCGGTGGGAACAAAACCCTCGCGGCCAAACATCTCGGCATCACCCGCTGGATGTTGGACCGCCGGCGGAAACCCCAAGCCTGATAGGGCCGGGCGCCCCACACGTTTATTCTGAAGAAGCCAGTACAACGAGATCCCCCAACCATTGACAAGAGGATTCACTCTAAGCAGTTCGGTGTGGCGAACAATGTCGGCCCGGCTTCAACCAAAAGAGCGAGAGGGATAACGGGGGCATTCTGAATTTCTCCGCATGACGCGGGTACTCTTCAGAATGTCCCTGTGAACCGCTCTGGCGTGATTAGAAATCTCCGGTCTTGACGTACTGATGGCTCCAGAGCGTCACCTGGAGGAGGCACGACTTCACCCATGCCGCGTGCATCTTCTCGACATCCTCGGCCGAGTGCCCCTTCTTGGCCAGAAACGGCTTCAAGGTAAACGTCACCGGGAAGATCAGCGCGAACAGGTCGCGGAACGGCACGATGGCCACTGCGGCGGCGGCGTTGTCGGTTTGATTCTTCTTGGTACGGTGGTGTCGCAGCCCGATCTCATGCTGGTAGTCGAGCCATTTCTGATCGTACTCGGCGCGGGCGGTATCGAGAATCCACTGGCCGAATCGCTTACGGACTCCACCCAAGTAGTCGCCGAGCGGCTGACCGTCGCTCTTACCAAGAAATGATTTGAGCAAATGCGGCTGATGGCAGTCGAAGCCTGAATCACTTTGCTGGTCGTTGGACGACTGCCGGACGAAGTGTGGCGCGTGACACGTGAGGTTTATTGCAACGGGCAGAAGAGCCGGCCTGCCGTCTTACACTTCACGAGCGCCGCCTGGAAGCAGAACGTGGTCAAGACTGCAACGCAGTGGCGGTTTCCTTGTCCAGGCGCTTGACCTTCCCCTGACCGTCGGTGGCGGCCAATCTCGCCGATCCGGTCACAACCACCCGTCCGCTGGTTTTTTCTGTGATGATATGTTCGAACGTAAACGAGGCGGCGCCAGATTCAGGAACAGTCGTCTCAATCACCAAGGTGTCGCCATACCGGGCCGGCGAGCGATAGTTCACCTCGGCATGGACCACGACGAACACCGTGCCCTGCTCCATCAACGCGGCCACCGACCGCCCGCGCGACTCCAGAAACTCCGTCCTTGCCCTTTCGAAATACTTGAGGTAATTGGCGTAATAGACCACCCCGCCGCAGTCGGTATCTTCGTAGTAGATGCGAATTTCCATCAGGGTCTAGAGAGCGAGGCTCGGGAATTTCGGCAGCGAACTCTCGGTCACGCCCGACAGCTTGACGACCACGTCGTAGAGTTGCTGCACCCGCTCGCCTTTGACGGGCTCGAAGCCATGACCGAGCACGGCATGGTGCGCCGCATCGAGCAGCGGTTTCATCGTCGGCCACTCACGAAGAAAGGACTGGCCGAGTTGGTCTCCTAACCCTGCCAGCACACGGAACTGTGCCTGCAGGGGCAGCTTGTATTTGCCGTCGATGTCCTCGAGGTAGCAGGTTCGGCAGGTCTCTTGTAAAGCCTGTGGGAGCCGCTCCGGCTGCACATCCCAACTCTTGATCTTGTGCTGCTTGAAGAGTTGCCGCTGAGCGCAGGCCTCGAGGGCACGGACGAGCGCGGTCATCGCTCCTTCGGGATCACGAACGCCATGAAGCCGCCGGCTTGCATGAGCCAGCAAGTCCAACAACAGAGAATCCTTGACCTCCGCTGGGTCCAGAACGAGCCGCTCCAGAAACCCTGCGTTGGCTTTGATGCTCGGCAGCAGCGTTTTCAGTCCCGGCGGCCCGCCCCACAGAGACGCCATCTCCAGTGCCTTGGCCGCCGTCTTCAATTTGTCCCACGCCTGCCGATAGTGGAACCGTTCCCACAAATTGTAGCCCTCGGCCAAATCAGCGAACGCCCGATAGAGCGGCTTCCCCCCACCGCTCACGCGCATTTCGACGTCGCGAAACAGCTTCGCGGCAGCCGAGTAATCGCCTCGGTTGAATAACTCGCATCCCTCTCGGCGAGACACCGTCGCCGCCTCATCCCAGGGATTGCTTTGCGTCCAGACAAGCGCCTGCCCATTCAGTTCAATGGTTTCATCATCCGCCCCCTGGGGAGCTTGAATGAGCGAGACAACTCGGGAACACCATGGCAATGTCGCCACGGTTAATGCACCGGCCATAGCCGCTGTCGAGCCAGTCATATCGACGACCAATTCTCCCGGCTGCACCTCCCACGACCGCAAGAGATCAGGCAGGGAACGGGCCAGAGTCTGATGGCAGGCGGCAAACTCCCCGGTCTCAGCCAGCACGAGCCAGTCCCACCGCCGTGGCATCTGCTCGATCTTTGGCTGGACTGCAGACTCCACCAAGGCCTTGGCGGCCTCCGGCAAGACGAAACAGAGGGCGTCGGGCTTGAGCCGGTTGATCGAATAGACCGCCGCCACCGGATCATCTACCAACGCAATGACGAGTGCTTTGACTGGGTGGTCCTGAGCCATGCGCGTGGACTATATCATCGGTCCCATGCCGGTTCAATTCGAAGGCGAGGCGTGCAACCGATCGCACCTTTGTTTGACAGACCAGACCGCCTCGCCTAGAATCTCGCCCATGAAAGATTTTATACTGAGCGCGTTCGCCGACAGCGCGCGGGTCAAAGAAGAGTTCGCCCGCGAGCATGCTGACCGCATCGCCCAGGTGGCTAAGCTGATGGCGACGGCCTTTCGCGACGGATGCAAGATCCTCTTGTTCGGCAACGGGGGCAGTGCGACAGACGCGGCCCACATCGCGGCGGAATTCGTTGGGCGCTACAAACGGGACCGAATGCCGTTGCCCGCGATCGCCCTGGCCACAGACATTGCCGCCATCACCTGCATCGCCAACGACTACGGCTACGAGGAACTGTTCGCCCGGCAGGTGCGGGCACACGGCCGCAAAGGTGACATCGCCGTCGCCATCAGCACCAGCGGCAATTCGCCCAACGTGCTGAAGGGCGCCGAAGCGGCTCGGGGATGTGGATTGACCACGGTTGCCTGGACCGGGGCAAACGGAGGAAAGCTGGCCGGACTCGTGGATTATCCCTTTATCGTCCCATCCACGGTCACTTCCCGTATCCAAGAAAGCCACATTACGCTCGGCCATATCCTGTGCGAACTGGTAGAGGAACAGCTCCTTGGCAAAACGTCCTAAGCGGACTCCCCGGAAACGGTCCCCTCCCGATTTGATTCCACCGATCGATGTATCGGCCCTCAAGACCTATCCGTTGAAGAGACGCCACAGCCTGGTACAGGTGTCAGACTTCGCCGCACCCTGGCGGCGCGGCGGATCGTTCGCAAAATTCTACGCCACCCTGCCCGACATTCTGGCGGTCAAGACATTGCGGGCGGTGGCGAGGGCCCTCGCCACTGCCCACCGAAAAGGCCGGCCCGTGATTGTCGGCCTCGGCGCCCACGTCATCAAGGTAGGCCTCGCCCCGATCCTGACAAATCTTATGGAGCGCGGTATCGTCACCGCCGTCGCAATGAACGGAGCCGGGATCATCCATGATTTTGAATTGGCCCTGATGGGTCACACCTCCGAAGAAGTCGACGCCGAAATCGACGATGGCCGATTCGGCATGGCGGAAGAAACCGGACGCATCCTCAATGAGGCCATCAGGCAAGGAGCCAAAAGTGGTGAGGGTCTCGGAGAAGCGGTCGGGCGCTACATCAATCGAACCGCCAGCCAATTCCCGAATCGGGCGACGAGTATTGTGGCAACTGGCGCGCGGCTCGGCATCCCGGTGACGGTGCATGTCGCGGTGGGCACCGACATCATCCATATGCATCCCTCGGCCGACGGATCCGCAATCGGCGCTACATCGCTCCTGGATTTCCGACGTCTGGCCGCCGTTGTATCCGGCATGGAAGGCGGTGTGTATCTGAACATTGGGTCGGCGGTGATCCTGCCAGAAGTATTTCTGAAGGCGCTCTCCCTGGGGCGGAACCTCGGCCATCCACTGACAAAGATCACGACCGTGAATATGGATTTTCTATCCCACTACCGTCCGCAGACCAATGTGGTCCGGCGACCTACCCAGAAGGGCGGCCGTGGATACTCCTTGACCGGCCATCACGAAATCATGCTGCCGCTGCTTGCGGCGGCTGTAGTGGAGGAGTTGGGATGAAACAGGTTCAGGCTCCGCGGGCCGTGTCAATGACGGTGTCCGAGGAAGCATTGCAAACTCGCTGGCATCACTTGAATCGCCGATACTTCGCCAGCCAGCTGCCGACGATTTCCATCGTGTGGAGCCGGCGCCTCACATCCTCGGTCGGCATGTTCGCCAGCCGAGGCGGGCCGAGAGCACAACCAGCCGCCTCGCTCCTCAGGCATCGAGAGATTCGTCTTTCTCTTCCCCTATTGGAACGGCTTGCGGAACGAACGCCGTACGCGGAGCAGGAACTGCTCAACACCCTTGCCCATGAGATGATCCACCAGTGGCAATTCGATGTGCTGAGGCGGCGCCCTGATCACGGCCTGAATTTTCTGCAAAAGATGACGGAAATGAATCGCTTTGGGGAAGTGGCCATAACCACCTACCACTCGCTGCAGAAAGAAGTGCTGGCCTTGTCGCGGTTCGCCTGGCGTTGCAAGAACTGCGGGCAGATTTATCGCCGTCAGAGGAAGACCATCGAGCCACGCCGCCATCAATGCGGTAGCTGCCGCGGCTCGCTCCAGGAGCTTCGCGTGCTGAACGTCGCTCGTGACACGTCAAGCGGCGGGGACAGGAAGCATGCTTCCCTACCGGCATCCCGCGTTGCCGGCGACAACCCGACCGGACAATTGACGCTGGAATTTTCTTTCCCCGAGGCCTAAGATTTTATTTTCCTGACTCCGATCCACCTCCTTCGATTGACGCTTAACGCAGAACGGTGTCTCCCATGCGCTGGCCACGGCAGATTCTGTTCGGCGATGTGGATGCCATGTTCGCATCAGCGGCCGTGGTGAACGATCCGAGCCTCGCCGGCAAGCCGATCGCGGTCGGGGGGCCTCCGCCGCGCGGCGTCATCGCAGCCGCAAGCTATGCTGTCAGGCCGTTCGGCGTGCACTCGGCCATGCCCACGGCTAAAGCATTCCAACTATGCCCCCACCTGATCCTGCTCCCACCGAACCGGCCGTTGTACCGGCGGCTGCATGAGGCCATGCAGGCGGTGACCGACCGGCTCTTCCCCCTTACCGAGTGGAGCAGCATCGATGAGTTCTATGCGGACACGACTGATCTGCAATCGCTCCACCCAAATCCCTCGGTATTAGGGCGACTGGTGAAAGACGAGCTGTACGCCGCCACCGGTCTTTGTTGCACCATCGCCTTCGCCACCGGTAAGACCGTCGCGAAAATTGCCGCCGACAGCCACAAGCCGAACGGCTTGGCCGTGATCGAGCCCGGGGCCGAACCGTCGTTTCTTGCGCCACACCCTCTTCGTGCCCTGCCTGGTATCGGACCCAAGACGTCGTCCAGACTCGATGCGCTTGGACTCAAGACCATCGCCGATCTATTGGACACACGTTGGGACCACCCTCTGCACCGTCTGTTTGGCACTCATCTGACCTGGATCAGAGAACTGGCGCGAGGCATCGACCGAGAACCGGTGGTAGCCGATCGGGAGTCAAAGAGCGTGAGCCGCGAGACGACGTTCGAACGCGACACGCACGACCGGGCGTTTCTCGAACATACGTTGCGCGGGTTCCTGCGCGAACTGGCGCACGACCTCCGCCAAGACAATCTGGCAGCAGGCGGCTGTGCCGTGAAACTGAAGGACTCGCGATTCACAATCACCACCAAGCACGGGCGGTTTTCCCACCCCCTCAACTACGACCCCGACATGTGGCCGGCGGCGAGACAAGCTCTGCATGACTTGATGAAACCCGGCACGAATTATCGCCTGGCCGGACTGGCGCTGACTTGTCTGACACCCGCCACACCAGGTTTGTTCGACAGTCGGAGGGTCAGAGCCATCGAAGCCATGGATGCGCTCATCACGCGGCACGGCTCCGCCGTCATCGGGCTGGGCGGCGTCTCTGAAGAGGAGTAGCGTGTCATTGAAGAGCCTATGGCGCATGGCTAATGGCACGTGACCGGAACGCGAATCGGAGTGTTCCCATAATCTGATCTGATCACGTGCTATACGCCATCAGCCATACGCGCTTTTCCTCAATGAGACCTACCACACCCTTTCCATCTCGACGTACGAATAGGTATGATGGGCCCATGCTTGCTAAAGTCGTGACCGCCGCGCAATTGGTTCCCCTCCTCGAACAGGCGCGTGCCCAGAACAAACGGATCGTTTTCACCAACGGCTGTTTCGATCTGATGCACGTCGGCCATACCCGATATCTCCGGGAGGCGAAAGCCTTCGGCCACCTGCTTGTCGTCGGCGTCAACAGCGATGCCTCGGTCCGCAGCTTGAACAAGGGATCGGACCGCCCGATCGTGCCGGAGGCCCAGCGGGCTGAAGTCCTAGCAGCCTTGGAGTGCGTGGATTACGTCGTGATTTTCACGGAACCGGACCCCGAGAGACTGATTGCCACCCTGCAGCCGGACGTCCTGGTAAAGGGCGGGGACTGGGCGATCGACAAAATCGTCGGCCGCGAGATCGTCGAATCCCACGGCGGTGCCGTCAAGACGATCCCATTAGTTCCCGGCATGTCCACCACGGCACTTCTCCAACGTATTCGATCAACCACTACGTGATTCGTGTTTGACGTCGGCGTCGAATCCCCAGCATGGCTCGCTCCCCTCTGTTCGGCGCTGAACCGAAGCCGCGCCCGTGCCTGTCTCACAGGATTGCACGGCTCGACGCCGGCCTGTGCGCTCACCTTGCTCGCCCAGTCTCAAAAACGAGCCTCGGATCAATTCCGACCGTGGGTCGTCTTGACCTCCAGCGACGAATCGGCCGAACGGATCTTCAACGATCTCCGGTTTTTTTACGACCTCATGGGCCTGCCGGCCGACAGCCTTGCCTGGTTTCCCGAATGGGAGACGCTCCCGTACGAGGAAACGGCTCCGCATGTCGGGTTGATCGCGCGCCGGATGACGACGCTTCACCGACTGTGCGACGGCCAGCCCGCAGTGCTGGTCACGTCCGTCGCCGCGGCCATGCACCGGGTGATTCCACGCATGGCGTTTGAGCAGGCTGTTCTTCGATTTAAGGCGGGAAGCACCTGCGAACGGGAACCGCTTCTGACCGGTCTGCTGCGTCTGGGATACCGACGCGTATCGGTCGTGGAAATCCCCGGCGAGTTCAGCGTGCGCGGGGGTATCGTCGATATTTTCTCAACCGCTTATGCTGATCCGGTTCGAGTCGAATTTCTCGGCGACCAGGTCGAATCGATCCGCCTGTTTGACCCCTCGACACAGACCTCCATTAAGAAAATGGGCGAAGGAGTGGTCTTGCCGGCTCGGGAGTTTCTTCGCCCCGCAGATGCTCCGGATATGCTGACACCGATCCCGCCGGATGCGGAATGGCGCAGTCCCGATGTCTATCCCCGCATGGATTCACTCTTCGATTACCTCGCGAGCCCTCCCTGTCTGGTCCTCGACCAACCTGAGGCGTTGAAGACGGCCTGCGCAACCGCGTGGGAAAAGATTGAGGACGGGTACCTCCGGCACGTCGACCGCGACGCCGTGCAACCATACCCCTCTCCCGAACGACTCTTCTTGACATGGGAAGAACTTGAACGGGACGCTGCGGCATGGCCGATGCTGGCACTGGAACCCCTGGCGGCGCCGGACGCTTCCTGGGACCCGGCGTTGTCCTTTGCAGGGCAGACGCCGGCAGGAATCGGGTTGGGCATCAGAGGCACACCGTTCAGTCAAACTCTCAACCTCCTGGAGCGCCTCCGCGATGAGCATCGAGTCGTGCTGGTGGCGCGAAGCCGAGGACAAGTCGATCGCCTCCTGGCTCTTCTTCGAGAGCATGATCTGCCGGCAGATGAATGGAAATCTCCGCTCTGGTCGAGACGTAGCATGGGCAAGGCTCCGTTCTATGTCGTGCACGGTGATCTGTCGGCAGGATTTCTCTCGAGCGATCTTCGCCTTGCCCTCCTGACGGAAGAGGAGCTCTTCGCCAAAGGAGCGCGCCACAAGCCGCAGCCGAAAAGCAAAACGGCCACCTTCCTGTCATCCTTGGAAGACCTCAATGTGGGCGACTACGTGGTCCATGTCCAACACGGGATCGCCAAATACCGGGGACTCAAGCGCCTCGCCGTGCAGGATTTCGAGAGCGATTATTTGATCTTGGAGTTTGCCGGCGGAGACACGCTCTATGTTCCGCTCGATCGCCTGAACCAAGTCCAGCGCTATAGTGGAGCCGAAAGCCATGTGCCTCGGCTCGATCGTCTCGGCGGCACCAGTTGGGCGAAGACGACGGCGCGGGTGAAAAAGGACATCGAGGAGATGGCTCACGAATTGGTGGAGCTCTACGCCAACCGCGAACTGGTGAACCGGGCCGCCTATGGAGCGTCCGGAACCCTCTACCACGAATTCGAAGCGGCTTTCGAATACGAGGAGACACCGGATCAGCTCAGAGCCATCACGGACATCGTCCGCGACATGGAATCGACCAAGCCGATGGACCGGCTCGTCTGCGGCGATGTCGGATACGGCAAAACGGAGGTAGCCATGCGCGCCGCCTTCAAAGCCGTGGAACACGGCCGCCAGGTCGCGGTGCTGGTACCGACAACCCTGCTGGCCCACCAACACTACGACAATTTTGCGGAACGGCTCGCTCCCTTTCCCACCCGTGTTGCCCTGCTCTCGAGATTTCAGTCCCCCAAGGAGACCAAATCGATCCTCGCGGATGTCGCGGCCGGCATCATCGATGTCGTCATCGGCACGCACCGCCTCCTCCAGAAAGATGTGACATTCCGCAATCTCGGCCTCGTCATTATCGACGAAGAGCAATGGTTCGGCGTGAAGCACAAGGAGCGTCTGAAGCAGCTCCGCACACAGGTCGATGTCTTGACGTTGACTGCGACGCCTATCCCACGCACGCTTCAGATGGCGATGTCGAGCGTCCGCGACCTTTCCATCATCGATACGCCGCCGGCCGGTCGTCTGGCGATCAAGACAGAAGTAGTTCGTTCCACCGACAAAATCGTACGCGACGCAATCCTGCGTGAACTGGGGCGTGGAGGGCAAATCTATTTCGTGCACAATCGGGTCGAAACCATGGAACGGATCGGAGCCTGGCTACACGGGCTGGTTCCGGAAGCCCGTATGGTCATGGCACACGGCCAAATGAATGCCAAACCGTTGGAAGCGGTCATGCTCAAGTTCATCAAACACGAAACGGACGTCTTGATCGCCTCGGCCATCATTCAATCAGGCCTCGACGTTCCAAATGCCAACACGATCATCGTGAATCGGGCGGACACGTTTGGCCTGGCACAGTTGTATCAGCTCCGCGGGCGCGTCGGGCGCGGGGGAGACCAGGCTTTTGCCTATTTCCTAATTCCCGACGAAGGCACGCTCACGGGGGACGCGCAAAAGCGGCTGATCGCGATCCAACAATTCACCGAACTGGGATCAGGCTTCCGCATTGCCGCCGCGGACCTTGAGATTCGGGGAGCCGGCAACTTGCTGGGCAAACAGCAATCCGGCCACATCGCCGCCATCGGCCTGGATCTCTACATGCAGATGGTCGAGCAGGCTGTGCAACGGCTGAAGGGCCACGTTGTCGAAGAAGAACCGGACTCGATTCTGCAACTGCCTGTGTCGGCGTTCATTCCCGAAGACTTTGTGGCCGACCCGCATCAGCGGTTGTCGCTCTACAAACGGCTCACCGCCTGCAGCCAAATCGGCGAACTGGCGCTGCTGCATGGAGAGATTCAGGATCGGTACGGCCATCCAACGGAACCAGTGGAACGGTTGCTGGAAGTCATGCAGCTCCGCATTCATGCCAAACGTCTCCGCCTGGCGTCGATCGAAGTGCATGGTCAATCGGTCATGATCACGCTTGGACCGAAATCCACCATTCCCGACGGCGCGGTCCACCGGTTAATGGATCGCTTCAACAAGCGGTTGCGGTTTCTCAGCCCTCTCTCGTTCGAGATCCTGATGCCGCAAGAGGACTGGGCGGTGATCTTTCCGGAACTCAACACAACCTTGCAAAGCCTTAGCCTCTGTGATACCAACACAGGCGGAAAGGATGGGGGCGATTCGTAGTCGAGACCCGCGCGGCTCACAACTTATGACACATTTTCACCTCCCTCTCATCGATCGTGGTCCGGTTCACCTCTTTCTGATTCTCGGCGGCCTGTTGGTCGCTTTAGGCCTGGCCCTTCCAGGCTGCACGCCGCATCAGGAAGAGGAACCGGTTGTCGCGCTGGTGAACGGGCGAGCCATCACGCAAACCGAATTTGACGTCCGTTGGCGCGAACTCTCCGAGGCGACACGCGCCCGCTATGAGAAAGAGGGAGGCAAACGGCAATTCCTGGATGAACTGGTCACCCGGGAACTGCTCATGCAGGAAGCCCACCGTCAGGGGCTCGATCAGGATGACGTCATTCGCAATAAGGCCCAACGCTACAAGGAGCAGTTGATCCTCGACGAACTGCTGAGGGACAAACTCCAGTCCAAGGTGGAGATCACACAGGCCGAACTGGAGGCCTACCTTGAGGCCCATGCGAGCGAACTCCTTGACCCTTTGAAAGTCCAGGTGTCAGTGATGCTGTTGCCGAATTCGTATGCAGCCAAAGATCTTGAAACCCAAGTGAACCGCGGCGGCAGCTTTCCCAATTTCGCCAAGCGCTATTCGATTCACGAGCAATCAAAAGAGAAGGGCGGTGATCTCGGCCCGTATCGAAAGGGCCTGGTGCCCCCCGAGGTCGATGCCGCAATCCATGCCCTCAAACCTGGGCTGGTCAGCGCACCGATCAAGACGGAGGATGGATACTACCTGGTCTTGACCGCCCCGCTTGACAAAGAAATCATCGAAGCTGACCTTGCCACCCAGGAACGGCTCCGCCAGGAGTTGCTGGCCGACAAGCGCCGCAAGCGGTTTGAGGAAGTGATCGCCGATATACGGGCGAATGCCATGGTTCGCCTTGGTGACGCCTCCCGTTAAGCCACCGAACAACCGATCAATCCGGAATCGTCTCCTCGCCCTCCCCAAGCCATCGAGTTTCGTGTAATATCCAAGCGCGCAAGTTCTTGTCCTTCGTCACATGGAGCGTAGGATCGTGTCGATTGTTTCGCCTAGAGCTTTACTCAAGACGACTTTGCTGTCTATCAGCGTCTTGGTGCTGCCTCCCGCCTTCGTCTCGGCCCATCTCGAAGACCGCATCGTTGCCGTGGTGAATTCCGATCTGATCATGTTATCAGACATCAAGCGCGAGCTGGAAACACAAGAGGAGCGCATCAAACAAGGACACCGCGGCGAAGATCTCGCGCAGCGCTTGAAGACAGCGGAGTACATGGCCCTCACGAGGATCATCGAACGGAAATTGCAACTGCAGGAAGCCAAGGCGAAAAACGTCGATGTGTCCGAGCAAGAGGTAACGCAGGCCGCCGAGCAGATGAAACGGCAAGGGACGCAATTCGACCCCTCAAACCCGAAATACGTTCGGTCCTTACGGGATCAACTGCTGCTGATGAAGGTAGTGGACCGAGAAGTGCGCGCCAACGTCATGGTGGGAGAATCCGAGATGAAGCGGTATTATCAAGAGCATCGCGACCGCTTCGCGATTCCGGAAGAGTATATCCTGAGCCAGATCCTCGTACGGCTTCGCTCCCCTGACGAGGTCGACGACGCGCGGGCTAAAATACGCAAAGCAATGGATGAATTAAAGCGCGGCGAGAAATTCGAAGATGTGGCGCTGCAATATTCTGACGGACCGAATGCTTTGCAAGGCGGACGACTGGGATTAGTGCGGCAGGGAGAACTCTTGCCGGCGATCGAGCGGGCGATCGCATCGCTCGTTCCGGGCGGCATCTCGGACATCATCGAGAACGCCGATGGGTTTCACATTATGCGCTTAGATGACAAGAGGCCCAGGCAGTATCGCCCCTTCAATGAAGTCAAGTACGAGATTCAGGGATTGGTCTTCGAGCAGAAGAGCGAAGACGTCTTTCAGTCCTGGCTGGCGGGTCTAAAAGACAAGGCCTACATCGAAATCAAGTTCTAACTAGCGGCATCGGTTGCTAGCATTTCGCCCCCAGGATGTTCAAAAAAGCCGCTAGTCTCACCCGCCCAACCCCGGCGCGCCAAGACGCGCCTTTCCACAAGGCCGGCCGCAGCTCCGAACGGACCGGTTTCGCTTATCACGTTTGACGTTTCACGAGTACCGAGAACAACGCTGGCGGGCTTTTTCAACATCCTGCACGAGCCCATTCGCGCAGGGCGCCCCACACGCGATCCTTTCCCTCTCCGGTCATCGATGAGTAAGGAATCAGCGTCTCTCCTTCTAGCAATCCCAAATCCACGTGAGTCTGACGCAGCGTGCGCACCCGTTCGCTGGGCTTGAGCTTGTCGGCCTTGGTCGCAACGATGAGCGGATTGCGTCCGATTGAACGGAGCCAGGCGAGGGTTTGGCGATCCTGCTCGGTCACCACGCGGCTCTCGACGAGCGACACGACGCCGATCAGCGGCGCTCGATCGGTCAGGTACGATTCGAGCAACGGCGCCCACTGTGCGCGAACAGACTTGGCGACTTTGGCAAATCCATAGCCCGGCAGGTCCACCAGATAGAACTGCGCCAGGTGAGGGTCGGATGTCGAGACTAGGAACACATTGACCGCCCTCGTTTTTCCCGGCGTTCGGCTCACCTTCGCCAAATCCCGCCGATTCAACAGCGAGTTGATCAAGGANNGCATCGGACTCAGGGCGTACGGCCGGGCCGCTACGCAAGTGTCTCACACAGCCACACATACGTAGCCTTACATGCCTAAGTCAACCCGTCGCCGGACATTTTTGCGTTTTCTCCTCTGGAGCCTCCTGATTGCAGGAATCCCGCTCGGCATAACGGCCCTCATATGGCTGAACACGCTGCCGGAGGTCAGAACGCTCGCGCGAGTCAATCCGTCATCAACGGCACTCATGGATAGCCGACGTGCACGGGCAATCGAACTGAGCCGGCCGTACGACCAGCACTGGACATGGGTCCCCCTCGGTCAAATTTCTTCGAATCTGCAACGCGCCGTAATTGTCGCGGAAGACGCCTCATTTTTCAGTCACGAGGGATTCGACTGGGAGAGTATCCGGGATGCCGCGCTGGATAACCTTGAAGCCAGAAAATTAAAGCGGGGCGGAAGCACCATTACCCAGCAATTGGCCAAGAATCTGTATCTGTCATCCGAGCGCTCATTGTTCCGCAAGGCGCACGAAGCCTTGATTACACGATTGCTTGAGCGTGACCTGCCCAAGGAACGCATCTTAGAGCTATATTTGAACGTGGCTGAGTGGGGCCGTGGAATCTATGGCGCAGAAGCGGCNNGCGCAGCACCATTTTGGAAAATCTGCCGCGGAACTCACGGGGGATGAAGCAGCCTGGCTGGCGGCGATGCTGCCGGCCCCCCGACGATACGATCCCCTCCGTAAAACCGCCTCCCTCACACGGCGACACCAGCGCATTCTTCGATGGACCCATAAAGTTTCAACTACAGCTCAGGCACGAGCCGAATAGGAACGGCTGTCTGACTCGATCCGGGAACCTCGCAGTCTATTAGACCTCCCCCATGTCACCGACCTGGCCGTACTCCTGCTCCCCAAAGATGGCTGACTCGTGGGTATAGTGTTTGAATTCGAGCAGATTCCTGGAAGGATCTTCCAGAAAAAATGTGCGGTGCTCGATGCGCGTGCCCGGAAATCGCACACGCGGCTGTTGGTAGAAGGACAGGTCCTTGGCCTTCGCCCTGTCAGCCAGCGCCTGCCAGTCCTCCTGTGACAGGAGCACGAGCCCGAAGTGGCGCGGGTAGATGCCCTTCTGTGCCGGGATTTCCTCTGTAACCATATGGCCGACCAGTTGATGTCCTGCCAGACCAAGCGTAATCGCCTGTTGTGATCTCCGGCCAACCGTACATCCGAGCCCGTCCACGTAGAACCGGATCGTCTCCTTGATGTCGTGAATCGGAAAGGCAAGATGAAACAAGCTGTTCCTCATGGGAATCGATCTCCGACTGTCGGCTTCCCCCTCCCATCCCACCAACCGGCTGCCATACGAGGCGTCACGTGCGAAATCGTGAATCGGCCATCAGGCGTCAACACTAATGTACCGGCTGCGCCGCGAATTCTCGCCACCAATTTTCTCAGCACGTACCGCGCCGTCGATTTCGGCGTCTTCCCCTCCGCCAATCGCTCGCAGATTTCCTTGGCCACCGCAATTCGGATAATTCCTTCGCCGATTCCCGTCATCGACACAGCTCCACTTTGATTATCAGCATACACCCCGCAGCCGATGAGCGGCGTATCACCGACTCGTCCGGGCAGCATGAGCGCAATCCCGCCGGTAGAAGCACCGGCCGCAACTGTGCCGAATCGATCCAATGCCACGGCGCCGACCGTGCCATGGCGATTCCGCACCGGCTTCTGCCGCTTGAGCATCATGGCATATGACAGTCGACGCATCGGAGCCGGAGTGTGAAGAGGCTCCAACCTGAAATGCTCGGCAAATGTTGTTGCCATGGGTCCGACAAGTAATACGTGATCCGTTTCTTCCATGACCATCCTGGCAGCCGTGATCGGATGGACAATACCTTCGACGGACGCGACCGCGCCGGCACGTAGGCCATGCCCTTCCATGATCGAGGCATCCATCCGCCGAATACCGTCGAGTTGGAAACGGGCTCCCTTCCCCGCATTGAACAACCCGCTTTGTTCGAGGACGCGGATGGTCTGTTCCACGGCGACCAGCGCAGGGCCGCCTCGATCAAGCAGATGATATCCGACTTGTAGGGCAGCCTGGAGACATGCCGCTTGGGGAGCGGTCATGGTGCGGAGGCCGGCGCCTCCATGGGCGAGGATGATCGGAGCCTTGGGCTTCAATTCAGAAGAAGATCCCGAGCTTTCTGATAGGCGGGATTCTGCATGCGGTCGAGATCGGATCGGACAAAACCCAGACCGGTGACGCACAGCTCGAAATTCTCGGACAGTTTTCGGAACAGCGGCGGATCGCCTTCGGCGTTGTCGCGGCCAATCTTGGCCACGATACTGTACGACCGTTTGCCCGTTTTCACATAATCCACGAGGAAGTCCTTGTGATAGATACGCCCCGCCGATTTGAGACGGCGGAGATATTCTGGAAACAAACCGGCCATGAACAGAGTAAAATCCCCGATATGGCGATGCACATCTCGCTCACGGTCTAAGGACTGCGCCTCAAGCATCACTTCCGACTCGAAGAGGAGATCGACGACCGTATCAACCGGCTGATCCTGTCGGTTTCTGATCTTGTAGAGTTGATCGGTATGGGTGAAATCAACCAGCAAGTTGGACAAGTAGGACGTTACCTTGGGATCGGGCCAGCCGAGGTGTTTGGTAAAGCTCTTTTCGGTCAAGGCAGCGAAGAGCCGACGCAGCGGATGCTGTAGAGAAACAGGAGTTCCCATAGCCACCCCCCCATCAAGTCCGACGCCTTACCGGCTCAATTATAGCAGACCGGGCAACAAGCATTGGCCCTATATTTTCTATCGGCCCTCTTTCCGAAGTCGTGAGCAGCACATCAAACACGGGCCTCGCGGCTGTCCAATACGAACGTGACCGGTCCGTCGTTCAACAACGCCACCTGCATATGGGCGGCAAAGACTCCGGTTTCGACGACCGTCCCTCCTGCCCGCAATTCCGCCGCAACCTGCTCATACAACCGTTTGGCTTCGTCTGGAGGGGCAGCCTCGTCGAAGCTGGGGCGTCGGCCATTCACGGTTCGACCGAGCAGTGTGAACTGCGACACCAACAATACGGCTCCGCCCACATCCACGAGTGACCGATTCATCTTCCCCTGTTCGTCTGAAAAAATCCTCAGGGTCCTGATCTTCTCCGCAAGATAGCGCCCGTCCGACTCGCCATCGCCTTTCGCCACCCCCAACAGCACCAGGAGCCCCCGTTCGACTGTCCCGACGATGGCTCCTTCCACTGTCACCGATGCGCTCGTCACACGCTGAAGCACGGCTTTCATGCACCCCCCCGAGAGCGTATGGCAGATG
>DKBD01000017.1:263-16747 GCA_002451055.1 Nitrospira sp. UBA6909 | reverse complement strand
CGATGCATCCTGCCCGACGATCCGATGACAGGGGATGACGATCGGCAACGGGTTCGCACCGACTGCATTGCCGACAGCACGAGCATAGTGCAACCCACCCACGCGAGCCGCGACCCATTGATAGGAACGTAGCTTGCCATAGGGAACCCGCTGAAGCACCCGCCACACCCGGCGCTGAAACGGAGTGCTACGGGAGCTATCAATCGGCACATCGAAGGTCTCCCTTGTCCCGGCCAAATATTCGAGCACCTGGCGGCTGGCGGATTGCAACCGTGCGGACTCTCCCGGTTCGAGCGGCCCGCCTCCCAGCGAGCGGAGATCTGACTCGATCGCCCGCTTTGATCCCTTGGGCAATGCAATTGCGTCGATCCCTTTGGCCGTTTCAGAAATACCGATCCACCCCCACGGTGATTTGAAGATAGCTGCGCGCCTGATTCCTTCTCCCATAAGCCGGCTCACCGCCTGATTTTTCTGCGCACCATCCCCCACACCACATCGAGTTCTTCGGATCGCAGTAGGGCGTGAACCCCAAGGTATCCGGTCACACTCACTCCAATGGCGACGAAAAGCATGACCGTTTTTGCGATCCAGTCGGCAGGCTGCGCCCACACCTGCGCGCTGGAGATCCACCAACAGACGATCATCATCGGCACACAGGCCGCAATGACACGTAAGGACGTTCGCCAGACGGATCCCCAGTTGATGCCTCCTAACCGTCGATTGAGGACCGCCACCAAGATGCCGCCGTTCACCATGGCGGCGAGCGCTGTGGCCAACGCCAGCCCAGCCGCGCCGAGGGGAGACATCAAGGCGAGCGAGAAGAGAATGTTCGCCACAACGGCAATCGCCGCCGAGACAGCCGGCGTCTTGGTGTCTTGCAGCGAATAGAACGCCGTCACAATGATTCGCACTCCACCGAAGGCCCACAAGCCGACGGCGTAGCAAAGCACTGTCAGCGCCGTCTGCGCCGTATCCTTCGCGGTAAACGTGCCGTGCTCGAAAAAGAGATGCACGATCGGTGTCCGCAGCAGAATCAGCCCCACCATCGCCGGCACGATAATGAACACGATCATGCGCAGGCCGAAACCGAGCGTGGTTCGAAGCTCATCCATCTCGCCTCGCGCCGCCTGAGAGGAGAGGGTCGGAAGAATCGCCGTGGCCAAGGCGACGCCGAAAATTCCCAATGGGAACTGGATCAACCGCATGCCGTAAAACAAGTAGGTCGGCCCCCCGGCGAAAAACGATCCCAACACCGTGCTCACCGTGAGATTGATTTGTGTGACAGACAGACCGAGCAATGACGGCACCATCAGCAGACCGATCTTTCTGAGGCCTGGATGGCCCGGCTCAAATCGAAACCCGAACAACAATCCCCGCAGCTTCAGGCTGGGGAGCTGCATGGCGAACTGCGCCGCCCCTCCTGCTACCACTCCGATTGCGACCCCCATGATCGGCTCTTGTAGATACGGAGACAACCCCAAGGCGCACGAGATAATAAAAATGTTCAAAAAGAGCGGTGAAAAGGCCGGCGCGGCAAAGGCTCGCACCGAGTTCAAAATGCCCATCGCCAGTGCAGCCAAGCTGACAAAGAGCAAATAAGGAAACATCATACGGGCGAGCAGCGTCGCGAGCGCGAGTTTCTCGGGATCCTCCTGGAATCCCGGTGCGAGCACCTGCACGAGCCATGGAGCGGCAAGAATTCCCGCGATCGTCACCAACGTGACGACCGTCAGCAGCGTCGTAAACACGGCGCTGGCCAGCTCCCATGCTTCCTGCTTGCCGCGCATCGTCCGGTATTCCGTAAACACCGGAATGAAGGCCGACGACATCGAGCCTTCAGCAAACAGCTCGCGGAGAAGACTGGGGATGCGAAAGGCGACGAAAAATGCATCCGCGGCCGGCGTGGCGCCGAACAGTCTGGCCAGCACCATGTCACGGATGAAACCCAATATGCGGCTGGAAAAGGTAGCTGCGCCGATCACTCCGGCTGCTTTTACGACCGATTGTTGCTCGCCCTGCCCTGTCGATGGAGGGTTGTTCGGCGCGGTAGGATCGGACATGGGGCGAATTCTAGCGGAATACAGCCAGGGCGTCTATGAAATGAATTCGACCAACCAGTTCCATATTCCCGCCAAGCAAGACTCCTTCAAGCTGCGGAGTTTTTCAGTCGGCTACTCTCATCTAGGTCTCCTGAATCAGTTTGTCGGGCAACTCATTGGGGTTGTCGCCGGGACGGCCGGGACAGACCTCCGCGAGGACCAACCCGCAGGTTTGAATGGCATGGGACAATCCGTCGGCGATGTCGCCGTCATGTAAGCGCTCAACGGCCGCTTGCGCCACCTGTTTCCATCGCTCTGCGGACACCAGCCCAGCCAACGAACGATCCGGCAGAACGTAGATTTGTTTCTCTAGCATCGACAGCATGATCAGCACACCCGTGCGATCGCGGGTCTGTGAAACTGAATGTTGGGCAAACGCCCGCTCGGCTCTCAAGATGACCTTTTGCCGCATACGCTCGTGTGAGGTCAGCAGCCGGATGACAGGCGACCAAGTCCCTACCCATGTCCCGCTCCCATAGGCGAGGGTAACGGCGAGAACAAGCCAGGCCGCGTTCGCGGCATGCCATCCCCAAGGAAGCCATAACCTTTCAAGGGTCAGCAGGATCGTCAATGCCGCCAGGGCTGCGGCCAACCCGGCCCGATGTTGCGCGTCGCGGTACAGCCCCGATCGCGAGACAATCATCGGCACGATCTCCGCATTGGTTTGTCGCTCCGCCTTCTCCACCGCCGACGTGATCCGCTCCTGTTCCTCGGCCGTGAGTTTCAGCCCATTACCAGTTTCCACTGGCACCACCTCCTCCGAAACCGCCTCCCCCTCCTCCGAACCCCCCTCCGAGACTGCCGAACGAGCCGCCACCCCATCCACCACCTCGACTGCTGTACCAGACCCAATCATCAACTCCTCGGTACCTCCTGCCTCTTCCGCCGGCGCCTGCGGCGGACATGAACAAGAGCAACAAGAGCGTGATCCCGCCCGTCATCAAGGCCGGCACCAACCACGGTGCCAGGAGCACTGCAAGCCCGGCACCGGCGACCGCCCCCAAAAACCGATGAATACCCATGACGCTGAGCCCCACCACAACCCCGACGATGACGGCTACCGCAATCTGCCCGATAACATCATCCTCTCGTTGTGGGGCCGCTCTGTCGGATGCCTGATACGTTCCTTCGATTGTCCGTACAACGGCATCGACCCCGGCGGACACGCCTCCCGGCAGATCTCCGGCTCGGAACCGGGGAACAATGTCGTTTCTGATGATTTGCGCCGACCGAGCGTCGGTCAGGTTGCCTTCCAGACCATATCCGACCTCAAGCCGGACCTTGCGTTCTTGTATGGCCACCAGAAGCAGGACTCCATTGTCACTTCCCTTTTGGCCGAGTTTCCAGGCCGTCGCGACGCGATGGGAAAATTCTTCGAGGGGCTCGCCTTCAAGCGAGGGCATAATCAGGACAGCGACTTGATTGCCGGTTTCGGTCTCATGTGCCGCCATCCGGGCCGACAGCATGTCCACCGTCGAGGCCGGCAACACATGGGCAAGGTCGACGACGCGGCCCGTGAGCGCCGGCACGTCGAGCGCCCGGGCAAGAACCGAGAAGGTCACGGTTACGGTCAAGGCCGAGACGAAGAAGAGGATGACGGAGCACGTTTTCTTCTGCGACGCCACCATCCTCCCCAACCTCAGCCTCAACCTAGACTTAGAATTTCACTTCCGGGGGCTGCGCCACCGCTTTCTCGTCCGCCACCGTGAAATTCGGTTTCTCTTCCATCTGAAGCAGGAACTTGGCCGTCAAATTGGTGGGGAAATAGCGGACCATTTTGTTGTACTCCGCCACGCGGTCGATGTACCGCTTGCGTGCGACGGCAATCCGGTTTTCCGTCCCCTCCAACTGGCTTTGGAGATCGAGGAAATTCTGATCGGCTTTGAGGTTCGGATAGTTCTCGGCGATGGCAATGAGGCGGCCCAACGCGGTGGTTAGGCCGGCCTGGGCTTGCTGAAATTCCTTGAACGTGTCGGGATTTTTCAGCGTCTCGGGCGTGATCTGAATCCCCGTGGCTTTTGAACGGGCGCTCACGACCCCCTCGAGCGTCTCGCGCTCGTGCTCCGCGTACCCCTTTACAGTGGCGACGAGATTCGGAATGAGATCAGCACGGCGTTGATATTGGTTGACGACTTCGCTCCAGGCGGCTTTCGTGTCTTCGTCCAGCCCCTGCAAGTCGTTATACCCGCAGCCGGTCAAAACCAGTACGCCTCCCAGCGCGGCAGTGATCAAGCTATCTTTCCCCCATCCACGAATCATATGGTTCCCCTCCTTCGCCAGAGGACTGACCTCTGTTGCCGCACAGCCTGGGCAACATGCTACCATGGCACCAGTCAATTAGAAATGCCGGAGGCGCCCCAACACACGGAATTGAGTTGAACAATGGGCGGTATGGCGGAAGGATAAGAGATGCACGCAGCGCTACGACAAGCCTATGACCGAGAGCTGACCGCGGCATGTCAGCAGTACGCAGACAATCATCTCGATAAGGCCTTTTCCCACCTTGAGCGCGCGCATATTCTCGGCCAATCGTTTACGTTGCCTCACGCGACGGCCCACTGGGGGATGCTGAAGGTCGGTTGGAAACGCCGGGACCTCACGGAGATCACGGGCCAAATTGCCAGAATTTGCGGATCACTGCTTTTTACATGGATCTGGGTGCCGGTGGGCAATACAGGCGGGGCACATGTGCCTCCGTTCAAATCCATGCCTATACCGGAAGAGTTTCAAGAATTGTTGAAGCAACACGGACGGAACTAATGGCCATGGTCCGATACGATGCCGGCTGCAGGTTGCCCTTTTTGAGACCAGCAACCTTGCCGTCAGAGGCGCCGCCATGTCACAACGACGGGCACCAGCCGCCGCTGCCTCTCCCTCATTGTTCTTCTCGCTTGTCTTCCACTCGTGTGACAGGCTCCCGATTCGAGGGCCCCACCGCATAGAGTTTGGGCTCGCGAGATACCACCTGCTGAGCCACTCCGGCCATTTCCAATGTGCCATTCATGCGGACGCCTTCCTCAATCGACAGCATGGGGCTCTTCAAACTGCCGTCGATCACGGCGGGCGCGAGTAGTCTAATCCGCTCCGATGCGTGAATATCACCTGTGATGGTTCCCTCGGACACGACAGACCCTGCCGCAATCTTCGCCGTAATTACCGCCTCGGGCCCTACGATCAAGCCGCCCTCTGTGTGAATCTCCCCGTCCAGCGACCCGTCGATGCGCACCGTACCCGAATAGGTGATGACGCCTTTGAATGCGACACCCTTGCCGATGAAGGCAATCACGGTATCGGCTGGTACCGGCCTGCCTCCTGTAGAAATGTGTCTGTCCAGATTTGTCCCATCTCCCGCGTATGCCGCATTCTCTTGCTTCCACATGCGACGCCTCCCTGTCTTCTCAAGAATGTGATCGTGTGCACTCTTCAATGTCGGTGCCATCCTCTATCGGTCTCCACAAGACTTTTCTTGACTGTGGGTTCGGTTGAACGCCGGCCGTGATTGGTGAACAGCCGATCACCGGTCAATTACAAAGTCGTTGGATTGAAAATGTACGGTTCCTCCTCTGGTGAAATGTCCATCTTTATGGGTTTCGGCAGGCTGCTAGTCTCCGGGAGAGCCCTTCTCTTGGGCGAGCGAAACGGCGACCGTAGGCTCGACGGCCTTTGAAAGGACCGAGGACATGGAACCGGAACGGGACTGGATGAACGAGAGGAGCTGTTTGTTTTCTTGGGCCTTCCGGAGAAATTTGAACGCAATGCCGCGCGTACTTACCGAACTGACCATCGCCGCCACTTCGATAGGCTCTTCATTGTTGACGACGGCAATCTCCAGATAAAAAATATCGTCAACCTGCACTGGCGTGTTGCTCCTGATGATGCAGCCGCCCAGGGAAAGATCCATGACGGTGCCTTCGCCCCGCACCTTCCCTCCGGAGAACGACAGGCAGAGCCGCACGGGGATACGGAGGTGTTCCCGGCGGTCGGTCGAATGTTGGAAACTCTCTTTGCTAGAACTCCGGGCTAAGAAGCGATGGCTGCAATGTTGACAGCGGAATGGAACGATCCCGATCCACCACCCGACATGTTCTCGCGGCGATTGGGGACGTGAGCGGATCACGGCGCCGTTCAGACACTGCGGACAAATCACCTGGCGGCTCATTCATCGTCGGCCTCCATCGCCGACCGAAACTCCCTAACGCCGCACTATAAAGACCTTTCCCGCATAGTCAAGTTGATTGCTGTCTTGCGCCGAGGATGCAGGCACACGAATGACGTGCTGCTCATTCGCAGAGGCGAAACGGGCTAGTCAGACTCCGCATGAGGCGTTTCCGGATCGGCTGGCACACCTGACTCGACGATCCCGGCGCGAAGATATTCTCGATTGAGCGTGGCGATGAAACGGACACTGATGCTCTTAGGGCAGACTGCTTCACATTCATAAAGATTCCCACAAGACCCGAATCCTTCGTCATCCATTGCCTCGATCATTGCCGTCACACGACGTGCCCGCTCCGGCTTGCCTTGCGGCAGCGAGGCCAAATGGGAGACTTTCGCCGCTACGAAGAGCATGGCTGACGCGTTCTTACAGGCAGCAACACAGGCTCCGCATCCGATGCAGGAAGCGGCATCCATGGCGGTCTCGGCCTGCTCTTTGCCGATCAACTGCGCGTTGCCGTCCACGGCCCCGCCCGTGTTGACGGAGATGTACCCGCCCGCCCTCATGACCCGGTCCAGCGCGCTCCGATCCACAACCAAATCCTTGATGACGGGAAACGCACGGGCGCGCCAGGGCTCAATCGTGATCGTGACCCCATCGGAGAATCGCCGCATATACAGCTGGCAGGTCGTGATTCCACGATCCGGTCCGTGGGGCACCCCGTCGATCACCAGCGAGCAGCTCCCACAGATACCTTCGCGGCAATCATGTTCGAAGGCCACCGGCTCCTCACCAGCCAGAATCAACCGTTGGTTGACTCCGTCGAGCATTTCTAGAAACGACATGTCTGGGCCTATCTCATCCGCCTCATAGGTCGCCAAGCCTCCTTTCTCATTGGGGCCCTGCTGCCGCCATATCTTCAACGTGAATTTCATGGCTCGTCTACCACACTCTCTCCGACTCTTTCCTCGGCACACCCCTTACGCGTCACCGGTTATTGGTAGCTTCTTGTGGTGGGCTGCACAAATTCGAAGGTGAGCGGTTCTTTATGCAAAACGGGCGGACCATCCATCCGATACTCCCAGGCGGCCACGTGGGCAAATCGTACGTCGTCGCGCTGCGGCTCACCATCGGCGGTTTGAGACTCCTCCCGAAAATGCGCGCCACAAGACTCCTCTCGATGGAGCGCGTCGTAGCAGAGCAGTTCGGCGAACTCAAGAAAATCCGCCACCCTCCCCGCGTACTCCAGTTCTTGGTTAAACGCGTCGCCAGAACCAGGCACAGCCACATCACGCCAAAACTCCTCGCGCAACGCGGGGATCGTTTGCAGCGCCAGTTTGAGGCCCGTTTCGCACCGTTCCATCCCGCAGTGATCCCACAAGATCCTGCCGACCTCCCGATGGAACGAGGCGGCTGTTCGGCGCTTACCTGCATCCAACAGTTTTTTGACCCTGCTCGTCACACGCTCCAAGGCTGCCTGCGACGCGCTGTGATTGTCGGGCAACAGTGGAACCTTCGCGGTAGCCAAGTAATGGCCGATCGTATACGGCAGAATGAAATATCCGTCAGCCAGCCCCTGCATCAACGAACTGGCGCCTAGTCGATTCGCGCCATGATCCGCAAAATTTGCCTCGCCGATGACGAAGAGTCCAGGAATTGTGCTCATTAAATTGTAATCGACCCAGAGACCTCCCATCGTATAGTGCGGCGCCGGATAGATGCGCATGGGCACTCGATACGCATCTTCCCCGGAAATCCGCCGATACATATCGAACAGGTTGCCATAGCGCTCTCGCACGACATCAATGCCTTGCTGCTCGATCACGTCGCTGAAATCCAGATAGACACCCTGGCCTCCAGGTCCGACACCACGGCCCTCGTCACACAGGGATTTGACAGCTCGGGATGCGACGTCTCGCGGCACCAGATTGCCGAAACGCGGGTAGCGTCGCTCCAGGAAATAGTCTCGTTCGGAAGCCGGAATGGTGTCCGGGGGTCGGTTGTCCGACGGCGCTGTCGGCACCCACAGCCGTCCGTCGTTACGAAGCGATTCGGACATCAGGGTCAGTTTGGCTTGATAGGTTTCAGTTGGAGGAATCGCGGTGGGATGGATCTGTGTAAAACAGGGATTGGCGAAGGCGGCACCCTGTTTCCAGGCCCTGTACGTCGCGGTGACGTTGCAGCCACTCGCATTGGTGGAAAGATAGTAGACGTTGCTGTACCCGCCGGTCGCCAAGACAATGGCATGGGCGGTACGTGCCGTAACGCGTCCGGTCACGAGGTCGCGGACGACAATCCCTCGTGCATGCCCGTCGGCGAGAATGAGGTCAAGCATTTCGGTGCGAGGATGCATCGTCACCTGCCCGCGCTCGATTTGCCAACAGAGCGCAGAGTAGGCGCCCAAGAGAAGCTGTTGCCCGGTCTGGCCCCGGCAATAGAACGTGCGCGACACCTGCACCCCGCCGAACGAGCGATTGGCCAGTTGCCCTCCATACTCCCTGGCAAAGGGGACACCGAGGGCCACGCATTGATCAATGATCTGCGTGCTGATCTGCGCCAGGCGGTACACATTCGCCTCACGCGAACGGAAGTCTCCGCCCTTGATGGTATCGTAAAACAGTCGCGCCACACTGTCCCCGTCGTCTTGATAATTTTTCGCCGCATTGATCCCACCCTGCGCTGCGATACTATGAGCGCGACGCGGGCTGTCATGAAAACAGAAACACTCCACCTCATAGCCCAGCTGGCCTAGCGTCGATGCCGCGCTGGCCCCTGCCAAACCGGTGCCGACGACAATGACTTTAATTCGCCGCTTGTTGGCCGGACTCACAAGCTTCTCACTGAACCGGCGCCGGTCCCACTTGGTTTCCAGCGGGCCGGGAGGGATTTTCGGGTCCAGCGTCATCATGTATGGATCAACCCCAGAAAGACCGCAAGAATGATTGACAGATTGCCGAGCACCACAAGTACGGCAACGGCCGGACCCGCCGTCTTGAATAGGCGGTTCAACGCCGCATGCTCAAGCCCCAAGGTTTGCAGGCTACCGGACACCGCATGGCTCAAATGCAAACCGAGCACAAGTTGACCAGCGAAATAGACCGCCACATACAGCGGATTTTGGAACGCATGGATGACCTTCCCATAGACATCGAGGTGGCCCTGCGCATCCAACCGATTGGGGATGGAAGGATCGACAAGACCGGCTGTCAAATGCAGCAGGTGAAAGACAATAAAGAACAACAACAGGCCGCCGCTCAGCGCCATCGTACGTGAGGCTAGGGACGCACTCCGATATTGATGGACCACATAAGCCACCGGACGAGCGCGGCGGTTGCGCAGAGCAAGCCGGACGGTCGTGGCGATATGAAATACCGCAACCGCCAACAATCCTAACCGCGCGGCCCACAAGAGAATCGGCATTTCCCGAAGAAACGAAGCATACCCGTTGAGCGCGTCGCCCCCCTCGAATATCTGAAGATTGCCCAACATGTGAAAAATCACGAACCCCACGAGACCCAACCCCGTCAAGGACGCCACCATTCTGCCGCCCAACGCAGATTGAAAATAACCGCCGCGGTTCATCATCCCTCGATTCCCATCAGATGGCACCGGCCTCACGCATAGCCGTACCGACGACGCCCATGCCTCTTATGTACTCTGCTTGCACGAAGACCTCAAGTGGGACCAATCTCGGTCACGGATCACTGCCTATACGGTCAGGAGCGCACATGGGCCCCTCACCACCTGAACCATTCAATAGACGCAAGGGACTCCGAATCGTGAGAGAGGAGGACTGGGCCGTAGCGAAGCCGACCTTTTTACCAAAATAATCCCTCCCCTTGATGTTTGCCGAATGATACGCCTGACTAGAAGTTCAATTAATTGGAAACATCCTTCCCAGCCATGATTTGATTGTGACGTGGATAGATATTTCTCGTGGCTCGACTGCCTCGTCATGCATGTGGCCTGCGATAGTCAAACCCTTTTGTTTCACTCGTTCAGAACAAGTAAGATTGAATCGGCACCATTGCGTTCGGACTTGGCTGACTCCATCTTGAGAAAAACAACAGTTGTGATCTTTAGGACACAGTGCAATATTTACGTGATTTGAAAATTATACTTGCAAATCATTGCCTTACACTGCAGATTAACTGGCACATCCATTGCACTTACCTAAATAGCAGATGCAGAAAAGAAGACCAAAACTGTGCGCTGCCATGAGACGGAGGGGATCGTGAGGAACCAACACACTTTGGCAACAGCGGTGACTTGCTCAGGCGTAGGACTCCATTCCGGTCAACCGGCGACGATTACACTGAGACCTGCCCCTCCCGACACCGGAGTGGTATTTATCAATCGGAAGGATGATGCAAACGTTTCACTTCAGGCCTCCATCGAGCACTGCGTCCCGACTGAACTATGCACGGCTATCCATGGGAACGGCTTTCAGGTCAAGACGATCGAGCATGTATTGTCGGCCTTAGCCGGCCTTGAAGTTGATAACGTCTATATCGATATCACGGGGAGTGAAATTCCTGTGATGGACGGGAGTGCCGCGCCGTTCGTCCGGTCAATTCGGTCAGTCGGGCTGATCTCTCAAGACCGCAAGCAGCCCTTTCTAAAGATTATGGCGCCAATCGAGGTATCGGAAGGCTCGAAGCGCGTGCGGATTGAGCCATCCGCCACCCCACGCATCACCTACTCGATCCACTACGATCATCCATTGATCAACACTCAGACCTATGTACACGACTGCTCCTCGAAAGCCTTCGAAACCCAGATCGCGGAGGCAAGGACATTCGGATTTCTCCATGAAGTGCAGGCGCTGTGGGCTCGAGGACTCGGTAAAGGTGGAACCCTGGACAACACCGTCGTCCTATCGAAGGACGGGATCGTGAACCAATCCGGCCTGCGATTCCTCAACGAATTTGTTCGCCACAAGGTGCTCGATCTCATCGGAGATTTTTCTCTTCTCGGCACCTCGTTCATCGGCCACATCATCGCTGAACGTTCGGGGCACGCCCTCCACACACGGTTGGTCCAGCAAATCCTTGAGCAACCGGAGAAATGGGTGCTGCTCAATACTGAACCCCTTGCTGAAGAGAGGCAGCCTTCGTTGCTACATTTGGCTCGCCTTCAGCCATCGGTTGCACTTCAAGCTTCATAACCGGCTCTCGGCACACTCAGCCTGTCGCGCATTCCAGATCCGTGCGGCAGGCTGTGGATACCTTGAGGCATGTGCATCGACAGACCGTGCTGATCCCGCCAAAGGATCAGCACTCGCAGAACACTCCTGCAGTTTCAAATGACTGGCCCGTTCGTCCTGAGGCTCATCACAGGATGAACGGAGAGTTTCCCCGGAACCTGATAGTTTCGGAAACGGATGAGAAGCAGGCTTGCCCGTCACCCACCTTGGTGACACCCCTTCTTTACGGGCTCAGGAGGCGTAATTCTCCCGCTACGCTCATAAAAGATTCCGCGCTTGGGGGATTATCGCTCTTGCTCCCTCTCCAACCTTGAAGAGAAGAGGGGAAATAGGAGGTCGATGCCCTACCCAAAGCCGGAAGAACCAAGCATGCTTAGAGCGTTGACTTTGCCGGCCAAGCACTATCGGCACGCTGCCCTCTCAACTGGCACTTGAGAGGATGAGGAGAGGAATACGAGAATACCAACGCCGGGAGTGAGTGGCCTCACACCCGGCGTACGGTATAGGGCGGGGATTACTTCTTCTTCTTCGCTGGTTTCTTCGCTGCTGCTTTCTTCGTTGCCAAGAGTCTCACCCCCTTTCACCATTCATATTGGATTGATTGAACACTCGCAGTCATCACACAGCTTGACTCAACACCTCAGACAGCGCTTCAAACGTATTCGGCCCCACCTTCCTGAATCGCTTGTCACGTTTCAATGACGTCGCAACCGAGGTAAGCGGTGTTTTCCCCTTGATTTGCAACCCACCCTCAACCAGCCGCTGCACAAGCTCCTTCGCGTGCATGGCCCGATTCGACTCTCGAAGAATCTCATAGGCTGCCTCTGGCACACTTTTACCGACATACTTACTTCGTCCCAGCAGAATTTCACGCGATTGATCGGTTACATCCGTGACTGGAAGAGGCCGGACACCTTTCTGGTCATCCGTTATCAGTTGATTGGAGAGGCTGGCCAGCTTGGCTTTGTCGGCTTCGACTCGATACAGCGTTTCTGCAAGTTCGAGATATTTCTTAATGGTGGCAATCTCGTCATTCAGGCGCCGCTGTTTTTTCTCAAGCTCTTGCAGCCTATTCTTGTAGGCGTGAATGCGTTGCTCTAGACCAACAAGAATATCAGTTAATTCTTCCATGTCCATCTCATAACAAGCATGCTTGCTTTGTAGCATTGCTTACACTCGATGTCAACACTATTTAATAAAAAAATAGTATGAGTATTATGTGAGTACTATTACTCGCGAGTAAGCGTTGCTTGCATTGACGACAAAAGCCTTGTTCCGCTACTATGATTTCAAACATGATCTGCTTTATTCGCTTCAATCTCGTGAATTACACATGAATTATACCTCACGATTTTCTCACGTCAGGGAATGGTATGATCCGACATGACAACCCCACCTGATGACATTCCCACAGACATTCTGTTAGAAGTCGCCATCGGCGCGGGCAAGAAGGCCGGTGCTCTTCTGCTGGACTATGCCCGATCAGGGTTTCGCGTCGAGCATAAAAACCCGATCAATTTGGTGACGGACGCAGACCATGCCGCGGAACAATGCGTCATCGACCACCTCCGCTCGCAATTCCCAGCCCACGGTTTCCTCGCCGAAGAACGCGGGCGTGTTGAACTTTCACCTTCGCCATACCTCTGGATCATCGATCCACTCGACGGCACGACAAATTTTGCCCATGGCTACCCCGCCTATTGCGTATCGATCGGGTTGGAGCATCGCGGCCGTTGCATACTTGGCGTGATTTTTGACCCATCCCGAGATGAACTCTTCACCGCTGCAGACAAATGCGGCGCCCACCTCAACGGCCGCCCCATTCATGTCTCCGACACGACAGCCCTAGGTAGCAGCCTCCTCGTGACCGGATTCGCTTACGACATCAGGGACACCCCGAAGAACAATCTTGATCACTTCGCAAGGTTCGCCCTGAAGGCACAGGGCCTGAGACGAACGGGGTCTGCCGCGCTGGACTTGTGTTACGTGGCAGCTGGCCGATTCGACGGATTCTGGGAGGTACGGCTCAATCCGTGGGATATGGCCGCCGGATCCGTGATCGCGCAAGAAGCCGGAGGGCGCCTGACGGACTTCCGCGGAAAACAACTTTCTATCTATGAGCAAGAATTGGTCGCGAGTAACGGACATATCCACGAAGCTATGCTCAACATCCTAAACGAAAATCCTGCCTCGATCGCTCCCTCAACGTAATAGGGCTCGCGGCGCATCTCATTCCAAGCCGTTGGATAACTGACTCACTATCTTTGCCTTGCAGAAGGTTGATGGGGCACGGCCATCCCGCAGGATGTTCAAAATGGCCGTCGATCTCACCCACCCCACTCCGGCGCGCCAAGACGCGCCATTCCACCGGCGCATCCGCAGCGAGCGAAAGACCGAGGAGGGACATACCAAGGTTCGGTTGAACCGCTCGCTTCGATCACATGCCAGCGGATAGGTACTGTGCCTCTGCCTTCTGGACGTTGGGGTCTTGAGCGACGAGAGAACAATGCTGCGGACTTTTTCAACAGCCTGCAGATATACAATCCGGGAATGGTTGGGGTATGCTCTTGAAAAGATATTACCAGGAGAATTCATCATGGCGCACGCAACACCGCCTCCAGACTGCTCAAACGGAAACTCTTCCTGTGACGGCGACAATTCCACCTCCCCCACTGTATGGGACGTCGAATTGCTCCACGTGCTGGTCAGCAGAAAGGGAACCCAGGTTGACGCTCAATGGGCGATTCATCCCAGACTGAAACAGGATCTGCTGCCGGACGAATGGACGGAAGTGACGGATCTCATGACCAAAATCACCGACATCGTCGGCCATCGGTTTTCCGAGGTCCTCTCCAAGGCAGAACCGTCTTCTTCCGGCCATGCCTGATCCGTTTCCAGTTCCACATCAGTTCCCACACCATCTTTGCGACGTTTGAATCGACAAAGGAGGAGGTATGGACTCGTATTACCACTCGCATGATCTCGGCAAGTTCGCCGAGATGGGCAAAGGGAACAACGCCCTTTGGGAAAAGTTTTCAGCCTATTACAGCGCCGTATTTGCGGCAGGTGCATTATCCGAACGGGAGAAGGCGTTGATTGCACTCGCGGTGGCCCACACCGTCCAGTGTCCCTACTGCATCGATGCCTATACCCAAGCGTCGCTCGAAAAGGGATCGAACATCGAAGAGATGACGGAAGCGGTCCACGTGGCCTGTGCCATCCGCGGCGGCGCCTCGCTGGTCCACGGTGTGCAAATGCGCAACGTAGCGGAGAAGCTGTCGATGTAGGAGCACTTGCTATAAATACTGGTTCTCCGGGATTGCCAGGGTGAAGTACTTGCCGCGTTCTTCGTACAGAACGCGTTGGGTTGTGAGGTCGTTGAGAATTCGAGAGAGAGAGTCATCACGGCAATCAGCTCGCTCTGCCACGGCTGCTCGAATTTGCCCTGCGCTTTTTGCCGCTTCGTTGCAGATTTCAATGACCAATGCGGCCAGACCGTCGTATCGCTGACGCGTCGGCGAGTTGGGATTTCTCCCATCATAGACCGTCACGTAGGTCGGCGCTTTGGAGTAGTACAGAAAGGGCTTATCGCCGGACCGGTGCATCCGCTGCCAGCCTTCGATCCCCGCGACCAACTCCTGATAGAGGTGTGGATCGACTGGCCAGTTGTCGAGCTCATATTCAAAGTCATAGGCGATCTTCTTCAGATCTACCTGACGCACGTCATATACATACTCATATGCCATGCCCGGGCCTGTGATGCGGATGCCGTATTCATGCGGCCTCGTAAAATAGGGGCTGAAGCGCTGCAGCCAGAATTTGCCCGTGGCTTCGGGTGGCTGGAGATGGAGCAGCGAGGGAATCAGGTCGAGCTGGCNNGATGTTCTGCATCGGCGTGGCGCCCTTGTCCATGGCGCGGAGCTGATTGAGGCTCAAACTTTCCAGCCCCGGCTGCATGCATTTCACCCCGCCGGCTGCCAAGGTCTTGATCTGGTACTTTTGTAGATTGGTCTTGGTTTCGATGAACACGTCCAGATCGCAATGGTCCGCCGCAAGTTTGCCAAAGAGGTTCCCGATGTACCCCATATCGATGATGTTGTCGACCAACCGAAATCTAACGGCATCGTAACGCTCGGAAAGATCGGCGATTTCTTTTAACACCTGCTCCGGCATTTTCGCCCGGAACTTCATACTCTGCGCATTCAGTCCACAAAACGTACAGTGGTGCTTCTCTCCCCACCAACAGCCGCGAGAGCCTTCGTACAACAGGATGCGATCCAGACCCTGTGCTGTCTGGCCGAGCTCAGACAACAGCTGGTAGTAGTCGTCGTAGTTGGGAGGGCCGGTCTTCGCGAAATCGGAAAACAGTGCTGGATTGGGTGTGAACCGGATCTGGTTGCCCCGCCGGCATGCCACTCCGTCTGGAACGTTCTCGCTGTTGCCGTCCAGAATCTGACGGACTAACGGGAGAAAGGTTTGTTCACCCTCCCCGATCACGACGTAATCGATGAAGGGAAATGCTCTCAGATGTTCGAGCCCCATCTCTCCGTCATAGTTGGCCCCGCCGAAGACGATCGACACCTCCGGGTAGAGATCCTTGATCAACTTGGCCATCGTGAGGCTTGCCACGTTCTGATCAAACGTTGAGGTAAAGCCGACGAGCTTGTATTGCCCCCAATCGATCGAGCGCAGCGCCCAGGTCAGAAACTGGGGGGCGATGCGACTCGCCAGTTCTTCGAAGTAGCCGACCGGCTTGCCGCTCTCGCGGGCCGCCTGCTCGAACACCGGTTTGAAGACCTGCGGGTACTCCGTTCGTTTCGGGTTCTCTCGAAACAGGAGAGAGGAAAACAGCCATTCGCCGAAGAGCGCCCGTTTCTCACAGATCGATTCGTGCAACTCCACGCCGATCAGATGGGCGAACCGGACATTCAGATGATGACAGTCGACAGGAATCCCGTTGGATTTGAGGAGCGCAGAGAGGGTGCCAAGCTGGATCGAAGGATACTTCGAGTAGCTGAAGGGC
>DKBD01000017.1:0-125 GCA_002451055.1 Nitrospira sp. UBA6909 | reverse complement strand
GTCAGACCGTTGATCTTATGCGTCCAAATCTCCACCTTGCACTTGCCCCAGGCGAGATAGAGATCCGGATGATGGCCTTCGGCCTCCGCAATCGCACTCACCTTATTCACAAAGGCCAGCGCCTG
>DKBD01000110.1 GCA_002451055.1 Nitrospira sp. UBA6909 | reverse complement strand
CCGGGGTCGACGTTGATGTAGGGATCCAGTTTGAGAAAGGTGACCTTCAGCCCACGACTCTCCAGTAAATTTCCGATGGAGGCCGAGGCCAGGCCTTTCCCGAGTGACGAGACTACTCCCCCGGTCACAAAGATGAATTTACTCATGGTTGCCCTCATTCATGGACATCAGATCGTTCCACGCCGGTTCTGGCGCTCATGACTTAGAAAACAGGCTACTGCTCTGCAATTCACGTTTGACGACCTCGAAGTCCTGCAGTCGCTCCGCGACATCGGGCACATCCTCAGGTCGATCGACCCGCAGTGAGGCATGTGCGGTTTCCCAGACGCGGATGCGAATCCCATGGTCCAACGCACGGAGCTGCTCAAGCTTTTCGGCATCTTCCATCCGACTCGTCGGCAAGGCCGCTAATCGGAGCAAGGTTTCCTTGGTATAGATGTATAACCCGAGATGGATGTAGTGGAGCCCTCCAACCACTTGCGGCTTTGGATCGTCGCGCACGAACGGGATCGGAGCTCGCGAGAAATACAGCGCCTCTCCTTTGGCATCGGTCACAACCTTCACGACCGCGGGGTTCAGCAGGTCTTCCGTCGAGTCCATCACTCGCTTGAGCGTCCCCATACTTGCGCCGCTCCCAAGAAACGGCACGATGAGATCGGTCAACAATTCCGGACTCAATGGAATTTCATCACCCTGCAAATCAAGGAAGCAGTCCCCATTGAACATACGGGCCACGGCCGCCACACGATCGGTACCGGTCCGATAGTCACCGGTGACGAGTACCACCCGGCCGCCAAATTGCTCGACCGCCTGTTTGATACGCTCATCGTCGGTCGCGACCATCACGCTGGAGACCGCACGACATGCGGAGGCTCGTTCGTACACATGCTGAATCATCGGTTTGCCGTTCAGCTTGACCAGCGGCTTCCCTGGGAATCGGGAGGAGCCGAACCTGGCGGGAATCACCACCGTGACCAAGCGCGACGGTTTAGTCATCTCCAAAGGCCTCGGATAATTGCTTCGGCGAAACAGTCGCCGTACCCACCATGCCCACCACGATGCCGGCTGCATGGTTGGCCATGATCGCCCCGGTTTTGATGTCTGCACCAGCCGCAAGGGCCAACGCCAGCGTTCCGATGACAGTGTCTCCGGCACCGGTAACATCGTAGACCTGCCTGGCCTTCGTCGGAAGATGGCAGGAGGCACCATCCCCTTCGTACAGACTCATGCCCTTTTCCCCGCGCGTGATCAAAACCGACTGACATCCGAGTCTCTGGCGGATCATGACGCCCGCTTCATTGATCGTTTGGTTGTCGTCTCCGTGCATGCCCGATGCCTGCGTTGCTTCAAGATGGTTCGGTGTGATGACGGTGACACCTTTATAGAAGTTGAAATGCTCGACCTTAGGATCCACGATCACCGGAACCCTTCGTAACGCGGCGAGCCTTGTGATATCCGACATCAGGGCCGACGAGACGACGCCTTTGGCATAGTCGGATACGACGATGCAGGACAATTCACGCAACTTGGATTCCACATACCGAAGAATTTTCTGTCTGAGGACCGCTTTCAACTCGCTACGGCCTTCGATGTCATACCGTACGATCTGCTGGTTATGCGCGATGACTCGACTCTTTCTGGTGGTCGGTCGCTCTCGATCAACCACAATCCCACCAAGCAATCCCCTCGTGTGCCCCAATTCCGCGACCAATTGCTTTCCACTTTGGTCGGCCCCGATCACACCACACAGATGAGCCTTCCCACCCAACGCCAGGATATTGCTATAGACGTTGGCGGCCCCACCGAGTCGGAGTGATTCGGATTCGACGTGGACGACAGGAACCGGCGCTTCCGGAGAAATCCGGCTGACCCTCCCCATGACATAATGGTCGAGAATCAAGTCTCCCACGACGAGGACGGACGCCTGGGGAAACCGTTGGATATAGTGACGGAGCCCCTGCGGCGTCTGGGGCTGGCTCCCGCTGTTCGTCTTTCTTGCAGCCATGAGAGATCTCCGGCCGGTTTTCATTGAATCGCTTTCCCGAATCGGTCCCACCGAACCCAATCCGCCCACGCGCCCTGCCCGCTCCACGACCAATAAATCCTGAACGCCTTGCCGCGGATCTTTTCTTCCCGCACATACCCCCAGAACCGGCTGTCGAGGCTCTGGTCGCGGTTGTCGCCCATCACGAAATACGACTCTTCAGGAACCGTCACCGGCCCGAAATTGTCGCGTGGATTGATCGTGCCGTCGATAATGCCTGGATCGATGCGCTGCGTAAAGGCTTTGTCGTCGAGCGGCTGCCCGTTGACGAACACGACTTTGTTGCGCACCTCCACCGTATCCCCCGGCGTCCCGACAATGCGTTTAATGAAATCCTTTTCTTCGTCTTCCGGAAACCGGAACACGATGATGTCGCCGCGCTGGGGCTTCCCAAACTCGATCAGCGTCGTGGACGTGTAGCAGTTGACGGGAGGAACATTCCATTGAAGCTCGCAATCGGTGGGCCATTGCATTCCATAGGACAGCTTGCTCACCAATATATGGTCGCCGATCAGCAGGGTCGGAATCATTGAGCCGGACGGAATCTTGAAGGCCTGCACCACAAATACCCGGATCGCAAACGCCAACACCACGGCCACGATGATCGCTTCCGCATACTCACGAATGACCGACTTGTGTCCCGTCTGGTCGGCGCTGTGCCCGGACATCTTGGCGCCCGAGAGCGGCGCTTCCTGCCTGGTCCCGGAGGAGCCCGGCACTTTATCGGCGTCTGTTTGGTCTCGATCGGCGCTCATTCTTCACCGACTTTCAATATCGCCAGAAATGCCTCCTGCGGCACTTCAACGCTCCCGACGGCTTTCATCCGTTTTTTGCCTTCTTTTTGTTTTTCGAGCAGCTTGCGTTTGCGCGTGATNNTCGCCGCCGTAGCATTTGGCCGTGACGTTCTTCTTCATCGCCCCGATCGTTTCCCGCGCGATGATCTTGTTGCCGATCGCCGCTTGAATGGCGATCTCGAACATCTGCCGCGGGATCAGCTCTTTCATTTTTTCGGCCAACTGGCGGCCCCGCGGGTAGGCCCGGTCCCGATGCGTAATGAACGACAAGGCATCCACCGCCTCTGCATTCAGCAAAATGTCGAGCTTCACCAGATCCGACTCCCGATAGCCGAGCACCTCATAGTCCAGCGACGCATAGCCCTGCGTGCGGGACTTCAACTTGTCGTAGAAATCCAAAATGACTTCGTTCAAGGGCATCTCGTAGCTGATCATCACACGCGTGGGATCGAGAAATTGGATGCTGCGCTGAATTCCACGCCGCTCCTGGCACAACTGTAAAATCGCGCCCATATACCGCTCAGGAGTGATGACCGTCACCAGGATGAACGGCTCCTCGAACCGCTCGATACTGCCGGGAGGCGGCAACTCGGCCGGATTATCGATCTCCAGGACTTCTCCCTTGGTCGTGGTCACGCGATACACGACGGTCGGCGCCGTGGTGATGAGCGTCAGCCCATACTCCCGCTCAAGACGCTCTTGGATAATCTCCATGTGGAGCAGGCCCAGAAAACCGCAGCGAAAGCCGAATCCGAGCGCCAGTGATGTTTCCGGCTCGTAGACAAACGATGAGTCGTTGAGCCGAAGCTTCACGAGCGCGTCGCGCAGATCTTCATATTTCGCCGTATCGGTCGAGTACAACCCGCAAAAGACCAGCGGTTTGACGTCCTGGTATCCGGGAAGCGGTTCACTCGCCGGCTGGACCGCGTCGGTGATGGTGTCACCGATCTTCACGTCCGCCACTTCTTTCATATTGGCGCAGAGATAGCCGACTTCGCCGGTCAAGAGTTCCGACTTTTTACCCCGTTTGGGAGTGAATTGGCCGACCTCCATGACCTCGAAGAGGCGGCCGTTCGACATCACTTTGATTTTCATNNGCCGGACGGCGGAGGAATCCGCTCGATGATCGCCTCCAGAACCTCCGGAACCCCGCGCCCTTCCTTGGCGCTGATCGGCATGGCATCGGCCGATTCCAGCATCAACACCTCGGAGATGGACTGCTTGGTGCCGTCCACGTCCGCGCTGGCCAGATCGATCTTGTTGATCACCGGAATGATCACATGCTTATTGGCCATCGCCAAGTTGACATTGGCGATCGTCTGCGCCTGCACGCCTTGCGTCGCATCGACCAACAAGAGGGACCCCTCGCACGCCGCCAAACTTCTGGAGACTTCGTACGTGAAATCCACGTGCCCCGGCGTATCGATCAAATGCAAGGCGTAAATCTTCCCGTCCTTGGCTTTATACCGGATCGCCACCGCATGGGCCTTGATCGTAATGCCACGTTCCCGCTCGAGGTCCATGGCATCGAGGATCTGCTCTTTGGCCTCTCGGGCCGTCACTGCGCCTGTGGCTTCGAGGAACCGGTCAGCGAGGGTTGATTTGCCGTGATCGATATGCGCGATAATTGAGAAATTGCGTATAAGGCTTTGCAAATCCTAGCTCATTTCTAAAAAATCGGCACATTATAGTAAGTACCTCTCAGGTTGTCAAAGTAATCACTCGCCTCGTATAATCTGCGCCGCGAATAGCGACATGAGGAAGAGCATCTGGGTCATAGCGTACGGCACAGGCAGAAGACGATGATGAGATGGCCTCTTCGTTTCCGCCATATGCCATAGACCACACGCTCCCCCCGCAATTCCTTCACGATGACACGCACACCCTCAGCCAGACAGTTATCGCAATGGGACCGCGCGTACGTGTGGCACCCCTTCACCCAAATGCAGGAATGGGAGCAGGAGGAACCGGTTATCATCGAACGCGGCCGCGGATCCTACCTGATCGACACCGAGGGCAAGAAATACCTCGACGGCACGTCATCCATTTGGGTCAATTTGCACGGCCATCGGCATCCGGCGCTCGACCGCGCCGTGAAACAACAACTCGGCAAGATCGCCCACTCCACATTCCTGGGCCTGTCGAATCCCCCGGCCATCGAACTCGCCCGCGGATTGATCCACATCGCGCCCAAGGGTCTTGCCCGCGTGTTCTATTCCGACAACGGCTCGACGGCGGTCGAAGTGGCGTTGAAAATGGCCGTCCAATATTGGCAACAGCGGCAGCCTGAAGCCGGCCCCAAGAACAGTTTTTTGCATTTGAAACTGGCCTATCACGGCGACACGATCGGGGCCGTCAGCATCGGCAACATCCAGGTCTTCCACGCGAGATTCAAACCGCTCCTCTTCCCGACCGTCGAAGCGGACCCGCCCTACTGCTACCGCTGCCCCCTCA
>DKBD01000086.1 GCA_002451055.1 Nitrospira sp. UBA6909 | reverse complement strand
AAGTGCCGGTTTCCCTTCTGAACTCGCCATTCAATAGACAGGGCGGATTCCCGTGCTATGCTCCTACGGGTAGGCTGCGCGCACTCACTCGTGAGAATGGCAGCTCCAACGGCATGAAGAAGCGCGACGGCCAAGAGCACCAAGGGTGGTAATGGTGTCTGGCTTTGCTATCTTATTATCTACGACGATCCAATCGCCCTGCCTAGTCACGGCCCACCCTCTCAATTTCATTGCACAACGAACTTGGAGCCAAGTCAGGAGCCAATGGAAAGGGGCACGAGAGGCATCCGAGATAGTCCGCTTGCCTCTCTACAATTGGACTCTGCCCCTCATTGAGTCCAAGCAGACGTTCGGAAGCTCCCAGTTGCGTTGAGGTGACAGGAGCAGTACCGTGAAGGAAAGCCACTGGCGTCCGCCAAAAAGGTTCGTCCGACGTGAAGATCACCCACTATCTGTACAACGCTTTCGTGATCGAAGTGAACGGCGTCAAAGTTGCGATCGATCCCGGACAAAACCTCTGGATCTTCAAGCTCGAGAGTCTTATTCCCAAGTCCGAATGGCGGACCATCACGCATGTGGTGATTACCCACGGAGACCCCGATCACCATTGGCAATCTGATCGAGTAACCAAGGCCTCCGGCGCTCATGTGGTCTGCGGGAAAGACCTGACCAGGACCATCAACGGACAAACCTTGGTCGTGGCTCCTCGCGGCAGGGCGCTGACGTCATGGGTGAAGATCGACAACCTGCACCCGCTCGATGCCGGTGAGTCGGTTACACTCGACGGTGTCAAGATCGATGCGGTCAGGACAGTTCATGGTCCCATCATCATTCCGATTTTCGGATTCGCGATTAAGGCACAGCCCGGGCCCGGTGAGAGAGTGGGCCTGGGATCCATGGGTTTCAGAATCACCATCAATGGCATCTCCATTCTCAATCTCGGCGACTCCGTGCTTTTGCCGGAGTGGAAAGACGTTGCCGCGGACGTGCTGATGTTGCCCATCGGCGGCCTCGGTCACCACACCTGGACCATGGACGTTGACGAGGCGCTGGAAGCCGTCAAGTTGGTCTCACCAAGGCGAGTTATCCCCTGTCACTACAACGTCCCGCTGTTCTGGAAGCGGCGGTTTGCTCTAGCGGACGATCAACGATTCAAGCGTGAGGCGGAGCGACTGGGTGTGGAATGCACGATTCTGAAGTGCGGCGAAACGCTGACAGTTTGAGTACCTGGATCAAGAAGCAGGTCGGATCTTGCTCTGTCCATTACCGCACCACCGCTGAAGCCTCATCGTGCAAATCTCTACGTCGGATTACCCATGATGCCGTGCGATCCCATAGGACCTACCCCGTTGTCGTTGTTGGTTGAACCAAGACGGCGGAGAAGTTCCCAGCCCTACAGATCAACTCTGCTTGAGGCTGGATCGTAGAGCAGGTACGGCGGAATGAGCTGACAAGACATACCCTGCTGGCTATACTTCTGAGAGTCCCACATTGTTTTGCTAAGGTTCGCAGAAGCTTGCAACCTTTCGCGCAACCCCATTACTGATCAGTAGGGAGACGCTGACCAGCCTACTCAGCAGCTCGCGTTCCATGCCATTTACTCCTTTTCATATGGGGGCTGCGCTTCTCGTCAAGCCAGCGGCACAGAAGCACCTGAGCCTCATCACTTTTGGCGTCGCTCAGATCGCAATGGATATTGAGCCTTTCATTGGCATGCTGCGCAACTCGGAAGTCCTTCATGGCCCAACCCATACCGTACTTGGCGCCATGGTTATTGGTGCTTTCGTCGCTCTGCTTTCTCCCTCTATCTGTCGCCCGATACTCCGTCGATACAACCAGGAGGTGAAGACCTACAAGCTGGGTTGGCTTTCTGAACCACTAGAACCAACTCGTCTCGCTATTTGGTCTGGCGCATTGTTTGGCACGCTGAGCCACATTATTCTTGATAGTTTCATGCATGGTGACATACAGCCTTTTGCACCATTTTCTGATGCCAACCCCCTTTTCAATGTGATCTCGCATGATGGTGTGTATCAGTTATGCGTTGTTCTTGGTGCAGCTGGGTTGATGGCATGGCTGCTGACAAAATGGCTGCGTCGCCATGCTTACTAATGCCCCCTCGTTCAACCGGGATGGCCCTTATCGACTTGGCCAGGGTTGAACCGGCACCGTGGAGATGGCATTTTGCGGCGAGCCTTCGATCATGCGGTCGCTATAGGCCAGATAAATATAGGTCCGGCGTTTCTTGTCAAAAAATCGGACCACTTGGAGTTTCTTAAAGATCAGGGATCGACTCTCGGTGAAGATCCGTTCACCTTCTTTCAGCTCACCCACGACCTGAATGGGACCGACTTGACGACAGGCCAGTGAGGCATCGGAGGTTTCCTCTGCTAATCCGACCATACCTTTGAAGCCGCCTTTTTTGGATCGACTCAGATAACAGGTGATGCCTTCAATCTTAGGGTCGTCAAACGCTTCAACCACAATTTTGTGATCCGGCCCCAACCATTTGAATTCGGTGTCGACACTCCCAACTTCCTCAGCCTGGCAAGCCGAAACGGTCATCGCACAACCGAGCAATGCGCTTATGAATAGGCTGACCTTCATCTACTTGTTCTCCCACCGTGATTAAGGTTGATCTTTGGATCACATATAACTCGGGAGATGAGTGAAAGCAAGGGCGTCTGACTTGGGGTGCCGGGGCACCTCTTGCAACGCATGAGGGGCAGACGCGTCGAAAGTCTTGCAGCTTCTTCGGCTCTGATCCTCTATAGTGCCCTCAAGGTCTCTGAGGTTGCCTCAACCGAAACAATTAGACGATGAGGCAATGAGATTGATCGCTGATCCCCATTGGTTTTCCTATTAGCCCCCGACTGATAGGGAGATGGAGGCATTATCCATGAACGCGTTCATCAGTTGGTCCGGAAGCCGCGAGCTGCTGATCGCCAAGGCGCTCAAGGAGTGGCTGGCGGTGGTCGTGCCCGAGGTTCAATCGTTTGTCAGTCCTGAGCTACAGAAAGGCAAACCGTGGTTTGCCGAGCTCGCCAAGGAACTGAAGGACGCGGATATGGGGTTCATGTGCCTGGCCCCGCCTCGCGGGGCGAGCGAATGGCAATTGGTTGAAGCGGGAGCGGTTTGGAAAGCGGCCGGCGGCGGCGGACTGTTCCCCCTCTGTTTTCACATCCGTGAAAGAGATGTCCCGGAGCCCTTGCGCGCTTTTCAATTGACCCACTTCACCGAAGACGATTTCCGGCGTCTTGCAAAGAGTGTCTCGACTCTGCTCGCCCGGGCACCTGGTTGGACACGCACACGCCAACGGACCTTCGAGAAGAGCTGGCCCCTGTTCAAAAAACAGGTCGAGACGGCCTTGCGGCAGCCGGATAACGGAGTCCATACGACGCGCGGGTTTATTCATGCCGTGGCCGGCGGGTGGTGGGAACGTGTCTGGTCCGAGAGGGACACGACGAAGCTGAGCTGGATGTGGTTTGAGCCGTCCGACGATGGCACCAGTCAGACGATCACCGGTCACGGCTTCAGCAAGGGAGGCTCGTTTGCATCACAGTGGGAAACCATTCTCGTCTCAGTCCAAGCGCACTTACCTGAACCGATCCTGGAGTATTACTGGGAGGGCCGGCACACCCACAAACCAAACCTGCTCTTCGGCGGGAAGTGTACGATCCAATTCTGCATCTCCGCGAATGGGACGATCGATGAAGGAAGCGGAGAATTTAAGGACGTGTGCATGAACGCCGCGCTGCCGCCGACGACCAAACTGATCGCACTCCAGAGAGCCACTCCGGAGGAGATTGCGATCATGACCGGCAAGAACAGGACGCTGCGGGCGCGGCGCGCGCTCGCCGACAAGAAGCTGAAAGGCTGGCTATAGCCCGCTCAACCGGAGACAAAGACCGGGACGGGTTCCAACGGGCTGATTCCCACGATGAAATTGCACTCGAGCCTCTGACTCTGCCTGACTCTGGCCCGGTTCCCCACCGATGACGACCCGGCAGCCTCAACACAGCTACCCTTTTT
>DKBD01000203.1:12295-23003 GCA_002451055.1 Nitrospira sp. UBA6909 | reverse complement strand
CGGCTCTCGCCGGCGAGAGCCGCGTCTCCCGTTGAAAGAAGCTGCCAGGAAACCACCACAAGAAGCACAAGGGGAAACCCGACGGCTCTCCGTAAAGCGGTACGTGACTGTGATCCCTTCATCGTAGGCGTACTCATATCAGATGGCAGTGAGGAATACCAATTGGGATTGCGGGGGACATCTCATCGACACACGGCCGGTCATGTGAACGCAGGGCAATGGTGCCACTTGAGGATGCATGATCGAGCCATGGGTCCTCAGGATCTACCCAAGCCGTTCAGCTGAACACTGTAATACAGCGAAGTGCCCTCGCATTGTCCTCATTAATTCGGTCTCTGATCAGTGCGTGTACACCGCGTCACTTCGAAAAGAGCGACTTGGGAAACAAGAATGCAATCTGGAGTCGCAGCGACCAATCCGGGCCGTTATCTGGTCGCACTACATTGGCAAATGCGGAAAAACCAGCATTCACCGGAAGCTTCCCAACCCGGAACACCTTCCCGAATCCACCGCCAACCGGGACTGTCCACTTGTTGCCAGGTCCGGCCTCCCAATTCGCCGTGATGATGGGTGCGGAGGTCAGGTACCAGCCGTCAGGCAAGTTGTAATTGACAAAATACTGCGTGAGAAACTGGTTCACGTCAGAGCGGTTGTCACTTCCGGCAAACGACCACACATTTTGGACAAGAACCCCGATCACCCAAGGACCGGATTTCGTTAGCACAACAGCCGATGGGCCGGCCGCCCACTTGCGTTGACTCACGGCAGAATCGGTCCCGGTAGGTAGCAGCAGCGCCGGACCGACTCCCCAGGTCACCGTTCCTGAGTTCGAGGGAGACAGGAATGCCGACAAGTTGATGTCGCCCAACCCCCAGGTATCGTCGCTGGCCGTCCGAATGTCCGGCTGCTTGATGATCGGCGCAATCGTCCGCGTGATGAGATTCCAGTCCTTGGTCAAGTTCAGTGGAACGACGGGCTGAATATTGAGGACATTCTGCATCCGGTTGTGAGGACCGAGTCCGAAGTTGATGTTGTTCTGGAGCGGCAGGCTGATGAGATCGGCGACAGGGTTCTGCACTTGCTTGGCAAGATCCGAGTTGCCGTTACCGGCCTCCCCCTCTTGAGCCAGCGCGCCTTGAACAGGTGCAAGGAGCAGGAGCATAAAGGCCACACCAACCCCACTCAGCCACGTACAGCCGATGAACACTCCGAACGTCATCCTGAGGATCTTCATGAACACCTCCCTGTCTGCATTCTTATGGAGTCCCGAGACTTTTCAACCGTGGCCCATTTAACCGCTTCGATAAAGGTCTTTCACAAGCATCAAGGCTTTCAAGATGTCGGTACCAGCGCGGCCTGTCGGCTCAACGCCGATCAGGGGATTCGCGTGAAGGTTTGGGGTGACCTGTCGCTCAACGTTCAATACAACATTCGCTACAATTCGAAACCGGCAGCGGGTCGGCAGGCATTCGACACGACGTTCTTGTTCAGCATGGGTTATGAGCGGCCACCATCAGCAAGAACATCTCTGGCTTGCACGATCATGGCGCCGTACGTGTTGGTGGGTAATTCTTGAACGCTTCGGCGATCGCCTCGTCCGCCATCTGAAGATTCTTCTCTTTTGAATCTGCCAAGGCGCCTACCATACTGGCCCGCCAGACCAATTCTGTTGTCGCCCGGGTCACGAGGTCGACCACCAATGACCCTTCGGTATACTCGTAGGTCGTGACGCCGCTATAGCCTGCGCCCCACGCATAGACTCCTCTATGCCCGTATACTCCCACGGGCGGACCCGTGCTTCGAACCTCCTGTTTATCCTGGCGACCAATCCAGTAATGGACCAGGAGATCCGGGTTGTCGGTCAACCCAACCTCGCGAAGTCCTTTGTTCATGAGCTGTTGCCCGACCATTCGCTCTACCTGCTTGCGGACCAACGAGTTATCCAGCAAGCCGCCCTGATTGATATCGGTCATTCCGGCAAACGCATAGGTCCGGAACGTGCCGAAGTCGGCCTCAGGATCGAAGTCGGTGCGCACGGTCGGCCCCGCGCATCCTGTGAACGCAATGAGTGAGAAGACGACAAGCAGGACGCCTCTTCGACCTGGCATATACATTCTCGGTCTTGTCGCTGAATGGTTCGAACTGATAAGAACTCGGCTTACAAATTCAGGTCCGCATTGCCGGCGGCCACATTGAGCATCTACGGCGCTGATACCGTCTGAGCCATTCGAGAAGGTTCCGGCAAGATGTCGTGCCGGAACCGAGTTTTTCCGCAGCCTTCGTGGCGACGAAGAGATTAGCGTTACAATTCAACCACACGGCTAGTTTGCATTTCAAGTCTCAGGTCCGTCCGTTCACCAAAGCCCGCTTCCCGCTTGACCACCCGATGAATTGTCCCCATGACATCGGCCAGACATAAGACGCGCCGCGCTTTGGCACGGCTCACTGAATACTGCGTACGGAGAGACTCCTGATCTCCACGTTGGACTCCTTCCTGCGGACCGCCGAACTTGACTCTCCCTATGCATGCTGTGTTAGCTTTCTTTCTGAACTAACGGGGAGCATCAGAACAGGCCGCAGCCACTCACACTAGGAGGCATGGATGATTCGATTATTTGAGCAGCAGAGATTCGCCACGTTCACCAGACCACTCGTCGCCGCGATTCTTACCGGAACACTGGCTGCAGGCGGTGCAGTGCCGGCCCTGTCCGCGGATTTCTCGGAACAGCAGCAGGTCGTGGACAAGGCAAAGATGACGCTGGACAGCTTCCTTTCGGACTCCAGCGTGGGTCCAGCGCTCCGCAACTTCAAACAGGAAACCAAAGCCCTCTTCATCGTGCCGCAATTTCTCCGCGGCGCCTTCATCTTCGGCGGGGCCGGGGGGAGCGGTGTATTGATCGTCCGCGACGACGCAACCGGAAAATGGTCTCAGCCGGCTTTTTACAATATCGGCTCTGCCAGCTTCGGCTTGCAGATCGGAGGTGACGTATCGGAGATGATCTTTGTCGTGCGAAACAAGAAAGGACTGGAAGAGTTCTATCGCAGCGAATTCAAGCTAGGAGCTGACGTCAGCATGGCAGTAGGCCCGGTCGGGGAAGGAGGGTCCGTGAAAGGTATCGCCGCGGACCTCGTCGGCTATGCGAAGAAGAAAGGGGCCTTCGCCGGGATCTCGGTGGAAGGCTCTATCATTACCGTATCCGATGCTTCCAACGCTGCATACTACGGTGCGCCCGTGCGGCCAACGGATATCGTCGTCAAGGGCAGTGTCCGCAACCCAAAATCCGCCGACCTCCTCAAGGCTGCCTCCAAGTTCTGAGCAGACCTGATCCGCCCGTTCCGGCCCTTGCGACGCCAGTCAATAGGGCTGGAGCACCAGACCGGCGGCGACAGAACTTGGTGAGCATTCCAGCCCGATCTTGTTCGAGCCGAACAGTGACACCCTTCTTCCTATCACACCACTCTGATGAAATCATGGGCCGCTATGGTGTCCGTTCTGTGGCTACCGCTCCCTACAACACCTTCCGTACTTCCCCCTTCACACCGGCGAAGCAGGATTCTTGACTCGGATTGGAGACTTGCGTGACAACGAATGCGGCAGGGATATGTTCCCAATGCCGCAAGTCTGGCCGAAGCGATCCTTCCAGGACGTCGGGCGCCGTGCTGATCAGTGCCATGCCGCCGACGATCGATACCTCACAGAGCGACCCTTTGCCGCCGCCCGACGCATCGAGCAGACATCCGCCGACCATGACACCGGCCCCGGCCGTAAACGGGATCAAGCTATAGAGAACGCCGAACGGCAACCGGACCCAAGTCTGTACGTTCAACAGCGGGTGATAGGCATGACTGTGGCGGATCGCCAGTTTGTTGAACCAGCTCTCCGTTGAAAGCCGGAGGCCCGTTGCCGAGGCGCAGGAAGCCATGAATGGCTGCTGCGGATTGATCGAAAAATATCCGCTGGTGGAATTGCTGAATTGCAGATCCCAATCGACCTTGGGAAAGGTACCGATTCCGTACACTCGCCACGAGAAACCAGCCGCTTCACCGCTATCGATGCGATTGACACGCTCGCGGGCAAACTCGTGTAGAGACTCATCTTCTTTCTTCGCCTGCCCCTGTAAGTCTCTCAAGCGCAGCCAATCGACACGAGCCTCGCCGATTTCTCCAAGTTGCTCCCACAGAACGGCCGAGAGCAGAAGATTGACCGGATCTTCACCATAGTTATAGATCGGAGCGAAGAGTTCATGATCCAGGCCCCGGAGCTCGACTTTGGCCTCTTCGCCTTTCTGCATCCTGAGGTAGCTCGCGGCCAGAAGTATGCTCAGATACCCTCGCTCATAACTCTCCAAGACATATTCAATGAAGGTCCCGTCCGGAACGAAGACATTGAGCGCCTCCCCGGTAACCGAAAAGGCCTTGTGTCGGAATTGCGATCGCGCCTGCGCTCCATACTTGACCACGATGTCATCACAGCGCGCCATGGAGGCTGCGGACAGCAGGTTGAGTGATTGGATTCTGTCCGAGAGATCAATGGCCTGCTCAATCTCGGAACACGTTCGATCCCCCCTCATGGACATTTCGCCCATCTGGCAGGCTAGCAATGCCGTAGCCATCCAGGCCGCACCGGCGATCCGAATTAAGGACCTGGCGCATGCCGTCATTGTTGCTCCCAGCGATCGGATGCAGATCGTCGCGAAAGTATACGCGAGCATCACAGGCCCTTCCAGACAGGAGGTAGGTACTTCCTTGCAGCCCCTCGTTGGAGTACCATAGGACACCCATTCGTTTCCCCCAGATACACATCGATGAACGAGCAGATCTTCACTGATTCAATTTCAATCCAATGATCAAACTCTTGCTGATCGGCACAGGCGGGTTTATCGGTTCAATACTCCGATATCTCGTCAGCGGATCGGTTCAAGCCGCCAGTCACAGCATTACATTTCCATACGGTACGCTGGCCGTCAACGTGATCGGCTGTTTCCTCATCGGGTTTCTCTCCGAGCTTGCGGAAACCCGCAGCCTCTTCTCACCTGACACGAGGGCGTTTCTCATCGTCGGCATCCTCGGCGGCTTTACCACCTTCTCCGCCTTTGGCAATGAAACCATGAATCTCCTGCGCGATGGTGAAGGGGCATTGGCTATGATGAACGTGAGCACGCAAATCTTGCTCGGCCTCGGTGCGGTGTGGCTCGGCTACATCCTCGCCTACCAAATCTGGAGGTAACCCATGCTTCCCACGGACGGCATGCTGCTCAGAATCTTTGTCGGCGAGGGTGATCGTTACGACAAACACCCGCTTTATGAATGGATCATTACAGAGGCCAAGGCGAAGGGCTTGGCGGGAGCCACGGTCTTACGGGGCTTGATGGGATTCGGGGCGAACAGCCGCGTCATTCATACATTCAAGATAGAGCGCCTGTCCGAAGACTTGCCGATCATCATTGAGCTCGTCGACCAGTCAGAGAAGATCGAATCCTTTCTCGCCTTCATCGAACGGCACATTCATTCCGGCCTCCTGGCGACAACAGAACCAGTCCAAATCCGATTCTACCGTGGGGATGCCGCAACAGATCCCGGCGCCAATACCTAATGCCCTCCGGCGAGAGTCACTCCCAGACCGGCTCGTCCGCTCACCGCGCTCGGATCAAGTCGACCGGCAGCCCCGAACATCAGCGATGGTTCGCAGATATCCCGTTCCAGCAGTAACGTCCCAAATGCCCCTTCCTGAGCGACCAGAATGTCTCTATAGCTATTCGCCACCGTCAGGGCCGCGCGCGCCAGAATGCTGGTTTCCCCCACTTGGGCACCGATGATCATCGGTATGCCAAACTCCTTGGCCCTTACCGCAACCGCGAGAGACCGCAACAGGCCGCCCATTTTCGATACACGAATGTTGATGATCCACGTTGATGGCTCATCCTGAATAGCTGGGAACTGCTCCAGCCTCAGGAAACTCTCGTCCAGAATGATCGGGACTTTCATCTCACGAGCTACTCGCCTGCAGCCCTCATAATCCCCGACTTTGAGCGGCTCCTCGATTGCCCTAATACGGCCAGGAAGCTGCCTCAAATACGTCAACGCCTCTACGGCATCGCTCCACAGATTGTTGGCATCAAGCCGCACGCGCAGATTCGGAACATCACATGAAGCCAGTCGCACCAGCTTGTCGACGTCGCTCTCCAACCGGCCCGTCACCTTCACCTTGAAATCGGTAAATCCCGCAGCAAGATATTGCCCTAGCTGCTTCTCGAATGACGAGAGACTGTCGGTTCCCAACACGGCTGAATATTGAAAGCGGCCGCCGAGAGTCGGCAGTCCCAGCACGCTTTCGATCGGAAGACCGGACTCTTTTCCCAGCAGATCAAGGAAAGCCGTCTCAACGGCGCACCAGGCAGCCGGATTCCGATCGATGGTAGCGGCCTGTAGGGCCGCCCAGCATCGCAGATCATCGACCATAGCAAAACTGATCCATTGCTCACGATACTCCTCAACAAAACAACGAATCGAGTCGACCGTCTCTCCTGTGACGTAATGCCGAGGGCATCCCTCCCCCACTCCCGTCAAACCTGCATCATTGACAACAGTCACCAACACGCTTTCGGTTTCGGCACGAACCGCTGAGGCATGCATAAAGGCCTGTTTGAATGGAATCTTGAGCGATTGCACGGAGAGCGCCTTGATCATTGTGGCAGGCCTTTCCGCAGATACGGGGAGAAGTCAAAGCAACAGTCATGGCTGTATTGGAGCTTCACGAGCTTGAACTGGGATTCACGCTGCCCCATGTTGAGACAATGGTCTCGATACGCCTCTCCTGTTCGAGGGCAGAGATATCTGATGACCAGAGGTTTGAGCCTGCCGCTCTCCCGTTTTGTTTTGAACTCCACATTGAGCTCAGCGATCGCCCGTTCTATCCCAGCTTCCAGATCCGAAGCCTGCACCGCTGACTCCATATAGAGGATATACTGTTGCGCCTCCACCTCGGCCAGCATGATGTAGAAGTCGCACGGCAATCCCAGACGCGCACAGACCATGTCAACGCCGGCAGTCACATGGTGTTCATAGAGCTTCTCGCCGGTGATGTTGGTCACGCCCTTACCCTTTTGAACGAATCGGATCGTCGGCGTGCCGTTGAGGAGGCCGGTGACTTCCACGATGTCGTTCATCGCATATCGGTACAGACCGGCCACGGTCGTCACCACCACCTGATACTTTCCCCCGACCTCCACTTGCTGCAACGTCAACGTCTTCGGATCGGCGGTATCCCACTCCGACAACGGCACAAACTCAAACAGATTGTCCTGAAAGGTCGGAACGCATCGGTTATTCACGACGTCCGCATTGAGACTCCCCAAACACTCGCTCGACAGATACCCCATTTCAATCAGCGCCGTGGTTTCCGGCAGCAACGGCTTGAGCCGGGGAAGCAAGACTCCGCAGTTACCTCCCGTCCACGTAATCACCGCTCTCAAGTCCGGCCACAGGTTTGCAAAAGTCAGTTGCTCTTCATAATTCCGGTACTCCTTCAGCTGTGCTAGACGGCGGTCGGTCGTCCTTGGGATGCCATTCACACCTCCACGTCGTAAAGCCAGGGCCTCGACCAAATCCGAATATTGCTCCCGAATCAGCTCCATCAACTTGAGAAGCGTCGAGGGATTGGGAGACGCCATCACGGACAATGCCGGCTCCGCCAACGCACAAGCGGCGATGTGCCAATACTTCGCGCGCACGTCCGTCAACTCTCGAACGTAAGATGAGAGCACGTCTTTCTTTTGAATGGGAAACGGCAGCGCCTCAAAGAGCAGACCCGACATCGACCCGTACCCCATGCCCGTAGGTAATCGCCCCTCGATACTCTGACCGGAAAGCACGAGGATACGTCCCGCAAAAATGCCGGGTACCCCCTGATACTGTGAAAAGGCAAACAACCGCTGATATCGCCGGATTCGATGACGAGTATCTCTGAGTATCGGAATATATTTCGGTTTGCCGGTGGTTCCACTGGTTTGTGCAAAGAGGCTTGGCTGGTCCGCAGTGAGGCAGGGCTGTCGGGTCCGGTCTTGAGCCTCGATATAAGGGCGCAGCTCCTCATAACCAAGAATGGGAAGAGCCTGCCGATACTCGGCAAAGGAACGGATCTTCCCGAACCGATGCTTTCTTCCGAACGTCGTCATCGCGTTCCGGCCGAGGATACGCCGAAGCAATGTCTCCTGCACCTCCATAGGGTCGTTGGTGTGGCGCATGAAGGGATTCCAATCTCGGCGCTCGATCGTCCTCATGACTTCACGAAGAGACGCCGCTTGCAACGAATCGGACATAGTGAGACTCATGCGGACTGTTTGTCCAAACCGGCAACAAGAGGAGCCGACATCTGCGCAAGAAACCCATTGGGATATCGGCGGTTCACCAAACCGAGGGCGCCAACTTCCCGATCCGAAGGAAGATATCGAGTCCCAAACAACCAATCCCAAACAATAAAATGGTTGCCGTAATTGGTATTGGACTCCTGCGGCCACATCGAGTGGTGCCAGCGGTGCAGTTCTGGTCCGCTCACCAGATAGTTGAGCCAGCCGAGTTTGACATCGACGTTGGAATGCTGGAAGAAGCCGTTGACCGCATACCAGACGAAGTAGAGGCTCAGCACGGCTTCAGGAACGCCCATGATGATGAACGGCAGCGAGTCCAGCAGAAACTGCAGCCCCTTGTCGACCGGGTGAAACCGCCCGACATTCAATGTGTAGAGTCGGTGCGGCGAATGGTGGACGGCATGGAACCGCCAGAGCGGCCCCCATTCATGACTGATCCGGTGGAGCCAATACCTGGTGCTATCGACCATCAGCACCATCACGAAGGTCTGGGGCACCACCGGCCACTCCCGTGGCCACCATGCAAAACTAGGCCAACCACGACCGTTCCATACATCGAACAGGAGGGAGGCCGCTCCGATCGCAAGCAACTTCGGCCAAGCGACATGCACTAAGACGAGGAACATGGAGTCGCTCGCCACTTCCTTGTTCGACGGCCTCCACTCGGTACGATAGGGCATCGTGCTCTCAAGCCAGATCACAAGGAGCGTTCCAATGGTGACCGGGAGATATGTGGACCAGAGAAATCCCGCTCCCGTCTCCATCAGGAGCAGGTTCCCCCACATGCTGCCAATCAACACGGCAGGATAGGCTGCGTACCGGACGATCCGTCTCATGGAACGCCTCCTGATTCCGAGACCAGCGCTCCGCGCCTGCTTGCAGCATGAAATCTGCCATACACCAACATGAAGCAGGCAAGCACCAAGTGAAACATCGTGGGCAATCTCGCGCCAAACCAGAAGTGGTCCGGCGCAACGGTCAGGCCCATGATGAGCCGCACACACATCAGCCCGAAATAGATCCCTCCTACGACAAGGAGAACTCTGCCTGTTCTCGCAGAAGGAGTGGTCACTCCAACGTACAACCGCCACATCACTCTGGCGCAGACGAGGATAATGACGGCTTGCGATACACACAGCAGCCAATACGGCACGGCTCCACTCTCCCAGGAATCAAATGGTGGAAGAAACTCCACAGGGGACCACGCCTGGATCAACTGGGCTGTGACACGAAAGCAGAAGAGCAGGAAGAGCACCATCAAAATCGGCAGATAGACGAAACGGGGATCTCGATGTGTCGGTGCGTCCAATTTCACGATTCAATTCTAGTCCAAAACGGACGTGTGACAAGCGAAAGCGGTCCATTTGACCGGCTACCCTTATCCGTTCGCATCATCAGATCCGGTCTCGTCCCACGCCATCCGAGAACGCTCCTATTATTCCAAAGCAATAGACAGAGGGAGGTGGACGTCGAGTTTGCTTTTTCTTCGCTCGTGTTCCATATTTCTGGGAGCAATCGTTCGGCGCAGTGAGCCCACGCAAGGAGGAGACCATCATGCAGCCTTCCATCCGCTTCAGCCCCATACTTACCATTCCCGCAGTTCTCGCGCTGTGGGCGTTCGCCTCCGTCGGTTGTGTGAGCACGAAAACTCACACGCAAACCCTGACCGAGCTTGAGGAGGCGAAACAACAGCTGACCAGCTTGCAGTCAAACCTCGACCAGGAAACATCGCTCCGAAAAGCCGCCGAGGAAGAAGCGGCCTCATTAGCCCAAGAACGTGACACCCTCACCGCTCGCTCAAACGAGTTACAGAGCCGCCTCGACGGCTTGGAAAATGAAAACAGTCAGTTGAACAACGATCTCGTCAACCTGCGCGGTCAGATCGCGGATCTCGAACAGAAGCATGCCGAGGGTAGTGCATCCGCGCAGGAAGAAATCAACAGACTCAAGCAGCGGGCTGCAGCGATGGAAGCCGATGCCGCGCATAACGCACAAGAACGTGAGCAGCTGCTCCAAGAGCAAACCCAACTGGCTGCTAATCTCGACAAGGCTCGTCAGCGCGCTGAAGCGGAAGCGGCGGAAAAAGTCCGCCTGGAGAAGGACCGTCTCGCCAAGCAAGCGGAAATCACACGACTCACGAGAACGCAGGAAGAACTGTCCAAGTCCCTCCAAGACGAAATTTCGAAGGGCAATATCACGGTTCAGCAAGTCCGCGACAAACTTACCATCAATTTGGTCGATCGGGTGCTCTTCGATTCCGGGCAGGTCCAACTCAAGCCGGATGGCCTCAAAGTGCTGAAGCAGGTCAGTGACGTGCTGAAGACGGTCGAAGACAAACAGAT
>DKBD01000203.1:0-12252 GCA_002451055.1 Nitrospira sp. UBA6909 | reverse complement strand
CGACGGATTGAGATCAACCTATACCCAAGAGATCTTTCGGAGATCACGGAAGACTTGCCATTCGACGCGAACGACAGTCAGTAACCTGCCATCCGGGAGGCGGCCCCACGATCGTGCCGCCTCCCCTCACTTTTCACCAATCCAGGTCAAACGGGACTCTCCGCCGCAATGCCTGCCCGAACGTATCGGCTCAAAACCCGACCACGAACCCGCCGCCTCCTCCGATTCTTCCTCCCGGCTCGATCCAGTCTTTCTATACGCCGCCATTCAGAATGACTTCCCCCTTCCCACTCACATCGGTTACAATCTCCGAACGGTTCAGAATTCGGCGCAAGCTTCATCGTGGTCCCTCTTCCCATCCAGTGAGGTAACCATGCCACACGTGACGTTGATCCTCCTGCTGCTCCTGATGTCGTCCGGGCTATCTTCGTGCGACAGGGCTTATCTGGCCACCATGGAAAAGGAAACAGACTGATCACGTACTCGTCAGGAGGCGGCTCATGCGCATCGACGGCCAACGCGAAAGCGACAATATTGAAGACCGCCGAGGCATGGGACCGGCTCGCCTTGGAGGCCGAGGCAGAATCGGGATTGGCACCATCGTCTTAGCCCTCGCGATCAGTTATTTTACCGGGACGAATCCCCTCACCATCCTCAATCTCCTCACCGGAGTCCGGAGTGTGTCCGAGACGATGGCACCGTCCGCCCCATCGGACTCAGGCCCGGTCGGCGCCCCCCAAGACCAGCTCGGAAGATTTGCCTCGGTCGTGCTCGCCGACACGGAAACCACCTGGCATACGCTGCTCGGCCCTCGCTATGAAGACCCGCGCATGGTCCTCTTTACCGGCGCCGTGCAATCCGCCTGCGGCACCACCTCGTCAGCCGTCGGTCCGTTCTATTGTCCCGCCGACCGCCGGGTGTATCTGGATCTCTCATTTTTCGAGGAGATGGCCCATCGCCTCGGAGCATCGGGAGACTTTGCGCAGGCCTACGTCATCGCGCACGAGGTCGGCCACCATGTGCAAAATGTCTTGGGCATTGCAGAAAAAGTCCATCGCCTCCAACGCCGGGGCTCCGAGGTGGAAAGAAATGCGCTCTCGGTCAGNNTGAGCGGAACTTGATCGAACCCGGTGATTTTGAGGACGGGCTTCGTGCCGCCTCAGCCATCGGAGACGACCGGCTGCAACGAATGTCACGCGGCCACGTGCAACCGGAGAGTTGGACTCACGGATCTTCCGAACAACGGATGACCTGGCTCAAACGGGGCCTCGAGTCCGGCGACCCGGCTGTCTGCAATACATTCGATACCGATCGGCTATGAACAACGTACCGCCCCCTCCGGGGGGCCTGCCCAAGAACACGATCAGCAGCCTGTTTGCCGATCCCCCGTGGGCGGCAACACCTTTTCTTACTGCCGGCGCCACCACGGTTGCTGGGACGGGTGCCTGGCTCAGCGACCTGATGTCGCCGATCCTCGCCAGCGGAGGAGCGAGCTTCCTTGGCGGATTCCTCATCGGTTGGGCCTTGCGAAAAACGCTGACGCTCACCCTGTTGATCGCCGCGGCACTCGCCGCGCTCATTGCGATCATGAAATCCACGGGATGGATCCATATCGAGTGGAATTTGATCCACGCCGATCTCATGCGTGTACTTGGGTGGGTCCAAGGCAAAGCGGACGGCTTCAAAGAAGTGCTGAGCGGCTATCTCCCCTCGGCCGGCGCCGGCGGCGCGGGAGCCTATTTCGGATTTCGGAAGAAATAGTCTCTTTTGTCTCGCTGAATTTTCTTTACACGTTCCATGCACGACCTGAACGTTGATTGCCTCTCACGACGTCACATTCCGCATAGAGTCCACACGCCTCTTTCCGTAAGTGCCTTCCCCCTCAATGTTTCCCCTGAGGGTGCTTGAGGAGACCCGTCGATAGACCATGGACATTCACCCTGGCAAGGCCTGATACCAGCCATTGGCATGAACCAGAGTGACGTTCCGATCAAAGAGCCGACTGACCTGGTCGCTGATCAATAATGTCTTTTTGAGGCCATCAGCCACGATTGTCCCATCCTTCAGAAAGATCACCCGATCGATCTCCGGTGGAATCTCATGCAGGTGATGGGTCACGAGCAGCACGGTCTTCCCCTTGCCGATCTGGGTACGCAAGAGGTCGAGGTATTGAAAGCAGGCCTTCAGGTCGAGCCCGCTGGTCGGCTCGTCCAAGACCAACACGGAGGGATCGTGCACCAGGGCGCGCCCGAGAAGAAACCGCCGCTGCTCGCCGGTGGAGAGATGGCCGAATCGGCGACCAGCCAACGAATCGATGGCCAATTCTTTCATCACGTCCCAGGCCCGCGAAATTTGCCCCTCACTGAACTCTTGATAGGCATAGGTATCATTGCTTGCATAGAAGCCGGACAGGATGACATTCAATCCCTCCGCACAAATCAGATAATCCCGTTGAAGATCGTGCGATACGACCCCTATCTGTTTCCTGACATCCCACACATTCCAGCGCTCCTCACCAAACAGGGTTAGCTTGGTTTCGTCTAGAGGAACCGTGTGCACCTCACCGGCCAAGAGCTTGAGCAATGTCGATTTGCCGGCCCCATTGGGCCCAAGAATCACCGCATGCTCCCTTTCCCGCAGCACAAAGGAGAAATCTGAAAACACGCAGGTATCACCTCGATAAACCGTCGCACGCTGTATGTTCAGGATGGGGTCGGCATCGATTCGACGGACTGCCTCTTTCACCGGAGCGGCAGTTGAACGGCCGGTCGGCTTCCCACCTCGGCGCGCCTGCTGAAGACCGGCACGAGCCAGCGCATCAACCCGTTCGTTCTCCGGATGGCCGTTGTGTCCCCTGACCCAATGCCATTCGAGTGTATGGCCGGACGCCAGCACATCGAGCCGCCGCCACAAGTCCTCATTTTTGACCGGCCCTTTGGCCGCCGTTTTCCAGCCGCGCCGCTTCCAGTCATGAATCCATTCGCTGATGCCCTTTTGCACATACTGCGAATCGGTATAGACCCGCGCCGTAACCGGTTGCGTGAACGACTGCAGTGCCTCAATAACCGCCAGCAACTCCATGCGGTTATTCGTCGTCGCCGGCTCCCCGCCGTTGAGCTCCGTTTCGTCATTACCGACCCGCAGCAAGACTCCCCAGCCTCCAGGCCCAGGATTCCCGCTACAGGCCCCGTCTGTATAGATGTCGATCATGTGTGTACTCTTCTCTCTTAGCCTGTTCGCGATCAAGGTTGTGCTATGTACCTTCCACGGGAGCCATGGCGAATCCTGTGGAGCCCCACAGTTTCACAACCATGTCCCCTGTTGAGTCTTCAACGACACCTCGCCGAAGCGTATGCCTCCTCGGCGCAACAACCGTGGCCTCCTGCACAGGCGGGTGACTCACGAAGCCTCCGCTGCTTGACGAGTAACCACCTTCACACCATGATATAGCTCCAATATCCATGGAGATCCGATGATCCACGTGGGCGTCAAAGAACTGAAGAATCATTTGAGCCGGTACCTCAAAATAGCTCAGGCCGGAGAGACGATTCGCGTCACAGATCGAGGCGAGGTCATTATGGCTTCAGCACGATCACGCGACATAGGCCTGAATTTGCCTGTCGATTTCAAGTCCGATCGCCCGTTTGGCCATTCGTAAATCAAACTCCCCTTGGAGTCCAATCCAGAGATCTGAAGATGTTCTCAGATACTTGCCCAAACGGAGCGCCGTATCGGCTGTAATGGCGCGTTTTCCATTCACAATGGCGCTAATCCTGCCCGGCGACACCCGAATATCACGGGCAAGCCGATTAATGCTGATCCCCATGGGCTTCATAAACTCTTCCAATAGGATCTCGCCTGGATGAATCGGCTCAAGCAACCGCTTTCGTGCCATCTGACACCTCAATGGTAGTCAACAATCTCGACCTCATACACATCACCTTTGGCCCACACGAAACAGATTCTCCACTGATCATTGATTCGAATACTGTACTGCCCCTTTCGATTCCCACTCAACGCCTCCACGCGGTTTCCAGGCGGAACCCTGAGATCATCGAGTAATGTTGCCCGATGGAGCACTAATAGTTTTCTTCGAGCTATGCGCTCAACGGCACGAAAGCGTGGCACATCTTCATCAGCAAACAATGCTTCGGTCATCTTGGACCCAAAGGACCGTATCATTGCAGAGCAGTCTATTCCGCCTCACGGCATAGGTCAAGAGGCGCGTCATAGGGGAGATGGCATCGGCATTCCATGCCAGCACCATACCTTCGCGAGATCAGTCTTTATGGTTTCGAAGCGTTCTGAGCAGAAGAGCTGGTTTGGTCGATCGCCCCTGGAATCTTCGGCGTGGTCGTCGTGACATCGCCGTTCTGGGCACGATGCAGCAAGGCATGGTCCATGAGGACGAGCGCCATCATGGCTTCGGCGATCGGTGTCGCACGGATGCCGACGCAGGGATCGTGACGCCCCTGTGTTTCGACCATGACAGGATTCCCTTGTTTGTCGATAGATCGTCGGGCGATACGAATGCTGGAGGTCGGCTTGATCCCCATCGAGCAGACGATATCCTGACCCGTCGAAATGCCTCCCAAGATTCCACCGGCATTATTGGAGAGAAATCCTTCCGGCGTCAGTTCATCGCCATGCTCCGAGCCTCGCTGACTGACTGAAGCAAAGCCCGCACCGATCTCAACGGCTTTCACCGCATTGATGCTCATCATGGCCGCAGCCAGATCCGCATCCAGCTTCGCATAGACCGGCGCCCCCCATCCGACCGGCACATGCTCGGCTACCGTCGTGATCCTCGCCCCGACCGAATCGCCGGATTTCCGCAACTCGTCCATGAACGATTCCAGCTTCGAGACCATCTCGTCATTGGCCGCAAAGAAGGGATTGCCCGCCACAGCATCCCAGCTCTTGAACGGAATCTCGATCGGGCCGAGCTGGCTTAGATGGCCGCGTATCACAATCCCATATTTTTCAGCGAGCCACTTTCTGGCGATCGCCGCCGCTGCCACGCGCACGGCCGTTTCGCGCGCGGACGCGCGACCACCGCCGCGATGATCCCGAATCCCGTACTTCTGCCAATAGGTATAGTCGGCGTGACCTGGGCGGAAGGTATCGACTAGATTGCCGTAGTCCCGGCTGCGCTGGTCTTCGTTGCGGACGAGTAGCCCGATCGGCGTGCCGGTCGTCTGTCCCTCGAACACCCCGGACAGAATTTCAACCGTGTCTGATTCCTGCCGTTGCGTGACGTGGCGGGAGGTACCGGGCTTGCGCCGGTCCAAGTCTTTTTGAATGTCTTCGGTTGAAAGAGCAAGTCCCGGCGGACAACCATCGACGACACAGCCGATCGCCGGCCCGTGGCTCTCGCCGAACGACGTGACGGTGAAGATTCGGCCGAACGTATTGCCAGCCATGAAGTCTACTCGACCAGATCCAGCTTGATTCGTAATTCTTTCAACTGATCCGTACTCACGGCAGATGGCGCATCGGTCAAGGGGCACTGGGCTCGCTGCGTTTTCGGGAACGCGATCACGTCGCGGATCGACTCCGCCCCGCCGAGCAGCATGATCAATCGATCAAGACCGAACGCGATCCCACCGTGCGGAGGCGCGCCATAATCGAGCGCCTCCAGCAAGAATCCGAACTTGGCCTGAGCCTGTTCCTTGTCAATGCCCAGCCTATCCAGGATCTTGAGCTGGATGTCGCTCCGATGGTTGCGGATACTACCGCCGCCGATTTCGCTCCCGTTGAGGACCATATCGTAGGCCTTCGCCCGCACCTTGAGCGGATCGGAATCGAGGAGGGCCAGATCTTCGTCCATCGGCGCGGCAAATGGATTATGCATGAAGATATATCGTTTTTCTTCCGGCGAATAGTCGAGCAGCGGAAACTCGGTGATCCAGAGGGGCTTCCAAGCCGTCTTGTCGATCAGATTCAGTTCCTCTCCCAGCAGCAGCCTGATGCGTCCAAGCACATCGTGTACGACCGCGGGCTTGTCCGCGCCAAAGAGGACCAGGTCTCCCGCTTGAGCCTCCGGCAAGGCAGCCGCAAAGGCCTTGGCGTCCAGGAATTTGGCGATCACCGATTCGAGCTGCCCCTCTGCCGTGATTTTGAGCCAGGCGAGGCCTTTGGCGCCGAAGCTTTTGGCCGTTTCTCCCAGCGCATCGATGCGGGTCCGTGAAAGCGCCGCGCCTCTCTTGACGATCAGCGCCTTGACCATCCCGCCTTTCGCCGCCGCGTCCTTGAATACTTTGAATTCGCTCCCCGCACCGAACGCCGTCACGTCGTAGAGCGGCATGTCGAACCGCAGATCTGGCTTGTCCGATCCATATCGTCCCATGGCCTCGACATAGGTCATGCGCGGGAACGGCGTCGGCAGCGTCACACCGCCGGCCTCTTTGAAGATCGTGACGATCATTCGTTCCATCAGCGCCATCACTTGTTGACGATCGACGAACGACAGTTCAAGGTCGATCTGCGTGAACTCCGGCTGCCGGTCGTTGCGGAGATCTTCATCGCGGAAGCAGCGGGCTATTTGATAGTACCGATCCACGCCGCTCACCATCAGCACTTGCTTGAACAGCTGCGGCGACTGCGGCAAGGCGAAAAATTGGCCGGCGTTCACTCGGCTGGGAACCAAGTAATCCCTCGCACCCTCCGGCGTGCTCTTCGTCAAAACAGGCGTCTCGACTTCCAGAAACCCTTCGGCATTGAGAAATCCACGAGTCGCCTGCGCGATGGCATGCCGCATGCCCAGCAATCGCTGCATCTTGGGCCGCCGGAGATCGAGATAACGGTATTTCAAGCGAACGGCCTCGGTCACCTCGGCCTCATCTTCGATCACAAACGGTGGCGTCTTGGCTTCGTTCAGAATCTCGACCTCGTCCACGAACACTTCGATCTCGCCGGTCGGCAGATTGGGATTTTTGGATTCATCCGGGCGGGCCATGACCTGTCCGGCGATCGACACCACGCATTCGCTCCGCAACGTGTGGGCGGCCTTGTGCACAGCAGCATTGCGTTCGGCATTGAAGACCACCTGCGTGATGCCGGTCCGATCGCGCAAATCGATGAACATGACGGCGCCGTGATCCCGACGCCGCTGGACCCAGCCGTTCAATACGACCGATTGCCCCACCTGTTGCTTGGTCAACTCCCCGCACATATGAGTCCGCAGCTTCATCGTTGCGCCACTTTCTTTTTCTTAGGACGAGCCCAGCCCTCTCGACGAACAGGTCTACGAGGGCGTCTTGGCAGTTGCTCTCCTCGTTCGACCGCCTCAACACGTTCCTCGACCAATCCCCGCAACGCATTGGCCTCCCGATCGGTCAAGAACCGAAATTCTCCCGACCCCAGCCGTCCCAACGACAACGAGCCCATCCTCACCCTGGTCAAGCGAATGACCGGATGGCCGACCGACTCCAACATCCGTTTGACTTGATGCTTGCGGCCCTCGCGAATCGTAATCTCCAGCCAGGAATTCTGCTCCGCCTTGCTGATTTTCTTCACCTGCGCCGGACTGGTCATCCCGTCTTCGAGCTTGACGCCTTGCTCCAGCTGCCCAATCTCCTCGTCGGTGAGGATTCCCTTCACCTTGATGAGATACGTCTTCGCGACATGATACCGCGGATGCAGCAATGCCTGCGCCAAATCCCCATGGTTCGTCAACAGCATCAACCCTTCGCTGTCAAAATCCAACCGGCCGACGGGAAACACCCGGACCGACACCCCGCGAAGAAAATCCTTGACGGTGGGCCTGCCCCCCGGATCGTCCAGCGTGGACATAACATGTTTCGGCTTATTCAGCATCAAATAGACAAACGGCTGCGCGGCGCTCAGATGTTTTCCGTCCACCTTCACGTGATCACGAGCCGGATCGACCTTCGTCCCCAGCTCCGTCACGACCTTGCCGTTGACCGTCACCCGCCCCGCATCAATGAGTTGCTCCGCCTTGCGGCGTGACGCGAGCCCGCTTCCGGCGATGAGTTTTTGCAATCTTACTTCCATACATTCTCGTGACGGGTGACCAGTGTGACTCCTACTGCGCGCATGCGACGAGCACCGCCCACAATTTGAATCTATAATTGCTCTCGCGTGAGCGTCGCGCGAGCACAGGAGTCACTTGGTCGCCCGTCATTCCTCCTATTCCCATTCAATCGTCGACGGCGGTTTGGAGCTGATGTCGTAGACGACCCGGTTCACGCCCTTCACTTCGTTGATGATCCGATTCGACATCCGGCCCAGCACGTCATTGGGAATCTTCGCCCAGTCGGCGGTCATACCGTCCACGCTCGTGACCGCACGAATCGCAATGACATGCTCATAGGTCCGTTGATCGCCCATGACGCCGACCGTGCGGATCGGCAACAGGACGGCGAATGCCTGCCAGATGTCCCGATAGAGCCCCGCCGCGCGAATTTCTTGATCGACGACGGCTTCCGCCGCGCGGAGGATCGTCAACCGCTCCGGCGTGACCGCCCCCAAGACTCGGATCGCAAGGCCGGGACCGGGAAACGGCTGCCGCCAAATGATCTCGTCCGGCAATCCCAGTTCCTTTCCCAACACCCGCACTTCGTCTTTGAAAAGCTCCCGTAGCGGCTCGATGAGTTTGAGCCTCATGCGGGCCGGCAACCCGCCGACATTATGATGTGTCTTGATCGTCGCTGACGGTCCCTTGAAACTGACGCTCTCGATCACGTCCGGATAGAGGGTGCCTTGGACAAGAAATTTAGCGCCCTTGAGTTTCTTGGATTCAGCCTCGAAATGCTTGATGAATTGGCGGCCGATGATCTTGCGCTTCCGTTCCGGGTCGGTCACGTTCTTAAGGCCGGCCAGAAACTGCTTCGTCCCGTTGAGCATGCGCAGGTTGAGGTGCAACTGCGACGCAAAAGTCTTCTGCACCTGATCTCGCTCGCCGGCCCGCAGCACGCCGTTGTCGACGAAAATACAGGTGAGTTGGTCACCGATCGCACGGTGCGTCAGCGCTGCTGCGACCGATGAATCGACTCCACCGCTTAAGGCACAGATGACCCGATCCTTGCCGACCTGCTCTCGAATCTGCTTCACGGCCGTATCGACATATGACTGCATCGTCCAGGTCGGCTTGCAGCCGCAAATTTCATAGACGAAATTGCGGAGAATCGTCGCCCCTTCCGGCGTATGCGCCACTTCGGGATGGAATTGCAGGCAATAGATCCGGCGCTTACGGTCGTCGCGTTTCATCGCCGCAATCGGCGAACTGCTCGTATGCGCGATAGAACGGAATCCAGGCGGCATCCGCTCGATCCGATCGCCATGGGACATCCATACGACGGTGGACCCGCCCTCACCGACTCCCTTGAACAGACCGTCCGCCTCATCGATCGTCAAATCGGCCCGGCCATATTCCCGATGCGCGGACTTCATCACCTCTCCGCCAGAGAGATGTGTCACCAACTGCATGCCGTAACAAATGCCGAGGATCGGAATGCCTTGATCAAACAGCTCCTTGGCGACGGTCGGCGCCTTCCTCTCATACACGCTCGACGGCCCGCCTGACAGCACGATGCCCTGTGGGCGATAGGCCAGGATGGTGGCCAATGGAACCGTGCAGGGGAGAATCTGAGAATACACCTGCGCTTCGCGGATCCGGCGGGCGATCAGCTGGGTATACTGCGATCCGAAATCGAGGACCAGAATTCTGTCATGCCAAAGTTCCATCTTGATACAGTGCGGGGTGAGGTGTGAGCCGTAAGGGGTGAAGGACATACGGTGAGAAGGGCGCGGATCTGGCCCCCTCGCTCCTTACTCCTAACCCCTAACCGAAACTATTCCCAATCCATCCGATAATTCGGCGCTTCTTTGGTGATAATGACGTCGTGCACGTGGCTTTCGCGAAGGCCTGCGACCGTTTGACGGATGAAGGTCGCATTCTCCTGCAAATCGGCGATCGTCCGACAACCGCAATAGCCCATGCCAGATTTGACTCCGCCGACCAGTTGGTAGATAACGGCGGCCAATGGCCCTTTATAGGGCACACGCCCTTCGATCCCTTCTGGAACCAGCTTCTTCGCAGGACGTCCCCCCTGTCCATACCGATCTCCGCCCCCGCGCTCCATCGCACCGATCGAGCCCATGCCGCGATAGACTTTATAGGTTCTCGCTTGATACAGCACAGTCTCTCCGGGCGATTCCTCCGTGCCGGCGAACAGGCTTCCGAGCATGACAGACGACGCGCCGGCCGCCAACGCCTTGGTGATATCGCCGGAGAACTTGATGCCGCCATCGGCAATGACCGGCACACCGGTCCCCTTCAACACCTTGGCGCAATCCGCGATGGCCGTCAGCTGCGGCATGCCGGCGCCGGACACGATGCGCGTCGTGCAGATCGAACCGGGACCGACACCCACCTTCACCGCGTCGACGCCTATCTTCAAAAAATCCTTGGCCGCCTCGGCCGTTCCGATGTTGCCCGCAACGAGCTCAAGAGTCGGATGCCGCTTCTTGATCATCTTCGCGGTGTCCAACACCGCTTGCGAATGGCCGTGAGCGGTATCGACGACGACCAGATCGACCCCCGCCTTCTTGAGCAGCGCCACGCGCTCTTCCGTCTCCGGCCCGACCCCGACGGCCGCTGCCACACGCAAACGGCCATGCGCGTCCTTGCACGCGTTGGGATACTTGATGCGCTTTTCGATGTCCTTGATCGTGATGAGACCTTTCAGCTCAAACGCCTTGTTCACTACCGGCAGCTTTTCGATGCGATGCTCATGGAGAATTTCCCGCGCCTTTTCGAGACTCGTACCCTCAGGCGCCGTGACCAGCTTTTCTCGCTTCATGACTTGCGACACCTTGAGGTCCATACGGCTTTCGAAACGGAGGTCGCGGTTGGTGAGAATGCCGACCAGCTTGCGCTCCTTGGTGACGGGAATGCCGGAGATCCGATATTTGGCCATCAAGTTATGCGCGTCGCGGATCGTTTCATCCGGGGAAATCGTCACGGGATCGAGAATCATGCCGCTTTCCGACTTCTTGACCTTATCGACCTCCATCGCCTGCTCGGCCGGCGGCAGCACGCGGTGAATGACGCCGATCCCGCCTTCGCGCGCTATGGCAATGGCCAACCTCGCTTCGGTCACGGTATCCATCGCGGCGCTGAGGAGCGGAATATTGATTCGGATATTGCGCGAGACGAACGTGCCGGTTTCGACTTCGTTCGGCAACACCTGCGACTTGGCAGGCACCAGCACCACGTCGTCGTACGTCAACCCTTGTCTCGGCGGTTCTTTATCCAACATGATGACTCCCTCGCCAGATCCGAACGTTCACCCGGCCAACGGCCTCCGGTGTCCTGCTTGACTCTACGACGTGAACCCCTGGGGTGGTCGCGCCAGCTCGGCATCGGCCTCGGCTTCTTCCTGCAACCGCTCGCTGCCTTCTTCCGCCGGCATGAACTGCTGCACCCGTGTGTTCCCGCTGTCAACGACGAAGACACTACCTTTCGCGTCCACGGCAATGCCGTAAGGAAAGTTGAACTGACCCTCACCGTTACCGAACCCGCCCCACTGGGTGATGAAATTACCTTCCCGGTCGAACTTTTCGATTCGATGGTTTCCGGTATCCGCCACATACACATCCCCGGCGCCGTCCACGGCAATCCCCCATGGCGATCGCAGCTGCCCGGCCTCTCGAGCGAGCGGACTGCTGGCATGGCCGGCTTCCGCACTGCCGCCCCATTTTGTCAATAATTGCGGCAGCACGTTGGTGCTGGTATCGAATTTCTGGATGCGGTGGTTCCCCATATCCACGACATAGACCGAGCCGTCGCTCTGGTCCACGGCGACGCCGCGCGGAAAATAGAACTGGCCGTCCCCGCTGCCGAAACTGCCCCACGCCATGATGAACTCGCCGCTCATGTCGAACTTCTGCACGCGGAAATTCGCGCTGTCGACGACGTACACAAACCCCCGAACACGATCGACCGCAATACCCCACGGTGCGTTGAATTGGCCTTCGCCGTTGCCACGCGAGCCGAATTTCATCACGTAGCCGCCCAGCTTCCCGTCGAATTTCTGAACCCGGTGATTGTTCGTATCCACCACCCACACGTCGCCCTTGCCGTCACAGGCGATGCCGGTCGGGTTGTGAAAATTGGCGTTGGCTGAGCCGAAATTCCCCCAGAGGATGATGAAATTCCCGGCGTTGTCGAATTTTTGAATGCGGTTGTTGCCGTTATCGACCACGAACAGCGCGCCCTGTTGATCG
>DKBD01000027.1 GCA_002451055.1 Nitrospira sp. UBA6909 | reverse complement strand
GAACGCTCAGTGTGGAGTCCCATCCCGTTCCGGCGAAGATTGAAGATCGTTCCCGTATCCATCACCATTTCAGTTGCGTCGATGCCTGAAAAGATGACGCTGAGTTGGCCGTCCAGCTGGAGCTCCCGTCGCCGGTTTTGTGCAGGACCGGTCGTCATCAGCGGTTCCGCTGAATCGCGCTCTTGATGTTTCATGCTCGATGGCCTCCTTGGGTTATGAACAACAGGAAAACTCGCGCTACGTCTTGAGGCTATCGCGTCTTTGAGGGTTTCGCCTGCCTCTGGAGAGGGGCCTTGGCATCCCTCTCAGGAGGGAGACGGAAATACCCCCTGCGCGCCGCTTTTTGTCACTGGCTTCAAACAACGGAAAACCAACGTTATGCTCTGAAGTGTGCGGAGGCTCTGGCCCTATCAGAGTAGGATTGACCGACTAGAAGCGGTCTGGACTGGCGGAGTTTGTCGGATTGGAGAGGGAGAAACACTGATGGGAGAAAGGTCTACTGCCGAATCTTGGCCCAGGCTTTCTGATACTCCTCAAAAGAGTCGACTTCCATCCAGCCTTTGAAGATCGGCACAGCATCGACCCGGTGGCCGCGGTCGATGAGTTCCTGGATCATGTCGGTAAAAGAGGCTTTGAGGAAACTACCGGCTTCGTGAAAACCAGTCGACTTGTACTGTTCTTGGGCCGACCGGTAGCAGTCGCGAAGTGCCTCCGCGCCCTTTTCGGAAAACATGGCCATGCCGATAAATTCTCCATGCGCCTGTTCCCGTGGCAATTGCTGACCGATTTTGACGACCTGGTGCTCTCCCTCTGACAGTACGAACCGCGAGGAGTAACTCTTTCCCGGTGGCTCGGCGAGTGAGACAAGGTCCGGATTCAGATGGGCCGCCTGCGCGTTTCGCTGATCTTGGTCGAACCAAGCCAGATCGACGACGATGGAGATGTCGGCGGGGCTTTTGAGCAACTTGTCAAGAACGGCGGTATCGAAAATGATGTCGCCATACAGGACGATGGTCCGGCCTTTCAACTCGTTTTCAGCGCAGAAGAGCGAGAACAGTTCGCCGGTGCTCTCATACTGGTCGTTGTCGTAATAACGGATGTTGGGGAGTGTGATGGCTTCCTTCTTATACCCGCGCACCAGTGCGATGTCTTTGATGTCGCATTCATTGAGAGCGGTCACCTGGCGATCCAAGATGGTCTTCCCCTTGATGTCGAGCAAGCATTTGGGCTTGTCCTCGATCAGAGGCAACAGTTGCTTTTCGAACCCGGCAGCGGCGATGACGGCGGTAATCTTTTCGCTTCCCACCGGCAGGAACTGCTTTTCATCCCGTTCCATCTGAGGGACGCCGACGATGTCATAGACTTCCGGGAGCGTGACGATGATCTCATTGGCGGCTCCGGGGCGTGTATCCTTCTGGATCAGATCCAGCGTATCGCGAATCGCACGAATCGCCGCCCGCACGGGCTGATTCGCATAGATGATAATCTTGGCCCCCGCCTCTTCCATCTCTGCCGCGGTGGTCTGGTCGAAAATCGTCGGAACCACGACCAGCGGCACACGGCCGGACCAGGCTTTATACACGGCCCGCAGCTCGTCGAATTTTTTTGATTTCGAGTGGATCAGGACCGCGTCGGCTCCCGCCTCAGCATAGGCTTCCACCCGTTTCAACGCTTCTTCCTGACCCCATCCCGCAATCAGGGCCTCCGTTCTCGCGATGACCACGAACTCCGGGAACATCTGGGCGGCTTTGGCCGCCTTGATCTTGCTGCAATGATCTTCGATCGGAATCAGTTCCCGGCGGACACCTGCGTAGAAGCTGCATCGTTTGGGATAGACGTTGTCCTCAATGCAGATACCGGCTACACCGGCCCGCTCCCGGTCGTTGACGGTGCGCATGACGTTCAGCGCGTTCCCGTAGCCGGTGTCGCAGTCGGCAATGACGGGAATGCTGACTGCCTCGACGATATTACGCTCGATCCCGAGTTGCTCGCTGGAATCGATGAAGCTGGCGTCGGGGATGCATTTCATCGAGGCTGAAATGGCGAATCCCCCGGCCCAGATACCGTCGAAGCCGGCGCGTTCGATCAATCGGGCGCTTAAGGCGTCGTACGCGCCGACGATCTTCATGGCGCCCGGCCTCTTCAAAGCGGCTCGGAGTTTGGCTGCGTTGGTCATAAGTGCGTCATAATGCGAAAGCGAAGGGCGCTTGTCAATGGAAAGTTTATAGGAGTGTAGATCAAAAAAGCGGGTACCGACGGTCAGAAAGCTGAAGATGGGCTCTCGACCGACCACCGTTCGGGGAGCGTCCGACTTTCAAAGAAGATGATGCCGCGGTCCCCATTTGCCTCGAAGCGTAATGTGACTTCCGTATGGAAGCCGTGCCAGGCGTACACTTTGACAGGGCCGACGGCTATTTGTCCCGGGGTTCGGTCGAGCGGGCCGTATGTGGATTGGAGGTGGTCCATGATCGCTTCGTGGGCCGCTCTTCCGCTGTAGCGAACGGTCACGCGCCCGAACCGGTTCCGAAATGCCGTCAATCGCATGGAATCGACTGGAGTTGTGCCCAGCATCGGTCTGCCATCTTTGTGCTCATAGGTCTGAGAGCGGCCGTCATCGTCAATTTTGACGAAACGGTCCATATCTGAAAGTATCGTCCCCCAGGGGATGCCTTCGAATCCGTTGGGATCATCTTCGATGGGAACGGCCGTCGCGGGGCCGGCCTGGAAGATCAGACAGAGGACGAAACCTGCATAGCGCCCGGCCCGGTTGGCGAGCAGATTGAGGAGGGGATTATTCCGCCGAATCGGTGATGTCATCATTGAACCGCGGTGCGAGGGTTCGGCTGTCAATGAAGATGTACCCTCGCTTCGTACCGGCCTGATAGGTCAAATTGATCTCGGTGTCCGAGCCTCGCCAGGTATATTGCTGATTGAGCCCCCGCGCCATCTGTCCGGGGATGCGTTGCAGGGCTCCGTACCGGGTCTCTAAGAAATTCAGAACCTGCTTATGAACCAGCTCGCCTTGGTATCGGATCGTCACCCTGGCAAATTGATCGTCGATCGACACGTAGAGAACGCTCGTCATCTCGGCGTCGGCGAATGTCGAGCCATCGGCCCTCATGCGATACTCCGTAATGTGAGCCCCGGACTGAACGACTTCCAGGTCTTGGCGCGTCGTCAGGGGGGTCCCCCAAGGGATGTTCTGAAATCCCTTGGGGTCGTTCATTATTGGAACAGCGCAGAGAGCTTCCGCGGACAACAGTACCCCCATGACGAATAGGGAGAGAAGGATACACAAAAGCCGAGAAAGGGCGCGTCTCATGGTGTGTGTCGAGGGATAACGTGCGGCTCGATGCCAACGCTATCACGCAAGAGAGGTGAACGCAACTCATTGCCTCGCTGTCTGTTCCTTGAGAATCGCAAGGCGCTGTTTTATAATGCGTCCGTTTTTTTCCTTCGCCGCTCAGCTGGCGATTTCATAGAGAAAGCAAGCAAAAGGGAATGAGCGCATGATTGAAAGCGATGTTTTTGTGCAATCACTCCAGGATATGGGCGTGAATTTTTTCACCGGGGTGCCTGATTCGATACTGGGCGGAATCATCGCTGAACTGATGAATCGTCGGTTGTACACTCCTGCGGTTCGTGAAGACGAAGCGGTGGGTATGGCGGCCGGGGCTTACATGGCGGGGAGAATGCCGGCGGTGTTGATGCAGAATTCCGGACTGGGGACCTCGCTCAACACCGTGATTTCGCTGAACATGATTTATCGGCAGCCCTGCATCCTGATCGTATCCTGGCGAGGCCAGGGGGGGAAGGACGCGCCGGAGCATCTCGTGATGGGCGAAGTCATGCCGAAGTTTCTGGATACGATGAAAATCCCGCATCGGACCCTGACCGAAAAAACGGCGGGCGAGGATTTTAGGTGGGTGGCGGAAACCTACAGAAAACAACAGATTCCGGTCGCCCTTGTTATCACAAAGGGTGTCGTGAAAGGACTGCATCCATAAAAAGATTATGAGGCGTGATGGGTGGTGAGCCAAGGGCAAGATACCGCCTTCGGCATTGTAGCGGTTGACCACGTATCACTAGTCACACGTCACTCGTCAGTGGGAGTCGGAAATGAGACCTGAAGAAGGCACCTTAATCAGCCGGTCGCAGGCGATGGCGGCACTGCTTGAGCTCTTGACCGATCAGCCGGTCATTATCTGTAATGGGTTCCCCTCGCGCGAGGCCCAGAAGATCGCCGACCGGTCGACGCATTTTTACATGATCGGTTCGATGGGCAATGCACCGGCCATTGCGCTGGGGGTGGCGCTGGCCAAGCCGGATAAGCAGGTCGTGACGTTCGACGGCGACGGCAACGTGTTGATGGGCATGGGCACCTTGGCGACCGTTGGGGCGCTGAAACCGAAAAATTTTATTCACGTGGTGTTTGACAACGAGGTGTACGGCACGACCGGAAATCAACCGACCATCTCCAATGTTGTACCGTTAGAGAAGGTGGCGAAAGCCGCGGGCTATGTGAATGCCGTCCGCGTGCTCGATCGCGAGGATCTTGTCTATGAGTTCAAGGACATGCTGAAACAGGAAGGGCCCAGCATGTTGCTGATCAAGGTCAACGAATTCCAAGAAGAGGCAGAGCGGGTTCTGCTGGATCCGCCGGATCTGACGAAACGATTCATGAAAGCGATTGAGGGATAGAGGGGGCGACGCGCCTCCCTTGCGCTCGCTGCCCGCGCACGACTCGGGCAAGACGGAGTCTCGGCGACGTGGGGCCGGGCGGGTGGAACGAGCGTGCTCGGTCAATGCGCGCAGTAAAGGGAAGCGCGTCACGCCCTCTATAGAAGAGAGGAAGGAGAGAAGAGTGGTTCTCCTCAACCCTGGGCCGGTGAACGTGTCAGAGCGCGTGCGCCAAGCGTTGCTGCGCCCGGACATTTGTCATCGCGAGTCTGAGTTTACGGAACTGCTGCATCGCATCCAATCCAAATTGCTCAAGGCGTTCGTGCCGGGAGCGGAGTCGGAATACGTGGCCGTGGTGATCACCGGGTCCGGCACGGCTGCCGTCGAAGCCGCATTGATGTCGTCGCTCCCTCATGGCCGACGCATGCTCATTCTCAATAACGGCGTGTACGGCGAGCGAATGTCCCAGATCGTCGGGCTCCATCGTTTGGGCGTGAATGAATTGAAGTATGAGTGGACGGACCGGCCGGATCCCGACAAATTGTTGCTGGCACTGCGGCAGCATCCGGAAGTGCATGTGGTCGCCATGGTCCACCATGAAACGACGACCGGGCTGATCAATCCTGTTCAGGAAATTGCCGACATCGTCGACAGCCAGAATCGCGTCTTCGTGCTCGACGCGGTCAGCGCTCTGGCGGGCGAACCGATCGACATCGTGAAGTCGCATATCTACATGGTGGTAGGCACCGCGGGAAAGTGTATCCAAGGATTTCCCGGCGTCTCGTTCGTACTGGTGAGAAAAGGTTTCGTCGAAAAGATGCGTGCCTATCCCAAGCGGTCCTGGTATCTCCATCTCACGCACTACATCGACGACGAAGGCCGGGGCACGATTCCGTTCACCCCGGCGGTCCAGGTGTACTACGCGTTCGACGAGGCGTTGAGCGAGTTGCTCGAAGAAGGCGTAGCCAATCGCGTCCAGCGGTATAAGAAGATGGCGGCCGTCATACGCGAGCGCATGGCCAAGCTGGGTGTCAAGGCGGTTCTGCCGCCGGATCGTCAGTCGAATACGATTACGGCGTTCTACTTGCCGGAAGGTGTGTCGTATCAAACGCTCCATGACCGGTTGAAGGCCGAAGGGTATGTCATCTATGCGGGCCAGGGAAATCTGGAGAGCAAGATCTTCCGCGTGGCCAACATGGGCGCGCTGACCGAAGCGCAGTTCGCCGGATTCGTCGACGCCTTCGAACAAGCCTGTAGGCCTACATGAAAGCCGTCATCCTCGCGGCCGGCGTCGGTAAACGGCTCTGGCAGATCACCCAGCATCGTCCCAAGTGTTTGATCGAAATCGGCGGGCGGTCGCTGTTGCACCGCTACTTGGAGGCGCTGGCCAGTCTCGGCGTTAGACGGGCCGACATCGTCGTGGGGTACAGGCAGGAATTGATCCGTGAGGCGGTCGGGCTGGACGCCTGCGGGGTCAAGGTGGACTTTCTGGTCAATGATGAATTCCACCGAGGCAGCATTTCCTCCCTCTGGATCGCCCGCACGGCCCTCGACGACGATGCGATCGTGATGGATGCCGACGTGCTCTTTCACCGGGACATTTTGAGGCGCTTGGTCGAATCGTCCTATGAGAACGCGCTGTTGATGGACGAGACCGTTCACCAGACCGGCGAGGAATGTATGGTGGTGGTCGCGGGAGGGCGTGTCATCGCGCTCTCAAAGAAGATGCCGAGCCAGTATGATTATGCCGGCGAGGGTGTGGGATTCCTGCGGGTGCGGCATGCCGACATTCCTCATCTGGTGGCCTCGCTCCGGTCTCATATCGAACGAGGCTCGTGGAATATGGAGTACGAGGATGCCCTGCTGCAATTTTTCCAGACTGTCAAGGTCGGACACGAGAAGATCGGTGGTTTGCCTTGGACGGAGATCGATTTTATCGAAGACGTGAAGAAGGCTGAATTGGACGTTTTGCCGAAACTATGAGAAAGTCTTGGACAGTATCGTAAGGCCAAGCCGAGTTGCTGGTTTCTGAGATGAAAGAGAGCGTCCTTCAGAAGCGGGTTGAAATCCAAGGGTTGGCCACGGCCATCCTCTTGCCGTCGGTCGGTATCTTCAGCGCTCCGGCCGATCGGCGAGTGGACTCGGTCGGTCCGCTGACGAACGTCGTGGGGATCGGGCTGTTTCAACGTGTGGTGCTCACGTTACAGCGGTCGGGCATCCGTCAATTGATCGTGTTGGCCGGTCCTGAGGAAGACCAGCTCAAGCAGGCATTGGGGAATGGACCACGCGTGACGATCCCCGTCCGGTGGATGCCCATCCGGGAGTTTCCACTCGATGATCCGAGGACATGGGAATTCCTAGCGGCTGAGGTGCGGGGCTTTGCGTTGGTTGCGAGTGTGAACGCGGTGTTTTCGCGAGGCTTGATCGAGCAATTGCGGCGCGAAGTGCGGGACGGCGAGGCGATCGTGGTGGCGCAGGCAAGGCCAAGGCGCTCCGAAGAAGCGACGACGGGAGGACTCCGGTTGAAGGCCCACGACGATCGGTTGACGTCGTTCGCCCCGTCCCATTTCGACGATTCCGTGCCGTGTGCCGCCGAGGTGACGGTTTTGCCGGCGAGTCTCATGAATGCCTCAGGTCACGGACTGGACGACAACAGCCGACTCCCGATCCGCCGTTGGCTCGAACGGGCGGCAGTCGATGGCCGCGTGCGTATCGTGGCGGCAGAAGACAAGCGCGGCACGTGGTACCAGGAGGTGAGGACGTCATCCGATGTGTCGACGGCCGAAAAGAAACTCTTCAACTCCCTGAAAGGGGAGACGGAAGGTTTTGTCGATCGGTATTTCAATCGCAAGCTCTCGCGCTGGTTTACGCGCCTGTTTCTTGCCGCCGGGCTCTCGCCCAATTCTGTGACGATCGTGGCTACGCTCATCGGTTTTGTGTCAGCCGTGGGATTTGCCATGGGAACCTATGCCGCAGGCGTCGCGGCGGCGCTGCTGTTTCAGTTGGCGGCCGTCATCGATTGCTGTGACGGCGAGGTGGCGCGTCTCACGTTTACGGAATCGCCGTTCGGCGCCTGGCTTGATATCGCCATGGACAACATCGTGCATATGGCGATCTTTGCCGGCATTGCCGCCGGGCTCTATACGGCGCAGGTAGGACAGCCGGGGGCCTGGAGCACACTGGCCTTTGGGGCGGTGGCCGTGCTGGGGAACGGCTTGTCGTTCCTGCTGGTAGAGCGGGCGCAGAAGGTCAAGGCTGCAAACAGGTGGCGCACGCCTGCGCATGCAGCATGGGCAGATTTCATGCTGAAGAACGTCGCCAGCCGTGATTTTTCGGTGACGTTGGTGCTCTTCGCGCTATTTGCCAAGCTCGATTGGTTTCTCATGTTTGCGGCGGCCGGCGCCCTCATCTTTGCCGGCGTCATGCTGTGGGTCGTCCGTCCCTCTGCTGTAACTACCACTACGTAATGAGTCTGTAACGACGCGTGCTTCGCTATTTCCTACTCGCTCTCGGTCTCGCCGTACTCGGTCTTCTCATCTGGCACATCGGCCCCGGCAATATCTACGAGGCGGCCACGCAGCTGGGCCCCATGGCTCTGCTGGTCATCCTGATTCCGTCCGTCATGATGTACATCATCGAAGCCTATGGGTGGAAAGTCGTGCTGGGGCGGTCTGCGCAAGCGGTGCCATTTTGGCGGTTGCTTGCCATCAGAACCGCCGGCGAAGTGGTGAACATGACCACCCCAACGGCCTATTTGGGCGGCGAGCCACTCAAAGCCTACCTCCTCACGAAGTCCAATGTGCCGATGGCGGAGGGGGCTGCTTCCGTCGTGATTGCGAAGACGACGATGACCATCGCCGAAGTGTTCTATATCTTAGTGGGCATCGTGCTTGGGTTCTTGATCCTGGGCACGGGCAGCTCGGCGGGACAGACGGTGACAGCTGCGTTGTTGAGCGTGGGGGTACTGGTCTGCTCGATCGCCGGGTTTGTGTTCATTCAGCGACGCGGGCTCTTCGCCTCCATTCTGGCGATCGTCAGAAAACTGGGTTTGCGGATCGGATTTCTGGAGTCGCAGGAGGAGCACCTGCGTTCGATCGATCGGACGATTCAGGATTACTACAAGGACCACCAGCGAGCCTTCTATGCTTCGATCGGTGTATATTTTTTCGGTTGGATGGCCGAATCAGTGGAAGTCTTCATTATTATCTATTATCTCGGTGGTCCGGCAAGCCTCTTGTCGGCATTCTCCATCGGCGCACTCGCCGTCTTCATCAAGGGCGGAAGCTTCTTCATTCCGGGAAGCCTGGGCGCGCAAGACGGAGGCAATCTCTTGCTCTTGCAGGCCTTCGGCTACAGTGATGTAACCGGTCTCACTTTCGCCCTGCTGCGGCGATTTCGCGAACTGGTCTGGATCGGCATCGGGTTGATGTGCTTGGCAACGATAGGAAAAAGCGCGAAGGCGGAAGCAGAGGTACTGCGAGAAGCAGGAGAGAATCGCCCTACCGTTTGAGGACCTGCAGCCGATCCAGCATGCGATCCCACATGAAGAGGTGCAGCCGAAGATTGGCCGCTCGTTCCATTTTCCCGAACTGAATTCCCAGTCGGTTGCCGTTCACCCACCGGACCTCGGCCTGTTCGATAGGGAGTGATTCTTCCTGGTCTGGCAAGATCAGCCGCACCAGGAGCGTCGTCTTTTCGGGAACGGCGCCGATGCATTCGATCTCGCAGCCGAACACCGAGAGATTCGTCACTTTTCCTTCACCGATCGTCGCGGTATCGGAAAACATGACTGGATAGGTTACGGGCAGCGGAAGCCGGTAGTGCTCGCGGATATAGGGGCGGGGCTGTTCCATGATGGTGCGAACTGTAGCGCGGCGTCCGGCTCGGTGCCAATTCCCCGTTGGAGGGGAACGGGGCTACAGATTGGAAAGAATAGGCGGATTGGAATAATTCTCGGTGTGTATGAAGTGCGGCAAGCGGGAGAAGCGGATATTGCCGACGAATGCGGTGATGCATCCATCCGGTTTGAGGGACGGTGACGACTTCAAGGACCGTGATGCCAGGGGTGATTTACAAGCAGCCAGAGGATTGTTGGGATGCACTGTGAACAAGAGGCAAGGAAGAGGGGGGTGGGTGTCCGATTGGCTGATTATGATAGGATGCCGCGCATGAACGCGGTGATGAATCTGCTGTGGGGGTTGCTCGCTTTTCTCGGCGCGCTGGCTCTCGCCCATGTGACGGGCGTCGTCAATCCCGATGAAAAAGTGAATGGGCTCTGGCTGGTCGTGGCGGCAGCGTGTCTCTACGTCCTGGCCTATCGCTTCTATGGCCGCTGGTTGGCGACGCGCGTCGTTGAATTGAATAATCAGCACGTGACGCCGGCAGTGCGGCTGCACGACGGGGTGAATTTTCACCCTACCAACAGGGTCGTGTTGTTCGGCCATCACTTCGCGGCGATTGCCGGGGCCGGTCCATTGCTCGGACCAGTGTTGGCGGCACAGTTCGGATTCTTGCCAGGGTTTCTCTGGCTGGTGATCGGCGCGGTGTTGGCCGGGGCGGTGCAGGACTTCATCATTCTGGTCGCATCGATGCGGCGTAACGGCCGCTCGCTNNTGTTCATCGTAGTCGTAGCACTGGCGGGGCTGGGATTCGCGGTGGTGAACGCGCTCCACCACAATGCTTGGGGTACCTTTACAATTGCGATGACGATTCCTATCGGCCTCATCATGGGCTTCTATCTCCAAAAGTTTCGTCCCGGCGCGGTGGCGGAGGTATCCATACTCGGCGTGCTCTTGCTGATTGCGGCGGTGCTGTTCGGCCGTGTGGTCGGGCAGTCGTCTTATGCCTGGCTGTTTGAGTTCGAGAAGCCGGCGCTGGTGTGGTTGCTGGCCGGCTATGGCTTTCTCGCCTCGGTCCTGCCGGGTTGGATGTTGCTGGTGCCGCGCGGGTATCTCTCCACCTTCATGAAACTGGGTGTAGTGTTTCTGCTCGGGTTTGGCGTCATCATGATGGCGCCCACGATTGAGATGCCGCGAGTGACGGCGTTTGCATCCGGCGGTGGCCCGATCATTCCCGGCACGCTCTTCCCCTTTCTCTTTATCACGATTGCGTGCGGAGCCATATCGGGCTTTCACTCGCTCGTCTCGTCCGGTACAACGCCGAAGATGATCGAGCAGGAATCTCAAGCGGTGGTGGGTTATGCGGCGATGCTGCTGGAGAGCTTTGTTGGCGTGATGGCGCTGATCGCGGCGTCGGTGCTAATTCCCGGCGACTACCTGGCGATCAATACCACGCTCTCAACGGAGGCGCTCTCGGCAATGGGGTTTGCACCGGCTCGGGTTGCAGAGCTATCGCAATTGGTTGAAGTGGATGTGGCCGGCCGGCCAGGCGGCGCCGTGTCCTTGGCGGTTGGAATGGCATCCATCTTCACAGCATTGCCGGGGATGGCTGGATTGATGGCCTACTGGTACCAGTTCGCGCTGGTGTTCGAAGCCCTGTTCATTCTGACGACGATCGATACAGGAACGCGGGTCGCGCGGTATCTCATTCAAGAAATGGCCGGGCGGGTCTATACGCCCTTTCGTCGGATGAACTGGTGGCCTGGGGTTCTAATGAGCAGCGGTGTGGTGGTTGGATCATGGGCCTACCTGATCGGCACAGGCAGTATTTCGACGATTTGGCCGATGTTCGGCGCGGCGAATCAGTTGCTGGGGACGCTGGCACTCTGCATCGGGACGACGGTGCTGATCAAGATGTGGAAGTCGTCCTATCTGTGGGTGACGGCCTTGCCGATGCTGTTTGTCGGGGCAATCACACTGACCGGCTCGTATGAGATGTTTTGGATGTTTGTGAGAAAGGCGGCGGGGTTGGCGGCGGGACAGGCCTTTACCTTGTATCTAGATGCCGTACTGGTGGCGTTGGTGGCGGTGCTGGGTCTGATCGTCTTGAGTGACAGTCTGAAGCAATGGTATGGCTATGTGGTGCTGAAAAAACCGTTTACGTCGAGTGAGGTGGTGGTGATGGCGGGCGGCGGGTCGGCGGGGCGAGCTCGGACGGCGATTCGGTGCGAGGATGAGAAGGGGTTTAAGTTGCCGCATGGGACGGGGTGTTGTTGACGATGAAAGGAATGGGAGCGGCCCGGTTGTCCTCTTGCTCGCCGAACGCGCACATCTGCCTCTACAATCAAAATCTGGTTGTGGACGATGTGCTCGTTCGATGCGCGCAGTCGAGGATCAATCAGGCCGCTCCTTTAGGAGGAAGCGAAGGAGCCGCTAGTTCGGAGGGGCCCT
>DKBD01000139.1 GCA_002451055.1 Nitrospira sp. UBA6909 | reverse complement strand
CCACCGTGGGCGGACGTTGGAACTGGGCCACCACCGGAAACACGAGCGCGGCGAAATCCCAATAACGCATGCGGATCGCCTCCGAGTGGGTGCCTCCTTCGAAGACGATCTCCTCGTCAGCAGTGAGCGATCGATCGACATACACCGGAAGTCCATAGAGTGTGCCAAGGGGCGGCATCGCGCCGACTTCGCAGTCCGGGAAGAGCCGCGCGATTTCTTCCTCGGTTGCAAGCCGCACGCGGTGGGTGCCGAAAATCTTTCGTAGACGCTGGAAGTCCACCTGTGTCGTAGCCGACAAGACCGTCGTGACGAATTGTTGTTTCACTTTCACAATGACCACCTTGACCATTTCTGTTTCTGGTAGGTGTAGTGTTTGTGCGACGGCAGCAGCGCGGAATGTCTGTGAATGGGGCAATATATCGTAATGAACATGTTCGTGATCGAGGTGATTCTTAAGTGTGCATGGAATGGGCATGGGTACACCTCCTGTGATGGATGATCCCCAGACGGAGATCGTCGGTGGGTAATGCAGCCGGAAGATTGCTTGGAGACGAAGGGATGATGGTTGGGAGAATATTCATGACTACGACTCCACGTAGATCATGACGACCGGGAACACAACGCAATTATAATCTGTTTGAAAGTTTGTGCAACNNAAGTACGAGGTAGCGTTGTACCGGCCTCACGGGATAGGGGGTGGTGGCGAAGCCGATCAAGTTCATCGGAGGTTTCGGTGCGGTCACACTTCCCATCGTGAGGTAATTGAACTCTACCGTTCCTTTAGAAGTTTCGGACGTCTGTCAATTGGGGACGATTTTGTAGAGATTGCCGTCCTGGGTCATGAGATAGAGTTCCCCTTGGGCATCTTCCCCAAAGCTGGTGATCCCGTTGCGGCTGAGAAGTGGCCACTCCAATTGATTCGTCGTCTGGCCGTTGAGGAAGCGAAAGCTCCGGACAAAGCCGGCGCAGAAATCGGCATAGAAGTAGGTGCCACGTAGGGCCGGCGCGGCCGATCCTCGATAGACATATCCGCCCGTGAGAGAGCAAGCTCCGCTGAGATGGGGATAATCGAGAACCGGCAAGGTCAGTCCTCCCTGGTTACAATTCGTTAAGGGATTGAAGCAGAGAAACCCTTCCATCAGACGCCAGCCGTAGTTGGCCTGCCGGCCTGCGTTGGGTGCAAGAGACACGTTGACCTCCTCCCTTGCATTCTCCCCCACGTCGCCAATGTAGAGGTTGTTGGTCAGCCGATCAAACGAGAACCGCCAGGGGTTTCGAAGCCCCCGGCTCCAAATTTCCGGTAACCCGCCCAGGAGCACGAAGGGATTGACCCCTCCATTGACACAGGCGCCTCCCGTACTGGGATCCAGCCGGAGCAGTTTGCCGAGCTTCGTCGACAGACTTTGCGCGTTGTTGTTGGGATCCCCCTTACCGCCTCCATCACCGGTTCCAGCATAGAGGCAACCGTCCGGACCAAACGCAAGCATGCCACCGTTGTGATTGGAGAAAATTGGATGATCGATGGTTTGAAGAATGGCTGCCGGAGCAGGATTGGCTACGTTGGGATCCCCCGCGCTTCTCTGAAACCGAGCGATGACGAGATTCCCGCTGGTGTTGGTATAGAAGACATAGAACCGCCCATTGCTGCGGTAATTCGGATCGAAAGCCATTCCGAGCAGCCCACGTTCTTCACCATCGGTCGAGATTCGGGCCGTTATGTCGAGGAACGTCGCCAGTGAACCGGTCGCCACGGTCAAGAGGCGGATGCGGCCTTCCTTTTCCACGATGAAGAGCCTTGTACTGTCGCCGGGGGCTGCCGTCATGAAGACCGGGAAGGTGAGGTTCGACGTGACGAGCTGGAGGGTCAAATCGTTGTTGGAGGGAAGATCCGAGGGCGCCTCAGAAGATTCCTCTGTTTCCCCGCAACCGGTGACCCAACCACCTGCCAGGCCGAGAAGAATCAGGAACGCCAGGAAATGAGCTCGAAACATAGGCAGCGACTCGCACGTTGCTGAAATGGTACGCCGACATCAGCCTACAACGTCCACGCAGAGATCTCACGTCCTTACGGGCGTCATGTTGTAGGCAAGGTAGTCCTTCAAATGCCGACCCTCACGTTCGCGAAAGACCACCGCGACCCGGAGCTGCTCGAGATGTTGTTCCAGTGTCTTGCCGCCCAGGTCGATCTGCCGTGAGGTAAAGAACGCCTGGACGTCTTGTTCCAGTTCGGGAGTGGCGAGGTTGACGATGCCGCCGCACATGCGACGCAACCCTTGTTTTGGGAACAGACGGTCCATCCGATCCCAATTGTTCTTGACGAACTCCCAGGCCGATTCACGCCCATTCACATTTCCCAGGCTGGCGCCGACGATGAAGGGAGCATCCTGGGTGCGGATCTCTCCGTCGATGGTGTGAGCCAATGTGCGTGCCAGCAAGGCGGGAGACTGGAAGGCGGCGAGTGAAAAGAGATAGCGCCGTTCCTCTTGCGGGGTGGATGCTTGCTTGTAGCGCTCGGAGAATTCTTCGTAACGTGCCTCGTCGCCTGTATGGGCCAGAATGGCGACGAGCGCAGGCACGACATTGGGGTCGACGGCTGCCGCGTCTGCTCTGTATCGTTGGTAAAGGTCGAGCGCTTGCTCTTGAACGTCTGGATCGTTGCCCAGTTTTCCCAATGCTCCGATGAGCTCGCCCCGCAATTGTCGCACAAGATCATTGTCATCCGACCGTGGCGTCCATCCCAATTCGTGGACAGCCGGCCTGACGAGGGTCCTGACAAAGGTTTCAAGTACAGGCCGGTCATCGGCTGCGATTATCCGGTTCAAGAATGAGAAGGATTCGAGCAGCACGGTCCAGACATTCTTATCTCGCTCCTGAGTGAAGTCTCGGGTGAACCGGAGATAGTCGGGCAGCGGCATCAGGCCTGAGACGGTGGTCGCCCAGGCGTCGCTGATGAGACTGAACCGTTCGGTCGGTGCAAGACGGTCGAGTCCGGCAGCAATCAGCCGAGTGAGCAGCGCGGGATCGTACCTCACGCGATAGAACCCCTGTCCTCCTTCGTTGATGAATAAGTGCCGGACCGGTGATGGAAGGGGCATGCGCGCCTCACGCGTTGTGAGGAGGAGTCTGTGAAGTTCAGTCCTGTCGCTCGTCTCGATACGGATCTGAATGGGAATGTGCCAGAGTTGCTGCGAGGATTCGTGATACGAGAGGTAGGTAAATCGCTGCTGGGTGAGGACCAGTTCGGAATCCCCCTCCATGTGAGCGCTCACAAGCGGGTAGCCCGGTTGGAAAATCCAACCGTCCATCAACTCCGGAACCGGCTGCCCGGCCGCCTTTCCAAGAGAGACCCAGAGATCTGTCGTGTCGGCGTTCCCGTAAGCATGGGTGCGGAGATAGTCGCGCACCCCGTCACGAAAGACCGCCGGGCCAATATGTTGCTCGAGCATGCGCAGGACGGACGCACCCTTTTCATACGTCAGAACGTCGAACATGGCATCGGCATCTTTGGGNNCCACAGCCCGTTCCACCAGGACATGGTGACCAGGTCGCCGAACCACATATGTGCATTCTCATGCGCGACCACATCGGCGACTCGCTCCAGTTCTCCGTGGGTTCCGGTGCTTGGATCGACCAGCAACGCCGTTTCGCGGAAGGTGATGGCGCCGAGATTTTCCATTGCGCCGGAGGCGAAGTCTGGAATGGCAAGGAGGTCGAGCTTATCGCCTGGGTAGGGAATGCCGTAATAGTCCTCAAAAAATCCAAGCGAGGCTGCTGCGATGTCCTCGCCGAACGTCGTCAATTGCTGTTTGCCCGGAACGGCCCAGAGCCGAAGCGGCGTCTTTCCCACGAACCGCGGCTCGGTCGCTTCAAGCTGCCCGACGATGAATGCGACCAGGTAGGTCGACATCTTCATGCTGTCGGCGAAGGTCACCACTTTCTTCCCGGAATCGACGGCCTCTGAGGTGATGGACGTGTTTGAGACGGCGGTGAGGCTGGGATCGATCACCAGCGTCGTGGCAAAGACGGCTTTGAAATCGGGTTCGTCCCAACAGGGGAAGGCGCGGCGCGCGTCGGTGGCCTCGAATTGCGTGGCCGCGATCGTCCGCGCCATTCCCGATGCGTCTCTATAGGTGCAACGGTAGAATCCTCGCAGCTTGTCGTTGAGGGTGCCTTGAAACACGATGCATAATCGCCATTCGCCCGGTGCCACGGCCTCTGAAAATGTGAGCCGGCAGCGCTGAAGCGACTCATCCAAGTTGATGGACGCCTCGAGCCGTGGTGTTCGATCATTCTCGATAGAGGCCCGCTTGACCGCAAGCTCTGCCGCATTCATCATGATGGTGGTCGTCGGGTGCGTGACGGTCAGCGTGACGGTTGCCGTACCGTGAAAACACGCGTGATCGAGATCCGGCTCAAGCCGCAAATCATATCGGTTGGGGATGACATGACGAGGGAGCCGGTAGGGATCGTCTTCGCCAAATGTCTTTTCAGAAACCATCTCGTACCGTTGTAAGGTTGGTCGTCACAGGGTGGTTGTTGCTGTGTGATCGCGGCTGATTGCCTCAAGTTCTCGTGGCATGTTGAACATGGACGCCCTGCGGTGTACCGATGATCAGGATATCTGTCCGGCCGACGAAGAGGCCGGTTTCGACGATGCCCGGAATCTGGTTTAAGGCGATTTCTAGGTCTCGTGGCTGGTCGATCTCCTTGAGGTGCACATCCACGATCAGGTTGCCGGCTTCCGTCTTGAAGGGGGCGCCATTGCGTTCGCGCAGCCGCACAAGGCTCTTGGTCAGCCCCTCGATCTCTCTGGCTGTATTGCCCCATCCGAAGGGAATGATTTCGATCGGCAACGGGAAGGAACCTCCAAGCACGGCGACTTGTTTCGTGTGATCGACCAAGACGATGAACTGCTTGGATGAGGCGGCCACAATCTTTTCTTTCAACAACGCCCCGCCACCGCCTTTGATCAGGTTGAAGCCCGGATCGACTTGATCCGCCCCATCGATCGCCACGTCGATCTCCCAGCGATTCTCCGCGTCGATGAGTGCAAGGCCCGACTGTCTGGCGAGGACTGCGGTTTCGTGCGAAGTCGGCACGCCCCGTAGCTTCATCCCAGCACGGACTTTTTCACCGAGGGCGATCACCATATGTTTCGCCGTGGACCCGGTGCCGAGGCCGACGACCATGCCGTCGCGTACATACTCGACCGCTTTCAAGGCGGCGGCCTTCTTGAGGCTGTCAAGATCGTGCGGGGTCATCATCGCGCCGATGCGTGCGAAAGGGCAGCCGCCACGGAGGCTGCGCCAAGGAGGGCAGTGTGTTGATTCATGACGACTTTGACTGGCATGTTGGACATCAAGCGTTTGTACCGTCCTTTGTTGGTGAATGCCTTCATGAACGTGCCGTCTTGGAGTTTCTTGATGAGCTTCGGGGCGATGCCGCCCGCGACATACACGCCGTCGAGAGAGAGCGCTTTCAGCGCGAGGTTTCCCGCCTCTGCCCCATAAATCGAGGCAAAGAGGTCGAGGGCTTGTTTGGCAATCTCAGCCTGTCCCTTGAGGCCGGCCTCGGCAATTTCCGCTGGCGGATGGCCTGCCTTGATCTTTTCAGCCAGCCATGTCGGCTCGTTTTTTTTGGTATCGCGAAGGTACTCGTAGATTGCGTGCAACCCAGGCCCCGAAAGAAGTCGTTCGTAGCTGACATGAAGATACTGGCCGCGTAGATACCGAAGTAACTCGATTTCGTTGTCGTTGTTGGGGGCGAAGTCCGCATGGCCGCCTTCCGAAGGCATGGGGCGATAGGAAGATCCGTCCCAAAAGAGAATGGCTTCGCCCAGACCCGTTCCTGCGGCAATGAGTGCCAGCGCCTGCCTCTGTGTCGGGGGAACGCCTGGGTTGAGCACCTCGATTTCGTCAGGTCGCAGCAATAGGACTCCATACGCCGTCGCTTCGAGATCGTTGAGCAATCGTACGATGGGAATAGTGAACTGCTCTGCGATGTGCCGGCCATCGATGAGCCAAGGAAGATTCGTGGTCTGGCTGCGATTGTCGATGACTGGCCCGGCGATGCCGAAGCACGCGGCCGAGACCTGCAATGTGTCCGTGGGCCGCCTATCTGTGTCGGCGGTGTCGGATTCGATGGTTGCTGATTCGTCCGCCGGAGTCGGAGGCATTGGGGCATGGAGAAATTCTTGAAGAATGTCTTCGAGAGATGTGTAGTCGGCGCTCGGAAAGGACTCAAGACGAATCGGCTCGGTCCGTTCGATGGTCCAATCATAGAGAGCGAGATTCGTCTTGGTGCCGCCGATATCGCCCGCGAGAATCATGTTTGGTCATAGCCTCAGATGTCTTAGTGGCGCAGGGCCAAGTTCGCCGCCGCAGATCGATCCAACATCCAAATGAGGCGGCCTGTTTCCGGGGCAACCATGGCCGCCGGGAGTATGCGCTCGGCCTCGTTCTGTGGCTCAAGAATTGCCCGCACGATCGGAGCCTTGTTCAAGCCGGCAACGAGAAACATTACCACAGTCGCCCGGTTGATCACACCTAGTGTCAGAGTAAGGCGAGATCGGATCCCTGTAGGGGCTTGGCCGACCGTGACGGCTCTCGTCCTTTCAAGGAGCGCCGGGGTTCCGGGAAATAGCGACGCGGTATGTCCGTCTTCGCCGAGGCCCAGAAGCATCAAGTCAATCCTGGGGATGTGCGCCACGGTGGATTCCGTGAGCCGGCATAAGCTCTCTTCATATTGTTGTGCGGCTGTCGTCGAGTCTTGGGTTTCGCCCTGTATCCGATAGATGTGATGGGGAGGTATGCCCAACGGGTGAAACAACACAGAGTGGGCCATGCCAAAGTTACTGTCCGGGTGTTCCGGCGGGACGCAGCGTTCATCCCCGAACAGAAAAAATGTCCGTGACCAGTTGAATTGCGACCTCCATTCAGGAGACGCAAGGGTTGCATAGAGAGAGCGGGGAGTGGAACCACCAGACAGAGCGATGAGAAATCGGCCGTGTGATCGGATGGACTCTTCGCTGATCACTCGGACGATGGCGGCTGCGTCATGGGCCCAGTCGTGACCATCGCCTGCGATATGTATCTCAGGAGTGACGGGCATATCAGCAGTGGGAAGTCCGGCGTTGTTTCTTTGCGACCGTTCGCCGTCTGGGTGTTCGAGTCGGCAGAAGCGCAGCCGTAATCGCTTGTACCGTTGATGCTGGATCCCGTCCTAAATGGACGAGTACGGCCTGGCGGTCATGTGCGTGCAATGACTGCAGATCTCCCGCAGCCTGCGCATGGGCCAGAGTTCCAAAGGAAAATGGCTTTTCCGGGATTGCCATGTCTGGTGTCATCCGATCAACCAATTGAAGGAAGACGCCGGTATTGGGGCCGCCTTTATGGAGCTGGCCGGTTGAATGAAGGTAACGAGGCCCGTATCCAAAGGTCGTGGTTACGTGATGCTGTGACACAAGGGCTTGGCGGAGCCGCCGCACGGCGGCCTCAAAGGGACGAGCAGGAGTGGTATAGGCTAGGATGGAGACATAGGATCCGGCTTGTAGCTGGAGACAAATGTTCTGCGCCGCTTGCGTGGGACTGCTGCCCGACAATTGCGGTAGTCGCCCGGTCGACTGGAAGACGCCGAGCACTCGATTCGTGTTGTCCTTGCTCTCTTGGACATTCGGCTGGTCGAAGGGATGGATGCCGAGGATATGCCCGGCAACGGCGGTGGAAAATTCCCATCGAAAGAACTCGGCAGCGAGGTCGTATCGATCATGCAGATCGAATTGAAGAATCGGATGTCGGGCTTTCCGGAGAGCCTGGATTTGCCGATCGAGCGCGATATTCTTGTCCCCTCGAAGCCGAAGATACACGAACAGTCGGTCATTTCCATAGGCAGATGGCCTCAGAACCGGTTCCTGCGCAACGGGAATCAGGCCGGTTCCTTCCTTGCCGGTGCTCTCGGCGAGAAGCTGTTCTGCCCAGAGTCCGAACGTAGTCACAGAGGGGGATGCAATGACCGTCACCTTGTCTCGCCCAATCTTGGCGAGGCTCCCCATCGCCGCGCCGAGGTACGCGCCTGGATTGGATTCGAGAGGTGCCTGGTGTTTGCAGCGCACCGCCATCCCGGACGCCCGGTCCAACAGTCGGGGAACGTCGAGGCCAAGGAGCGCGGCGGGAACGAGGCCGAAGAGAGAAAGGACGGAATAGCGACCGCCAATGTCAGGGGGATTGGTGAATATCTGCCTGAATCCATAGTCCCGTGCGAGCTTTTCCAGGCCGGTTCCCGGATCGGTAATGGCGATGAATTGCTCGCCCCCACGATGGATCTTTGCCTTAGTAACCAGGTTCCAGAAGTGTGCGAAGAGCGACATGACTTCGATGGTTCCCCCGGATTTGCTCGCGACGAGGAAGAAGGTGCGCTTCGGAGAGATGGACCGGGTCACCTCCCGCACCCATCCTGGTACGGTCGAATCAAGAACCCACAATCGAGGGAACTGTTTCTGTGGCTTGAACGATGTTCGGAGGACTTCCGGTCCTAGACTGCTGCCGCCCATACCCAGTAGCACGACGTCTGAAATATTCATATCCTCGGCCGCGGCAATGCAGCGCTGGAGGTTGGCGAGTTGTTCTCGCATCTGGGCATGTACGGTCAACCAGCCGAGACGGTCGTTAATCTCTCGGGGTTCTGGTTTCCAGAGTCGGTGGTCTTTTGCCCACAATCGTTCGACGACGTGATCGCGGAGCAACGCCTCCATTGTCGAGCTAATTGTTGATGTGAACGGTGATGTCAATGTGTCTCGTGATTGGGTGGACATGGCATCTCCCTTGAGGACATGAGCCAAACCGGGTTGCGAGGAACAGGTGGTATCTTATGAACCCGGCGGTGAAAAGGCAACGATCGGTACGTCACCCTTATTTATGAGTCGTGGCCGGACGTCTGATGATCAAAGGCATGCCATCCACGACAGACCATGCCAATGATTGTGCTTGCTCAGACGAGATCTCCAATGTGAGTGCGGGGCTTGAGGGAGGGGACTGATCGGTGAAAAGCGAGGCCAGCCACGCATTGAATTGTCGCCACCATGATGTCCCTCGCGCGACGATCCATTGAAACGGATGATCTTCGAGCGCAGGCGACACGTCGATGGTCAGCGCAGGAGTGAACGAGAGCGTATAGTCCATAGGCATGTCGGCCAGGGAAATTGGTTGCTGTTCAAGCGAGGAGGTCGGATCGATCTTTCGCCGTTGGATCGGAGGTCGTGTGATCAGGCGATGGGTGCCTTTGATGGCTTCCGGGATCTTGAGGGACCATGCAATGATGGGAATGCGATGGAGATCGACACCACGTCCTTTGATGTGGATCGTGTGCGCGACGAGATCGATAAGAAGATAAGTTTGGGGGCGAGCAGCCAGATTGATCTCTTCCTCAAGAACACGGGTTGCTTCCTGTAATGAGCCAGGGTCTTTGAGGTTAAGGTCGGGAAACGCCGTGTTCTCTGCTGCGTGGCTGGCTGTATTCAGCAATAGGAGGATGGCAATTGTGAAGAGGCTCATGGCTCGGGTGTTCGTCGGCGGTCAGTGATGATTAGAAAATGACGATCGGTGTCCCGATGCGAGCCAATTGGTAGACGCTTTTCAGATCGCCGTCGTTCAGGCGGATGCAGCCATGCGTGACATTCTTGCCGAGGAGACGTGTGTAGAGTGTCCCATGGATGAAATAGCCTTTCCCAAATCCCAAGGCATAGTCGCCGAGAACGCCTTGCTCGACCCGGTCGGCGGGGTTTTGGGGGACCTGTAAACCTTCTTCGATAAATGCCCAATCGGGCTTGACCCAGGCCGGATTGGTAAGCTTTGATTGCACGCGAAATTCTCCACGAGGGGTGTCGAAGATCCATTGGTCATTGGCTTCACCTGGTTTGTCGAGAATCGTTCCACTCCCGGTGGAGGCAAGGGCGTCAAGAACGATGACATCCTGGCGTTTCACGTAGAGATGATTTCGGGCTGTATCCACGAGAATGTAGGGCTGGTTCGGCTTGAGGCGGGAGAGTCGCGCAGAAAGCAACTTATACCGAGCTTGGAGACTTTGGAGATGATGCCCGGACGAATTGTCAGGTTGAGGATGCGGAGGGGTTTGGGAACGGGGGAGGATCGTCTGGCTGCTATGCGGCACGGAAGCGGCCAAGAGTCCGATAAGAATGAGCGATGAAAAGGTGGTAGAGATCCGGATCATCTTTAGAGTGAAATTTCTTGTGATTCATTTGCCAGCCCGGCTAAGGCCAGCGCAATCTTGTTCTGTCCGTTCGTGGCGCCAACGATGGTGACCGGCGTACCGGGAGACACTCGGGCAAAGAGTGCGTCCATGTGGGGATTATCCAACATGATGCAGCCGAGCGTCTGGGCGAGAAGCTCATTGTCTGCGCCATGGATTTCAATTTGTCCGCCGATGTTCTTTGCGGACGCGATGGTTCCCTCTTGCTTTGCGAGCCGGAATCTCCGCTGGTCCTCAGCATTGGGATAATCCAATACGAGTGCGCGATAAAACTGTGTTTCCCCCTTGCCCCGCATCGCGGTTACTTTGTAGCGGCCTTCCGGTGTGGCTCCATCTCCCTGGAATTGCTTTTGTTTGATGCCGTTGAAACCTAATCGAACGGGGTAGGATAGCACTTTTCTTCCGTTCGTGTAGAGAGTCAATTCGAGGTCCGCTTTATTGACGATGATGGCAGTGGACTGGTGGGTGCGTGACCACTCCACCGTCTTCGTGGCTATGACATGCCAACGGGCGATCTGCTCGGTATCGGCATACCGCTTCAACTCGCGAGTTAATGCCGCGGTCTGGATTTTGAGGGCATGGTTTGCCCGTTCCGCGGTCTGAATGGATCTGGCGTAATTGTGTTGCTCAAGATATGTTCGGGCTTGTCGAATAAGGAGGTCCGTTTGGGTTGGTTTTTCTCCCAGCACCAGGTGACCACCCAATGATTCGATGTGCGAGGCCATGGACAAGAACCGCTCTTCGAGGTGAAGGAGGGTTGCCTCTGCCTCCCGACGTTGTTCAACCTGCCTGTCAGTCAGGAGGGCGATGGTCTTGTCGCCTTCTGCATGAAGCTGTCGAAGCTGGTCCTCAAAGTCGCTAGATTCCCATGGCCAGCGGATAAGATCGTCCTGGACCTGGGCGCGAACCTTGAGAGCGGCCCATTGCCTGGCAAAGTTAGCATATTCCTTGGGCGCTGTGTGAGGGGCGCCCAAGGTTATCAAGTGACGGTCAATATCGTCGATTTTGGAAATGAGGTCCGGTGGAACGGCGGGAACGCATCCGGCCAATATGATGGCGCAGAAGCTTCCCGCTACCGACCTCGGGTGGATACATCCGTGGACCACGGAAAGATTCTACCCTAATTCCTTCTGGGAGAGGAGGATTTTCCCTTATGGACCTTGGCCAAAGCGGTTTGTATTTCGGTCGATACAGCACGGCTCTTTTCATCGATGGCCTTCGCTTGGGCCTGCGCAGCTGGATAATCTTCTTTGTCGATGGCCATCTGAACTTCGGCGAGAGAAGCCTTGAGCGCGTCGGCGTCGTTCTTAATGGCTTCAATGGCCGCACGATCTTTGCCGACCGGCGCCTTGTCAACCAATTGCAGCGTGGACGAGACGGCGTCCTGCGCAACCTGCTGGGCTTGAAGCGCAGCCGCTTTGGCCTCTTCCTTCTTGGTAGTCGTTTCTGCCTGAATGCGCGCTGCCTCGGTTGAGGTTGAAGCGGCAAGCTGTTCGGCCTTGCCGTAGTCTTTAAAGAGGCCAAACTTGCTGTCTTGCTCAGCAGTTTCTTTTTTCATGGCCTCAAGAGTGCCCTCGAGTTTCGCGTATTCTTCTGGAGCGTAAAGGTTGGCGCCGCTCTCCTGCGCCTCTTTGACGGCCTTTTCTGCCGCCTCGATTTGTTCTGAGGGGGGCTTGGCACAGCCTCCGGCCAAGAGGGAGGTGAGGAAAAGAAATACCATTGTTTGTCGGATAGGCATCACAGGGTCCTCCATAACGTAGAAGTGTGAGACTGGCACAATAAACTAAAACTACTTACTAGATGATAGGCTTTGGATACCAGCAAGGGGAGTGCCAATTGGCCACTTTCTGATGAGCGTGAAAAAGGTCGATATTATAGGGGGAACTGGTTAGTTTGACAAGGCGAGGCGGTGGTTTCTGAGGCGATCTGGTGCCGGAGGGACAAAATCGCCCCAAAGCACCTCTTGCGCGCGGCGCGTTGGTAAGGGAGTGCGTAAGGGAATTAGGTGAAGATCTCAATGAAGAAGTCCTCGAATTGACAGGGGGATGGGCGGGCCCTATAATGCAAATTTCTTTTTGGCATGAAGTTTATGTAACGAGAGCCTGGGAGGGGGTACCGTGTCATTTACATATCAGCAACCGTCAAATCTCAAAAGAAAGCGCGAGCACGGTTTCCGAAAGCGCATGAGCACAAAGAACGGTCGTCGAGTCTTGGCTCGCCGTCGGGCTAAGGGACGGGCACGTCTGACGGTCTAAACGTATCGTGTCGGGCACTGTCGATGTGCTTCGGTGTGCCTCCACTCGTGTTTCGCTGACCTGGGCTTGCGTCCACCTGCCACGAGGTAAGTCTCCTAGGACGATGATGGACGGTGAATTGCCGTGGGGTGCTCAGTTCTGCCATGTCAAAGCGGGAGAGGCAGGGGAGTATTTTTCTTCGGGCAAGCCGGGATATTGAAACGGTCAAGCGCCACGGTCGGAGGCTTTCTACGGAATTGTTCAATCTTGTGGCCTGCAGAATGGACGATACCCCTACCCGCATTGGCATCGTCGTTGGAAAACGATTTGGGAATGCGGTCCGGCGCAATCGGGTAAAGCGGGTGTTTCGGGCTCTCGTGAGGGAGCGCCATATGGACTTGGTTCCCGGTCAGGCTGTTGTCGTGTTTCCGAAGAGGGAAGCGCTCGCACGGCCGTCAGAGGTGTTGAAGCACGTGTGGGAAACGGCGTTGGTGCGAGGGAAGTTGATTCGCACCAGGTCGGAGTAATATGCAGCGTCTATGCCTGTGGATGATTTATGGATATCGTTTCCTGATCTCTCCACTGCTGGGACCAGCCTGCCGTTTCGATCCAACGTGTTCGCAGTATGCGTTGGACGCAATTGGTCGGTATGGTGTGTTTCATGGAATAGGGCTGTCAGTGGTGCGGCTTATGAAATGTCATCCGTTCCATCCCGGGGGGGAAGACCCAGTGAAGTAGGGGGACGGTCACTTTAACGGAACCACACGTTAGGTATGGAAAAACGCGTTGTAACATTTCTGCTTCTGTCATTGGCGATCATTTTTGGGTATGAGTTCGTACTCACTGAACTGGGATTGCTTACTCCACCTCCCGCTCCATCGGAACAGGCTGCTACGTCAACCGCATCGAATTCCTCTTCCGAAGCGGTTCGAGATTCTGAAATGGGACCCGTCTCGTCGTCGCCTTCAGTTTCACAAAAGAGCGGGGGGGAACGGGGAGGGCCGCAAGAGGCGGTAAATTCAGCCGCGGAAACGATAGAGGTGGAGACGAGTCTCTATCGGGCAAAATTCAACACGCGTGGAGCAGTGCTGACTGGTTGGCAACTCAAGCGGTATCGAGGAAATGGGGCTGACGGTGCGGACGTAGAATTAGTCAGGCAGGGGGGGAAATTTGCTGGGCCGTTGGCGGTGAAAACGGATGACGTTGGGCTCACAAAGGAGCTCAATGAGGGCGTCTATCGTGTTGAGCGAGATTTCGCGAGCCTCGACCAAGCGAATCAAACGGGCCATGTGACGTTTATCTATGAAGATGAGAGAACGGGGGTGCGCCTAGAGAAGAGGCTGACGTTTCATGCCGATAGCTATCTGGTGGACATTGATGTGAAGCAAACTGGGCTCACGGGATCCATGCAAATTGGTATGGGGACCAACTTCGGGATTGTGGTATGGGGAGAAGGATTTATCGGAAATATCGGACCTGTCGCTTTGGTGGATGGGAAGATAGCTGTGGACCTGCCGGATGGTGAGTCGGAACGCACGGGATCAGTGAAATGGGCCGGCCTGCAGGATAAGTATTTTCTGTCCGTACTGGTTCCAAAGGAGGGCGCATCTGTTTGGGTAAAAAAAGAGGACGAGAAATTGGTGTCCACCGCGGTGCGCTTGCCAATTGCCGCATCAGGATCCACGGTCGGGCTTCAACTGTATGCCGGGCCTAAGGAATATGACACGCTGCAAGCTCTGCAAATCGGTCTGGAGGACAGCATTGATTTTGGTTGGTTTATTTTCGGGAGCTGGGGTTGGGTAAAGGCGGTAGCGAAGCCGATCTTCTACGTGCTGCGCTACATCAATGAGTACACCGGAAACTATGGTGTGTCGATCATTCTTCTGACCATCGCGATTAAGTTGGTGTTCATCCCCTTGCAGTACAAGAGCTACAAGTCGATGAAGGAGATGCAGCTGATTCAACCCAAGGCTGCCGCGCTGCAGGAGAAGTTTAAGGATGATCGTGAACGGTTGAACAGAGAGCTGATCAAACTCTATCGGGACAACAAGGTGAATCCGGTGGGGGGGTGCCTTCCGATGTTACTCCAAATGCCGGTGTTTGTAGCATTGTTCAATGTGTTGAACGTTGCGATCGATCTGCGGCAAGCGCCGTTTACCCTCTGGATTACCGACCTGTCGCTGCAGGATCCCTATTACGTGTTCCCGATCCTCATGGGCGTGTCGATGTTGATTCAGCAGAAAATCACTCCCACGACGATGGATCCGGCTCAGGCTAAGATGATGCTGTTGTTGCCGGTTTTTATGACATTTCTTTTCATTAATTTTCCCGCCGGACTGGTCTTATATTGGATGACCCTCAATACCTTGAACATCGGACAGCAACTGGTGACGGAACGTTTTTATGTTCCGCGCCGCCAGGAGGTGCCCGCCGTTGTTGAAGACTCCGAGAAGAAATAGTCGCGTTTGTCCCATTTGCCTTAGGACGTGACAATCTTAGTCCCGGGATTAGGGTTGAACACGGCGGGGGAGTGGTGTGTGTCGATGAACGGGGCCCTTGATGACACAATTTGTGGGGTGGCGACGCCTGTCGGAGAGGGTGGTATTGGCATTGTCCGATTGAGTGGCCGTGATGCTGTCGCTGTGGCGGAAAGGATCGTTCGCCTTCGTTCGAATCGATCACTGGGGAGCGTTGCCTCGCACACTGTGCACCTTGCGGATCTTGTCTTTCCGGACAAGGAGCTTGGGAGCGGAGAGCCCGTTTGTAATTCGGGTCCAGTGGAATCAGGGATGATCGACGAAGGACTCGTGGTGATCATGCGAGGCCCGCGGTCATTTACGGCCGAGGATGTGGTGGAACTTCATTGTCACGGAAGTAGGATGATCCTTGGTCTTGTGTGCGAAGCTTGTGTCGCAGGCGGGGCTCGGATGGCGGAACCGGGTGAATTTACGAAGCGGGCGTTCTTAAACGGCCGCCTGGATTTGTCTCAAGCAGAGGCAGTGCTGGAGACGATTAGGGCAAAGTCAGAGGCGGGTTTAAAAATGGCGCAGCGCCATCTCAGGGGTGAATTGGGGCGCCAGGTTGGTGAATTCAGATCGCGTCTCGTAAAGCTGTTGGCGAAGGTTGAGGCCGGGATCGATTTTGTTGAAGAAGACATTGCTTTCGTCGGGCAAGAGGAAATGATCGGCTCTCTGGAGGAGATACTTCGAGGCTTGCAGAGAATGCGTGATAGCTGGAATAGGGGAAGGAGGCTTCGAGAGGGGGCAAGGGTGGTGATCGTAGGCCGGCCTAATGTGGGCAAGTCTAGCTTATTGAACAGTCTGTTGGGGGAAGAGCGGGCTATTGTGACGGATGTGCCTGGTACGACTCGGGATGTGATCGCGGAGTCCGTGGTATGGGATGGCCTGATGGTGACATTGGTGGATACGGCGGGTCTTCGGGAGACCGAGGATGTAGTCGAGCAGGAGGGGATGAAGCGCACGAGATCGGCAATGGGAGAGGGGGATGTCGTGGTGCTCGTAGTGGATGCGTCTGAGGAGATCGAGAGGGACATAGAATCCACGGGGGTGATGGAAGGATGCCAGATGAATCTGGTGGTGATGAACAAGAGTGACCTCGTGGATGATGGGACATTGGCGAGACGGGTGAAGCTGGCGGAGGCGCGTGGGTGTGGCAGAGTGATTGTGACGTCTGTCCGAACAGGAGTAGGACTTGATGTATTGAGAGAAGAGATTCGCGGATGTGTATCTCAACCGAGCTTCGAGCCGAACGGGGGGGCGGTCGTCACGAATGTCCGTCATCGGCAGGCGCTGGAGCGTGCCGAGGCCTCGATTGAAGAGGCGTTGAAATCCCTTCAGAAACGAGTGGAGCCGGAGTTTGTGATTGTGGATCTGCGGGAAGCAGCTGACGCTCTGGGGGAGGTGACCGGAGCTATTACATCCGAGGAAATTCTGGATCAGATTTTTTCGGAATTTTGTATCGGCAAGTAAGGAGAAGTGGTGCCTGGTCAATTTGATGTCATTGTGGTGGGTGGGGGCCATGCCGGATGTGAGGCGGCGCTCGCGGCTGCGCGAATGGGAGCAAGGACCCTGCTGCTGACGATGGATCGGACCAGAATTGCGCAGATGTCGTGCAATCCCGCCATCGGCGGAATCGCCAAAGGTCACCTGGTCAAAGAGATCGATGCGCTGGGCGGCGAGATGGGCCGTAACACGGATCGCGCGGGCATTCAGTTTCGGTTCATCAACACAAGTAAAGGGCCGGCCGTTCGGGCGTTGCGAGCTCAATGCGACAAGACGCTTTATCGCAAGGCCATGCAAGCGACGCTGGGGTGCGAGACAGGCTTGACGATTGCCGAGGAGACGGTCGATCGACTCCTGACGACCGGTGAAGCGATCGTAGGCATCGTAACAGGCGGCGGCGAGACGATTTTGGCAAAGGCGGTGGTACTCACATCGGGAACATTCCTTAAGGGACTTATCCATATTGGTTTGAATCAGTTTCCCGCAGGACGGGCTGGTGAATCTTCGGCGGAACATTTGTCGGATTGCATGAGGGATCTGGGATTCGAAGTAGGACGTTTGAAGACCGGAACCCCGCCTCGTTTGGATAAAGACACAATCGATTTTTCGGTAATGACTCCGCAACCAGGCGATGATCCGCCCCCCCCGTTCTCGTATCGGACGAAACAAATCGAGGTAAGGCAGATTCTCTGTCATTTGACGTACACGAATGAGATGACGCATGAAACAATTCGAAAGAATCTTGATCGATCGCCCTTATACAGCGGTGTGATCGGCTCGACAGGGCCTCGGTACTGCCCTTCCATCGAGGATAAGGTGGTCCGTTTTTCCGATAAAGAGAGGCATCAGATCTTTATTGAGCCTGAGGGACTTGAGTCAAATGAATTTTATCCGAATGGTATCTCGACCAGTCTTCCCGTTGACGTTCAGGCTGGGGTCCTGAAAACGATTCGTGGATTGGAGCATGCCAGAATGCTCAAGCCGGGCTATGCAATTGAGTATGATTATTTCCCGCCTTGTCAGCTTCATCAAACACTCGAGACCAAATTGGTGAAGGGCTTGTATCACGCAGGGCAGATTAACGGAACCTCTGGCTATGAAGAAGCTGCTGCGCAGGGCCTCATGGCTGGGATCAATGCCGTGCTGAAGCTGAAGAATCAACCTCCTTTGGTTCTTGATCGGTCACAAGCGTACATCGGGGTATTGATCGATGATCTTATTACGAAGGATGCCCATGAGCCTTACCGGATGTTTACTTCAAGGGCGGAGTATCGGCTGCTTCTTCGTCATAGTAATGCAGATCTAAGGCTGATGGAGATTGGTTATCAAATTGGTCTGGTGGATAGGCGAGCATACGACAGGCTGGTTGAAAAGAAGTCGGCGATCAATCATGAAGTGGCTCGTCTGGGTCAGATGAGACCACGTTTAACTGATTCAGTCCGCATGCAAATAGATAAGACGTACCTTCAGGACATCTCTTCTTCGCAAACCATCGCTGAAATTCTCCGGAGGCAAGAATCAACTTATCAGGGCCTGTTGAAAATGCTGGAGATGGAGGCCATTGAAGACCGTGAAGTCTCTGATGAGGTTGAATTGCAAATCAAGTATGAAGGGTACATACGACGACAGCTTCAGCAGATTGGTAAATTCAAAAAATTGGAATTGAAACATATTCCTGAGCGGTTTGATTACGATATGGTTCCCGGTTTTTCTCGGGAGGTGCGAGAAAAGTTAAAGAAAATTCAGCCGGAAACGATTGGGCAAGCCTCGAGAATTTCGGGTGTGACTCCGGCTGCTGTTTCCCTTCTTCTTGTGGCTCTTGAGAAGCGTAAGTACCTGCCTCCTCAATCAGTAGACCTATAGACTGAAGGAACGATCTCTCCGGCAAGCTATCAATACCTTTCTCTTGACCTTCTGTGGGTGTTGGCGTAAGTGTTCCACGTGGAACAAACTGACAGTTACTCCTCGTTTCTTAAGAACTGTTTGGATGAAATCGGTGTTCATCTGAAGTCTGATCAGCTGGACAAGTTCAGTGTCTATCTCCAGGAACTTCAAGCATGGAATCGATCTGTTAATCTGACCGCTATCACTGTCGATGAGGAAATTGTCGTCAAGCATTTCGTCGACTCACTAGCAGCGCTGAGGGCCGAAACGATTAAGCCTGGAGCCAGCTTACTCGATGTTGGAACGGGAGCGGGATTTCCAGGTATTCCATTGAAGATTGCGAGGAGTGATTTGCGAATCACACTCGTCGAACCGGTGCAGAAGAAGGTCTCTTTTCTTTACCGGATCGTGGGTTTATTACATCTTGAAAACGTCCACGTTTTCTACGGAACCCTTGAGCAGTTTATGGCCAGAAACAAACAAGGGTACGCCTTTGATTACATCACGACACGCGCGTTGAAATATGATGTCATCTTACGGAGCGGTCCGAGCCTCCTGGCAGGATCGGGAAGGGCGATCATCTATGCATCTCATCCAATCGATGTCGAGGACACGAAAGGGTGGTCCATAGTTACGCAACATAGATTTGACCTTCCCGGAGGATTGGGGCGGAGGGTTCTTTCTATTCTTCGTGTTTCACGGAGGATGGTCCATTGATCTTGTTCCACGTGGAACAAAATCCATGGGCCATGCTGAGTCTGGCTAGCACCACATTGGAATAAGTCTCCCATGGGAAATATGACGAAAGTCGTCGCAGTCGCAAATCAAAAGGGCGGGGTTGGAAAAACAACCACGACGGTCAATCTAGCGTCAGCCATCGCCCTAGAAGGGCGGTCCGTCCTCTTAATAGATTTCGATCCTCAAGGCAACGCGACGAGCGGTCTGGGGATCGATCCAGGTTCGTTGAAGGCAACCATATACAACTGCTTGATTAAAGATATAACATACGATCATGTCTGTACAAAAACAGCCGTCCATGGTCTTTCAATCTTACCCGCAAATGCCGATCTTGCCGGAGCTGAAATTGAATTGGCTCATGCCGATGGCCGTGAAACCTACTTGAGAGATCTGATAGGAAGTTTTGGCGAAAACTACGACATCATCTTTATTGACTGCCCCCCAGCCCTTGGAGTTCTCACGATCAATGCGCTAACAGCCGCACGATCTGTCTTGATCCCCGTTCAGTGCGAATACTATGCGATGGAAGGACTTACGCGCCTTATGAACAGTATCGAGCGAGTTCGACAATCGCTCAATCCTGATCTTGGCATTGAAGGAATTTTATTGACCATGTATGACGCGCGCAATACGTTGGCTCGGCAAGTTGCTGATCAGGTACGCTCCCACTTTGCGGAACAAGTCTATAGGACAGTCATCCCCCGCAATATCGCGCTGGCCGAGGCGCCTAGTTATGGTTGCCCAGGAATATTGTATAACGCAGCATCGGCGGGGTCCCAAGCTTATGTTGCTCTAGCCAAGGAGTTTGTCGACCATGGAGAAAAAAGCGCTCGGTAAAGGACTGGATGCTCTCTTGCCGTCTCTTACGGGTAATCGTCCTGTTGATGTCGGAGACATTCAGTATCTGCGGATCAATGATATCGTGCCGAATCGGTATCAACCTCGACACAATTTTTCGCCTCAAGAACTCGCTGAGCTTGCCGCCTCCATCAATCAGACTGGAGTCCTGCAGCCTATTATGGTACGTCGCAAAGGCGATGGAATCTTTGAGCTCATTTCAGGTGAGAGACGGTGGCGGGCGTCGAAAGAAGCTGGACTTCAAACGATCCGAGCGGTGGTCAGAAACTGCAGCGATGAAGAGGCCTTGCTTATTGCTTTGGTTGAAAATGTTCAACGCGAAGATCTCAATCCCATGGAAATTGCTAGGGGCTATTCGCGGATGATGAGAGAGTTTGGACTCACTCAGGATATGATCGCACAGAAAGTCGGTTGCGATCGGTCATCGGTGGCCAATGTTGTCCGTCTGACGCACCTCCATCCGGAAATTCAAACACTCGTGGAGAACGGAACGTTGTCGGCCGGCCATGCGAAAGTTATCCTCGGCTTGGAGTCTCCCGAAAGTCAAATCCAAGTGGCCAGGGTTGTGGCAGCTCGTGGACTTTCCGTCCGGGAAACAGAAAAAGTCGTCGAATCCACAGTAGCTGGGAAAAAGCGTCATCGCAAACCTTCTGAAAATTCTCCATGGACCGCGCTAGAAACCAGGCTCCAGAAGAGACTTGGGACCAAAGTGAATATTCAGCCCAGAGGGAAAGGTGGAAAGGTGGTTATTCATTATTTTTCCGCGCCAGAGTTAGATGGGATCGTTGAGGCCCTCCTTTCATGACACACCTCAACTATGGACGATCCAGCATCCCAATCATTCACTAATTCTCAGCAGNNCCAGGAGAATGCCCATGAGGAGGGATTCGGATATGTGGAAACAGGACAAGTCGGACAGTAACCCACCCACCACCCACGATACCGACAACCTGATGCCGATCTCGCGGTCAGCCAGAGCGGAAACTGGGGAAGAGGTCAGCGCCTTCGTCGGGAAAGGCGTTGATTTTAAAGGGACAATTGCATATCACGGGACCGTCCGCATCGATGGATCCTTGGATGGCGAGATACAGACCGAAGGTGTGCTCCTCATTGGAGAAGAGGCTGTGCTCAAAGCCAAGATCACGGCTGGAACCGTCGTGTGCAAGGGGAAGATTACCGGAGACATTACTGCAAAGGAAAAGATCAAATTGCGGACTCCTGCTGTCGTCAACGGAGGCGTCACGACACCGATGTTGTCGATCGAAGAAGGCGTCATGTTCAACGGTACGCTCGAGATGACACCATCATCCCGTGATAAGCAACGTGAAACGACGCTCCGAGCCGTGACTCAGGCGGACCAGCCTGCTGCCAAACCTGTCACCGGCTAGTCATGGTCCAACCGAGCAATGCGGTCCCTAGGCATTTTTGCTAGGTGTCAAGATTCCTTGTTCCGCAGAGACGGAACCGGTCGCAGTAAAACGGTCTCACGACAAAGCAAGGGAGGCCGCAAGACTCCTGTGGAGCATCGTCGACAGACTGCCAAGCCCGGAACCGATAATAGGCGTTTGACCGTAGCAGGCTGAGAAAACATTCTTTCGATCTGGCAGAAATGCGCAATGGTGGGAAGTCTTGATTGGCCTCATAAATTCCAGCAGAGTGATGAAAAAGGCCGTCTAGTTGGG
>DKBD01000134.1:20580-24858 GCA_002451055.1 Nitrospira sp. UBA6909 | reverse complement strand
ATGGATTGCTGCCATCCTTAACGTGACGGTCGATCATCAGGATCGATATAACCCGATTGACGAGTATGTCGCGGCGAAGAGTCGGATTTTTGAAAATCAGACCCCGTCCGACTACGCCCTGTTCAACCTCGATGACGCAAGGGTCGCTGCGCTGAGGCGGAATACCAAGGCTCGCGTTCTGGGTTTCACGAGGGCGGAGACGCTGCCGCCTGACGTAGCCGGAGGGGCGTACCTTGAGGGCGAACGAATTATGGTGAATGTCACCGGCGGGCTTCAGGAAGTTTGTCGGCGCAGCGAGCTCAAAACCATTGGAAATCACAATGTTGAGAACGCAATGGCGGCGACCATATATGCGTTGTTGTGCGGTTGCCCGCTTGATGTGATCCGCCAGGTCCTCAGAGAGTTTCCCGGACTGGAACATGCGATGGAAATCGTTCGCGAGAGGCGTGGGGTACGGTATGTCAATGACTCCAAGGGCACCAACGTGGATGCCACGCTCAAAGCGCTCGAGAGTATCGAACAGCCGATCTGGCTCATTGCGGGCGGGAGAGACAAGGGCGGGGATTTTTCCCGGTTGGCCTCCGTCATTCGTCGACGGGTCAAACGGCTGGTCCTCATCGGAGAAGCGGCGCCACTCATCGCGAACGCGGTGCATCAATATCAGGCCATCGATCGGCCTGCCACGTTGCGCGAAGCCGTGGAGATCGCGGCCGCCGGCGCGGCAGCCGGAGATGTAGTCCTGATGTCGCCGGCCTGCGCAAGTTTTGACATGTTTGCCGATTATCAGGACCGAGGCCGCCAATTCAAAGCCTTAGTGCAATCCTTGCCGGAGTAGCAGTCGGGAGTCAGAGGAGAATTGATACTGAACGATGTCACAGGGAACCGCAGGGACGCTGATGCTGCCCTGGACCTCAGCCAGTCCGCGCGCAACGAAGCGGGTCGCGATCGACCACACCTTGTTGATGGTCACGGTCGTGTTGGCCCTCGTCGGTCTGGTGATGGTCTTCAGCGCGAGCGCCGTGGTGGCCGCGAATCGATTCCACGATCCGGGATATTTCCTCAAGCGGCAACTCGCGTGGCTGGTGTTCGGGTTTCTGTTGCTGCATCTGGCGTCCCGCGTCGACTATATCTGGTGGAAACGACTCTGGATCCCCCTACTCGGTGTCACGGTGGCGCTCTTAGTCATGGTGTTGATGCCATCCTTCGGAGTGGCGGTAAAGGGGGCTCGTCGATGGTTGCACGCAGGGCCGATAGCGGTTCAACCGGCGGAAGCGTCGAAGCTGGTCGCCGTGGTCTATCTCGCGGCCTATCTGGCAAGGAAGGAAGACCGACTTACGAACTTTTTCAGCGGCCTGGTGCCGCCCTTGTTGGTGGTAGGGGTGCTAGGGGGGTTGGTGCTCTTGGAGCCCGATTTGGGAACCGTGGTGGTCATGGGATCGGTGGCGATCGGCCTGTTGTTTCTGGGCGGCGCGCGACTGTCCCATCTCCTGTGGCTGGGGTTGTGCGCAGTGCCGGCCGTTTTGGCGCTCGCCCTCGGCTCGAGCTATCGGCGCCAGCGGCTGCTGACGTTCCTCGCGCCCTGGAAGGACGCGACGGATACGGGATTTCAGATCACGCAATCTTTCCTGGCTTTTGGCAGCGGCGGTCTGTTCGGAGTGGGGTTGGGCGAAGGCAAACAAAAACTGTTCTTTCTGCCGGAGGCCCACACCGACTTCGTATTGGCGCTGGTGGGGGAGGAACTGGGGTTAGTCGGGACCGGGGTGATCATTCTTCTGTTCGCTCTCTTCGTGGTTCGGGGATTTCAGATTTCCGCACGAGCGCGGATGCCGTTCGGCCGATATCTCGGCATGGGCATCACGCTGCTTATCGGCCTGCAAGCCTTGATCAATGCCTGCGTCGTGACGGGGCTGTTGCCGACCAAAGGCTTGACATTGCCGTTCGTCAGTTACGGTGGGTCATCTTTGGTGACCTGCATGGTCGGAGTAGGAATTTTGCTGAGTATTTCGAGGGATCGACAGGCGGGGCGGGAGGAACCGGGGTGGAGAGATGGAGGCGCGGGGCATCGATGACGGTCGTGATTGCCGCAGGGGGAACCGGAGGACATCTCTATCCAGCCGTGGCCTTAGCGCGAGAATTTCTGCGTCGCAATCCCTTGACCAAAATCCTCTTTGTCGGAACCAGGCGCGGCATTGAATCGAAGGTGCTTGCCCATGAAGGATTTGAGTTGGTGTTCATCGCGGCTAAGCCGGTTATGGGAAAGGGGCTGCTGGCTGTTGTGGAGGGCCTCCTCTCCGTGCCGATCGGGCTCTGGCAGTCGTTGGGCATCCTCCGACGATGCCGTGCGGATGTGGTGATCGGCGTAGGAGGGTATACGAGTCCGACTATGTTGGTTGCGGCGGCGCTGAGGGGAACGACGCGAGTGATTGTGGAGCCGAATGCCTATCCTGGTATGGCGAACAAGACGGTGGCTCCGTTCGCTCAACGGATTTTTCTGGCGTTCGACTCCGCGGCGGCGTCTTTTGATCGACGGAAGGTTCGGGTGGTCGGTACTCCGATTCGCCGGGAGTTTGTGGTGCAAGTCGGACAGGGGGAAGCCATGCCGGCAGGATCGAACCCCCGCCTTCTGATTTTTGGCGGGAGCCAAGGGGCTCAGGCAATCAACAGCGCGGTGTTGGATGGATTGGGCTCGCTGATCAAGCGTCTGCCCGATTTGATCATTACGCATCAGACCGGCGAATCGGATTACCACCGCGTACGTGACGTGTATGACAGGTTAGGGGTGCGTGCGGAAGTTACTCCTTTCCTGTTCGACATGCCGACCGTCTTGAGGACCGCCGATCTTGTTGTAGCGAGAGCAGGTGCGATGACGATAGCGGAGCTGACCGCATGCGGGAAGCCGGCCATCCTGATCCCGCTGCCGACGGCCATTTACGACCATCAGATGAAAAATGCGCGAGCAATGGAAGCGGGAGGAGGAGCAGCCCTCCTGCCGCAGGCGGACCTGACCGGTTCCAAACTGAGCGAGTTGATCAGTGCCATCTTGCTGAATCCACAGCGACTTCAGGTTATGAGGGCCAAGAGCCTGGCGATGGGGCGAGTCGATGCCGCCGAGACGATCGTCGGGGATTGTTACGCGCTCATGGGGGTGAGGCATGATAGCGACGGGGCTGTTGGAGCGACAGGAGCCTAATGCGGCTGGACCACGGGACCACGAGCCGCGTGGATCGGTCCGATCACAAGGGGTGAGGCGCATGGCGATGTTTCGTAAGACCCAACATATTCATCTCGTCGGAATCGGCGGTGCCGGCATGAGCGGTATCGCCGAGGTCCTGCTGAACATGGGGTACACGGTAACCGGATCGGATTTGCAGGTGTCTGAAACGACGAAGCGGCTGGAAGAGCTCGGCGGGAAGGTTTACATCGGTCATCAGGAGTCGAACGTGGGCGAGGCACAGGTCGTGGTCGTTTCCTCCGCCGTGGCGGCGGAAAACCCAGAAGTCATGGCGGCGAAAGCTAAGCAGATTCCTGTGATTCCTCGGGCCGAAATGCTCGCGGAGCTCATGCGTCTGAAATTCGGCGTTGCGATTGCGGGAGCACATGGAAAAACCACGACGACGTCGATGGTGGCGAATGTGCTGGCCCAGGGCGGGCTCGACCCCACGATGGTGATCGGCGGGAAAGTCAATGCGCTGGGGAGCCATGCGAGGCTCGGTCGGAGTGACTTGCTGGTGGCAGAAGCGGACGAAAGCGACGGATCGTTCCTGCGGCTCTCGCCAACCATCGTGACGGTTACCAATCTGGATCGCGAGCATCTGGATCATTATGGATCGATGGAGCGTATCAGNNGCGGTGTTGTGCGCCGATGATGAGCGCCTCAGCGGGTTGTTCCCTCGCATTGTCAAGCGCTATCAGACCTACGGGCTTCATACACGAGAAGGGGTCACGCCGGATTTCACGGCGACGGACATTAGCCTGAAACAATGGGGCGCCGAATTTCGTGTCCACTTTCGGGGGAAGAATCTCGGCCCGTTCAGGTTGGCGGTGCCGGGGATTCACAATGTCTCNNTACACGGGGGTCGAACGGCGGTTCCATCTGCGGGGTGAAACCGGCGGCATCATGGTCGTCGACGACTACGGCCATCATCCCACGGAGATCCAAGCGACTCTGGCGGCTGCGAAGCAGGGCTGGGATCGGCGGCTCGTCGTTCTCTTTCAGCCGCATCGGTACACCCGCACGCGCGATTGCTTTGAGGATTTTGCACATGCCTTCGATCGGGC
>DKBD01000134.1:0-20540 GCA_002451055.1 Nitrospira sp. UBA6909 | reverse complement strand
GATGAGGTGTTGCCGCATCTCAAAGAGGGCGATCTCGTGCTGACGCTCGGCGCGGGTGATATCTGGAAGACAGGGACTGGCATCCTGGCTCGGCTCGAGTCGGCGTCGTAGTCATGGCCCGGAGAGGGGACACGAGTGTCACATCAAGCGGTGGGGCAGATCGCCAGGATCGAGTGCGGGCAGCGGTCGCCGGACTCAAAGGGACTGTGCGCTTCAATGCGCCACTCAAAGAATATACGTCGTTTCGGATCGGAGGGCCTGCTGATGTTCTTGTGGAGCCAGCCGACGTGGAGAATCTCATCCGCCTGGTCAGACAGGCTCGCGCGCAGAAACTGCCTATCTTTGTGCTTGGCGGCACCAACCTCCTTGTCCGAGACAAGGGCATCCGAGGTGTGGTGGCCAGCCTGGAGAAATTGCGCACAATCAGAGCGGAGCCGGGATCGGTCCTCTATGCGGAAGGGGGAGTGGGGATGCCGACGCTTATCGGCTATGCCATCCGCCGGTCGTTGGCGGGATTGGAATGGGCAGCGGGGATTCCTGGAACGGTGGCGGGGTGCGTGGTGATGAACGCCGGCACAAGGCTTGGAGAAATGAAGGATTCGGTGAAGGCGGTCCGCATTGTGACGCCGACCGGCGCCCTGATCGACTGCCCGGCGGATGAAATCGAATTCAGTTATCGGCGGGCAAAACTTCCGGCCGGCATTGTGGTCGGAGTGTGGCTCCAACTCAAACCTGGCGTGCGATCCGACCTTGAAAAGGTGGTGAAGGACTATCTGCGCTANNTGCAGAGGTATCCAACAAACACGCCAACTTTATCGTGAACCGAGGTGGGGCCAGTGCCAAGGAGGTCCTGACGCTTATCAAGAAGGTCAAGGGACAAGTCTTTCGGAAAACCGGTGTAAAGTTGGAGCTGGAGCTGAAACTTGTCGGCCAAGCCTAGAAATAGGATCAAGGGTGATACGTGACCATAGCCGAAGAAGCTGTGTGTCACGGGTAAGGGATGGGTTGAAACGATCGTGGGACAAACAGACCGTCTAACAGATGCGAGGATCGGGGTACTTATGGGAGGGCGCTCATCTGAGCGAGATGTGTCGCTCCGCACCGGACTGGCTGTCTATCAGTCGTTGGTCCGCCGTGGGTATGATGTCGTGTCCATCGATGTGAGCGACCGGCTGCCTCAAGAGTTGAAGGATCAGAAGGTTGCCATTGCGTTTCTCGCGCTGCACGGACCGGGTGGTGAAGACGGTACGATCCAAGGCTTTCTGGAGACGATCGGCATGCCGTACACGGGGTCTGGTGTGCAGGCGAGCGCGGTCAGCATGCACAAAGTCGTGGCGAAAACGTTGCTGGCTGCACATGATATTCCGGTTCCGTCGGGGTCTGTCGTTCAGCGGGGCAATGCGCCGTCACTAGCGAAGGTTCTGAAGGAGGGGAAATTGAAGCTGCCGGTTGTTGTCAAGCCGGCCTCACAGGGCTCCACGATCGGTGTCACGATCGTACGACGAGCCACACAGTGGAAGAACGCGCTGGCTCTGGCGCATCAGTATGATTCCGATGCCATGGTCGAAGCCTTTATTCCTGGACATGAAGTCACGGTTGCCGTGCTTGGCGATCCGACGGGGATGTTGAAGGCCCTTCCGGCCATCGAAATCGTCGTGCCAGACGGCTTTTATGATTTTACGGCGAAGTACCAGAAAGGTAAGACCCAATATCTTTGCCCGGCTCCATTGCCGGCCAAGATGTTGAGACAGATCGAGGGCCTTGGGCGTCGGGCGTTCCAAGTCTTGGGATGCGAAGGTGCAGCGCGTGTCGATTTTCGGATCACGCCGAAGGGCCGCCCGTATGTGCTCGAAATCAATACCGTACCGGGTATGACAGAAACGAGTTTGTTGCCGATGGCGGCAGCGGAGGCAGGGATCGATTACGATCGGTTAGTCGAATGGATTCTCCAGTCGGCGCTCGATCGAGCCGGACGGATCCTACAGACGACGGAAAGGGAATCAGCGTAATGGGTCTGTTTCGGAAACGGCGACGATCCTATTCTGTGGGGCCAAGACAGAATCAGTGGAAAGGCCCACGCGTGATGGAATCGTTGAGCCGGCGCATAGCAGCCAAGCGCGCCAGGACTGCTGTCAGGCGGATCGCCTTCGTGCGACGGAGCATCATGATTATCGGTATGGCTCTGATCGGGTGGACCATCGCGATGGGCGTGCGACACGCTGGGCCGTTCTTTGAACGGTTGCTCGAAATCAAAGAGGTGACCGTGGAAGGCGTGCGCCATGTCGACAAACAGGAGGTGGTCGATCTCGTCAAGCTGAAGCCGGGCACTCCGCTGTACCTTATCGTATCGTCGGGGATCAAGGAACGGGTGGAGTCTCACCCCTGGATCAAGGAAGCGGAGGTAGCCCGCGTGCCCTTTCACGAGTTGCACATCTCCGTGGTAGAACGCACTCCTGCAGCAGTTGTTCGGGCGGGTTCGCAGAATTTTCTCAGCGATGGAGAAGGCCATGTGTTGGCACCACTCTCCCAAGCGGATGATCACTCCTTGCCCATGGTGACGGGCGTCGATCCCAGAGCATTGTTGCGGGGCGATGAGGTTGTGCGGCGGGCGATCGTGTCCGGAATCGAGTTGGCGAACCTTGTGGGGAAAACCTATGAGGGGCGTTTACAAGTCCATGCGGAGAATCCCAGCAATCTCGTCGCTTCTGTTCGAGGCGTGCGGTTCCACTTCGGCGAAGGACCTGTCGGTCATCAGTGGAGCCGGTTCCAGCAAGTCAAGTCGGCAGTGAAGACGGTGGATTTCGACGGGTATGGCGATATCGCCAACGACGTGGACCTCCGGTTCAAGAATCGAGTCGTCGTGCGGGAAAGGGGGTGATCGCGATGCCGAAGCGAGATCAAATCCTCGTCGGGCTCGATATCGGTACGACCAAGATTTGCGCAATCGTGGCGGAGGTCACCGATGCGGGAGCGTTGAGCGTCATCGGCGTCGGATCAAGCCCCTCGCGCGGGTTGCGCAAAGGCGTCGTCGTCGATATCGAGAGCACCGTCGAATCGATCAAGAAGGCCGTCGAAGAGGCGGAATTGATGGCAGCGGTGCAGATCAACTCGGTCTATACCGGCATCGCGGGCAGTCATATATCGGCCGAAAATTGCAAGGGCGTGGTGGCGCTCAAGCGAGCCGAGGTTACGCGCGAAGATATCCATCGAGCAATTGAGAGCGCGCGCACGTTGGCCGTTATTCCACAGGAGCGCCGGATCCTTCATGTGCTTCCGCGAGAGTTCATGGTGGACGGGCAGGAAGGCGTGCGCGAACCGCTGGGCTTGTCGGGCAACCGTCTCGAAGTGAATGTGCATGTGATCACGGGCGCCGTGACATCCGCGCAGAACATTATCAAGAGCGTCAATCGAGCCGGACTCGACGTCGTGGATATCATTCTTCAGCCGCTGGCTTCCAGCGAAGCGGTGTTGAGTCAAGAAGAGCGCGAATTGGGTGTGGTCATGGTGGATCTGGGGGGGGGCACCACGGATCTGGCCATCTTTCTCGACGGCAGCATCCGGCATTCCGCTGTCTTGCCCATCGGGGGGCAGAACTTGACGAAGGATTTGGCAATCGGTCTTCTCACCACGCAAACTGAGGCGGAAAAGATCAAGACGCAGTACGGCACGGCGCGAACCGAACTGGCCATCGGGCATCAGGCCGTCGAAGTGCCGTCGGTCGGAGACCGCCCAGCTCGAATCTTCTCGCGCCGCGACATTGCCGAGATTTTGGAGCCCCGTGTCGAAGAAATGTTTGATCTCGTACGGAGAGAGATGGTCCGCGCCGGCTACGAGGGCATGCTGGGAGCAGGTGTTGTGATTACCGGCGGAACGTCACTGCTGGAGGGGATGCCGGATGCCGCTGAAAAAGTGCTCAACCTGCCCGCTCGACGAGGCTTGCCTTCCGGCGTCGTGGGGCTCCGAGATATCGTCAGCCATCCCGGCCACGCAACGGGGGTGGGGCTGTTGCTGCATGCCAGACGGCATGCAGACGAATTGGAGACGGCCGGGCTTCGCCATGGAGGAGCTTGGTCCAAAATGATCGGGTGGACGAGGCGGGTGCTGGAAGTGTTTTAACCGAGAGTCCTCGCGTCCCAGAGGCCGTTGCCGCGCGGGGAAAGGTGAGGAGGTGTCCCATGTTTTCATTCCAGGAGGATGTGTTGTTGCCGGTCCGTATCAAGGTCATCGGAATCGGCGGCGCCGGGTGCAATGCGATTAATACGATGATCGCGGCCGGGTTGGCGCGGGTGGATTTTATTGCAAGCAACACGGATCTCCAGGCGCTCGATCGATCGATGGCACCCTTCAAGATACAACTGGGACCGGAGCGGACCCGCGGGCTGGGTGCGGGGGCAAAGCCAGAGATCGGCAAAGAGGCCGCGCTGGAAAGCAAAGATCACATCCGCGAGTGCCTCGAAGGCGCAGATATGGTCTTTGTGACGGCTGGAATGGGTGGTGGGACCGGCACCGGAGCCGCTCCGATCGTCGCCAGCGTTGCCCGTGAAATGGGGATTCTTACGGTAGGTGTGGTGACGAAGCCTTTCAAATACGAAGGGCAACGGCGAAATAAACATGCGGAAGAAGGCATCCGCGATATGCGCCGGCATGTCGATACGCTGCTTGTCATTCCGAACCAGAGGCTTTTGGGAATCGTCGACAAATCGACGCCCCTCCTTGACGCCTTCAAGGTTGCCGATGATGTGTTGCGACAAGCCATTCAAGGTATCGCCGACGTCATCACGACGACAGGACATGTCAACGTGGATTTCGCGGACGTGAAGACCGTGATGTCTCATACGGGAAGGGCCGTGATGGGTATGGGTGTTTCATGCGGACCGAATCGGGCGATAGAAGCGGCTCAAAAGGCCATTTGCAGTCCGCTCTTGGAGGAAGGCAGTGTGGAAGGCGCGCGCGGTGTTCTCCTGAACATTACCGGTGGACCCAGTATGTCGCTCCATGAGGTTGAGGAGGCTGCCTCCATCATTCAGCAGACGGCCGATGCCGAAGCCAACATTATTGTGGGCCAAGTGATCAACCCCGATATGGGAGAAGATCTGGTCGTGACCGTCATCGCAACCGGATTTGAAGTGGAGGCCGATCTGGCGACGCCCCAGAGCGCAGCGGATCGCACGATGGCTCGATCTGCATTGAAACCGACACAAGCGCTGCTGGCCGGAGTAGGAGCGGCCGTTCCGACTGATCGGGAGATGAAGGATCTCGATCGCCCAACGTTCCTCCGCCGGATGAACGAATCTCGCGAATCCATAGACCGGGCCGCTCTGGCAACGGAAGACGAATGGGACGTGCCTACATTTCTTCGGAAACAGGCCGATTGACCGGTTCGGTCACATGATGAATCTCGATTTCCAAGGGAGAGGTCTGTCGTGAACGCTCCGGTCATTACCGTGCCGGCTTTTGCCTCTGCAGAGAACGGAGTGTACCACTTTTTTGGAACTCGCCGGCATTCGGCAAGTTTTACCTTTGAAATCGGCGTTCCTGCTTCTGCTCCGGCTCAGAGCATCAAAGGGGGGACGGGGTGTTCGTGGATGCTTTCCGTGAAACAGGTGCACGGCACCGATGCGCTTGTGGTGGATCGCGCCTTGACGCAATCCGACCGATTTTTAGACGGCTGGGATGCGTTGGTGACTGATCAACCGGGAGTCATGGTGGCGGTGCGGACGGCGGACTGTGTTCCCATTTTGATGCATGATCCCAAACAAAAGGTTGTCGCCGCCGTGCATGCCGGGTGGCGCGGCGCGGTCGCAGGCATTGTACAAAAAACCATGGCGTTGATGCAGTCACGATTCGGTTCTGTGCCGGAGCATCTGCGGGTCAGCATCGGCCCGTCTGCCGGGGTGTGTTGCTATGAGGTGGATGGACCGGTTCTGGACAAGCTGCACCAGGCCTGTCCCGATGCCGAGAAAGTGGTGCGAGGCCAGCGCGGCGGGAAAGGACATCTCGATCTGAAGTCGCTTGTCAGGGAACAGGCGCAGGCCGCCGGTGCTTGTCCGGACTCCATTTCATCCGTTAATTTATGCACGATTTGTCACGAGGATCTGTTTTTTTCCTATCGACGGGAGAGAAAAGTGATCGGCACGATGGTCAGCGCCATCGGCCTTTCCCCCTTGTAAAGGCTGAGCGGGAAACTCTGCCAATCGCACGGTCCTTCCGTTAGAATGGGTACGGTCCGCCGACAGGAGCAGTCGTGATTGTTGAGGCCTTCTTGGGACGATGGAACCGCCCGGCACAGAGACGATAACCCAGCGGGTTCACTCGGTGCTGTCGGCAATCCAGGCGGCAACAGAGAAAGCCGGGAGGCGTCCGGATAGCGTCAGACTGGTGGCTGCTACGAAGACCGTGACAGTTGATCGGATTCGGGAGGGCATCGCCGCGGGATTGTCGATCCTCGGAGAAAATCGGGTACAGGAAGCGCTTTCCAAGGTCAAGGAGCTTGCGCACGAGCCTGTAAGATGGCATTTTATCGGACAGCTTCAACGGCGGAAAGTACGATCAGTGGTCGGCCTCTTCGACATGATTCATTCTGTCGATAGCCTAGGGCTTGCGCAGGAAATCGATCGGCGGGCCGGGGAAGCCGGCCTCCTGCAGGACATTCTGCTGGAGGTGAATATCGGCGGCGAGTCGACCAAAGCCGGTTTTCACTCCGATGATCTCGCTTCCGCGGTGTCGACGATGGGGGCGCTCACACATATTCGGATCAAAGGCTTGATGACCATTCCCCCTCCGACCGATGAGGCCGAGTCGGCCAGGACATATTTTAGGCGGCTACGGGAATTGGCAGGGGCCATTGCCGAACGGAACATTCCCGGTGTGGCGATGGGGGAGCTGTCGATGGGCATGTCGAATGATTACGACGTGGCGATCCAAGAAGGGGCGACGCTCGTACGAGTCGGTTCTGCCATCTTTGGAGCCCGCCATGGCTAACCCGTTGTTGATGCATAAAGTTGCGTTTGTGGGCGGCGGCCAGATGGCCGAAGCGCTGATCGGGGGGATGCTTTCGGCCAAGCTCTGTGGACCCGACGGTATTCGAGCTGCCGATCCGGCTGCCGGACGGCGCGATCACCTCAAGAAACAATTCGGCATTCAGGTCGGTGAGTCGAACCGCGAGGTCGCGGCGTGGGGGGATCTTGTGGTGTTGGCTGTGAAGCCGCAGGTGCTCAATGAGGTACTCAAGGAGATCGCCGACGAATTGACGAAGAGCCTCGTCGTCTCGATTGTTGCTGGTGTGCCGATCAGTCGAGTTACGGAAGCTTGCGGCCGGCGAACCCGTGTCATTCGGGCCATGCCCAACACGCCGGCATTGGTGCAGGAAGGAGTGACGGCATTGGCCATCGATGCCGGTGTACAGGAACAAGACGTCGCTGGTGTGCGTCGGATCTTCGAGGCGGTCGGCAAGGTCGTGCCTGTCGAGGAGCGGTTGATGGATGCCGTGACCGGTCTCAGTGGAAGCGGACCCGCATATGTGTTTCTCGCTATCGAAGCACTCATCGATGGTGGGGTGAAAATGGGATTGCCCCGGGATGTCGCCGGAGTGCTCGCCGCGCAGACCGTCCTAGGTGCGGCGCGCATGGTGCTGGAAACCGGGCAGCACCCCGCCTGCCTGAAAGACCGAGTCGCTTCTCCAGGAGGTACCACGATCACGGGGTTGCACTGCTTGGAGCAGGGTGGGTTGCGGGCGGCACTCATCGAGGCTGTCGAAGCGGCGACGAAACGGTCGCAGGAGTTGGGGCACTGATGTTTATGCTGGGCAACGTGCTGTTGGGAATCGCTACGGTGCTCGATTACGCATTGTGGTTTTATATGTGGATCATCATCGCGAGGGCGCTCATCTCATGGGTGAATCCTGACCCGTGGAACCCGATCGTCCAGTTCCTTGATCGGGCAACGGAGCCGGTTCTGTCCCCGATCCGTCGCCGGCTTGGCTGGCGAATGGGTCTGGATTTGTCGCCGCTTATTGCCATTGTGGCCATTACATTCGCACAGATCGCGGTGGTACAGTCGCTTAAGGACTTGGCGATGCGGATGAATTGATCGAATTGATGGGGGATGCTATGAAACTTACACCGCTTGATATTCAACAGATGGTCTTTCGCGTCAAGCTCCGCGGCTATGATCCGGAAGAGGTCAACCGCTTTCTGGAAGAAGTGGCGCAAACCGTGGAATCGTTAAACCGCGACAACGCAGGGTTGCGCGAGCGCATAACGTCGTTGGAACAGCAAGTTGCAGAGTTGAAACGGACAGAAATGACGTTGTCGAACACGTTGGTTTCGGCGCAGTCGTTGGCCGACGATGTCAAACGAAGCGCGCATCGCGATGCGGAGTTGATCGTCAAAGAGGCGGAATTGAAAGCCGGAGAATTGTTCAGGCAGGCCAGGATCGAACTAGCCGACACGCAACGCGATCTGTCACTGTTGCAGAAACAACGGCTGCTGATGGTCGAACGGATGCGCGCGACGCTTCATACCTTCGAGCGGATGTTGGACGTCGAGACAAGTGAAGCCTATCAGGATAACGACATTGGATCCGAGGTCAAAATTCAGGGAGAATCAAGCCCTGCGCGCTGAGTTCGCGGGGTTGTCTTCCCTCGTGTGCAGGTTCTGATTTTCGCTCGAGCGAGTGACGATCATGCCGGTTCCTCCGTCACTGCGAGCCGCAATGGATCAAGCCGTNNTCCAAGCCGGCCGATGTGCGCTCGATGATCCAATCGACTCGATGCTGCCGGAATTGGAGGGTGCGGCAGTCGGGCCTGCAACCCTCCGGCAATTATTAACCCACAGTTCAGGCCTTCCGGGCTGGCGCGGATTCTATGAACAGCTCAGTTCGAATGCCGTGCTTCCATCGTCGCAGGAAGATCGATCGCGTGCCATCGCGCAGGTGCTGCAATTGATCAGACGGGAAGCCTTGATGTATCCCAGAGGCGAGCGGAGCCTGTATAGTGATCTGGGGTTTATGTTGCTTGGAGCGGTGATTGAACGCTTGAGCGGCATGCGGCTCGATCGGTTCGTCCAGGAGCATGTCGTCCAACCGACGAAGGCAGATCCATTGTGTTATTTTCCAATGGATCAAGGAAGTTCGGGCCAAACGTCTTCGATGAGCGGGCTGATCGCACCCACCGAGTGGGATCCCTGGAGGAGACGTCTTTTACGCGGTGAGGTCCATGACGAGAATGCCGCAGCACTCGGAGGGGTGGCGGGGCATGCGGGGTTGTTCGGGACCGCCGAGGCGGTCCTTGCCGTTACGGGAGCCTGGCTGGCGGCCTACCACCATAGACATTCGATGCTTCTTCCCGATGTCGTGCAAGACTTTTCGAAACGACAAAACGGAGGATCCGAATCCAGCTGGGCGTTGGGATGGGATACCCCATCGCCTCCTTCTTCGTCAGGGCGACACTTTTCAAACCGATCGTTCGGCCATCTTGGGTATACCGGGACCTCTGTCTGGATCGATCCGGTCTGCGAGTTGGAAGTGGTCTTACTCTCGAATCGTGTGCATCCTACGAGAAGGAATGATGGGATTAAGGCATTTCGCCCACTGATCCATGATCTTGTGTATCAGGAATGTGGACGCAGCTAAGGCCGGTCGGCGTAGTCAATCCAGGTTTCTTTTTCCGCAAGATACCGGGTCCCTCTAAAATTGGGTCTGGTTCTCAACCGCGTGAATCCGAACTCCTGAAGTTTTTCAACCAGTTCTCGTACCGCGCTAGCGATAGTGGAATGGGATCCACTCTCGACCGCGAGGGCTTCGTACGTGACCTTTGCCGTGTATCCGGACGCAAACCGATTCACGAGGACGGCACGGTTAAAATATCGATCGCTTGGATCGACGCCTTCAATCTGGTGTTTCTCGACGAGCCCTTCCTTCCGGAAGGTTAGCGGCAACGTACTCATTCACTCCTCCGAAGTTCCATATTGTCGCTCACGGGGGACGAATTATAGGGGGCTTCTTCCACGACTGCAACTGCGTTGACAAGACGGTCCTTGATTACTATGATGCCGTTCCTTTGCACGTCGGAGGCTGGATCCGAACTCCTTTCCCATGAATATCCCCAACAGCCTGACGATTCTGCGTATCCTGCTGATCCCTGTCTACATCGGGTGTATGACGTACGGCGCCTATGGGTTTGCCTTGCTGACCCTTCTCCTGGCCGGACTCACTGATGCAATCGACGGCCTCATTGCGCGCAGGTGGAATCAGCAGACGAGGTTGGGAATGTTCTTGGACCCTCTTGCGGACAAATTGCTTTTGACGTCTGGGTTCCTCTCTCTCGCGTCACTTCACCTCATCCCGTTGTGGCTGGTCATCTTGGTTGTGAGTCGCGATGTGATTCTCCTGCTGGGCACTGCGGTGACGCATCTCACCGGCACACAAATCGACGTCACACCTACGATTTGGGGAAAAGGGACGACCGTGCTGCAGTTGAGCTACGTCTTTCTGGTTGTCTTCCTGACCTGGCTCGACCTGGGTCTCTCCATGCTCAATCCTCTGTTGGTCACGGTGGTTGGGTTCACTCTTACCTCAGGCTTCCATTATCTGTATCGAGGATATAAGCATACGAACCTCTCCATTCCACCGAAATAACAAGCCCTCGCTACACAATAGCCGGACGCCGCCCGGCAAATAATGTAAATATTTTGACAGGTTCTCGATGCCCCAGTAGACTCTCTTCATAGTCTATTCCTGGATTGGGCCGGCTCGTGGAGCCGAAAGGGGACGAATAGAATTATGGCCATGTTTGCGTACGTTGGACGCAATAAATCCGGAACGGTCAAAAAAGGCGAACTGGTAGCCAAGTCGCGCGATGAAGCCGTTGAGTTGTTGCGCAAGCAAAGCCTTGTGGTGACGAGCCTTCAGGAGAAGGGAGACAAACAAGGTTTCTCATTCAGCCTTGGAAGCGGGCTCAGCGAAAAGGATCTCGTCGTCTTCACGCGACAATTCGGCACCATGATCAATGCCGGGTTGCCCTTGATCCAGTGTCTCGAAATTCTTTCGACCCAGTCTGAAAACGCCGTACTGAAAAAGTCGGTGGGCGAAATCAAAGTGCAGGTAGAAGGGGGCTCGACATTTTCCGATGCACTCCGCAAACATCCGAAAATATTCGATGATTTGTATGTGAATATGGTGCATGCAGGGGAAGTTGGGGGGTTGTTGGACACCATCATGAGCCGCCTGTCCAAACACATCGAAAAAGCCATGAAGTTGAAGGGACAGATCAAAAGTGCCATGGTGTATCCCTCCGCCATCATCGGCATTGCCGCCATTGTGATCACAGTCCTCATGATCTGGGTCATTCCCGTCTTTGAAAAGATGTTTAAGGAGATGTCCGGCGGGAAAATGGCGCTTCCGGCGCCGACGCAGCTCGTGATTGACATGAGCAATTTCCTGCAAAGCTATTGGTTTATCCTCTTGGGGGTGATTGTCGGGACTGTGGTCGGGGTGAAAAAATACTATGCAACTTCCCAAGGGAGGTTGGCCATCGATAAGTTGTTGTTGAAGCTGCCGGTGTTCGGAGACTTGATCCGGAAGGCGTCAGTGGCGAAGTTTACCCGAACCCTTGGAACGCTCTTGGCCAGCGGCGTGCCGCTGCTGGAGGCATTGACGATCTGCGCAAAGACCGCTGGGAACAAGGTGGTCGAAGGTGCCCTGCTGGAAGCGAAGGTCAGCATCAGCGGTGGAAGGACGATTTCCGATCCGCTCGCCAAGAGCGAGACCTTTCCCAAGATGGTGACGCACATGATCGCGGTTGGAGAGTCAACGGGCGCCTTGGACACCATGCTGGGGAAAATAGCCGACTTTTATGAGGACGAGGTCGATGAGGCGGTGACGAACCTCACGGCGCTCTTGGAGCCTATGATGATGGTGTTTCTCGGCATCACGGTAGGATTCATCGTGGTCGCAATGTACTTGCCCATATTTACCATGGCAAGTGCTATCGGGTAAGCGATCGAGAGATTAAATCGCTCGCCGTGCCGTGAGTAACGTGGCGCATAATGCTCCGATAGATCCCAATGGAATCAGCATCGGTATGTGAGAGGTGTCCCCCTGATTTCACCTCATCTCCTTATAGTCTGAGCAGCCTCCAGATAGACGGAACTTACCGACTACGAGAACCCAGCGACTCTCCGTGCATCGAGGGTTAGCCTCATGGGAGATATTAAGACCAGAATCTACTGGTTGATGGGGGTGCGTGTCGTCATCGTCACCCTCCTGCTAGGACTCTCCATCACGTTCCATGTCCCAAAGGGCGAACAGGCCCAAACATTTTATGCACTCATTGTTTTTACGTACATCGTCACGATTCCTTATGTGGCTGTTCTTCGGGTCATCACGAGTTCCGAGGCGCTGGTCCAATTTGCATGGGCTCAGATCGCCGTTGATTTCTTGCTTGAAACGGTGTTGATCGCAAGAACTGGAGGAATCGAAAGCCCGTTTGCGGTCCTGTACGTCATCAGTGTGACCATAGCAAGCCTGGTTCCCCGCCGCCGCGTGGGGCTCCTGACGGCGAGCCTCTCCATTATTCTTTTTGGAGCGCTCACCAACGTTCAGCTCTACGGGCTGGCCGAAGCATGGGAATGGCTGCCACGGACTCGGCTCAGCGCCGCCGAGTCCCTCCAGGCCTTCGGCGTCTATGGGTTGGCTTTTCTGGTCGTCGGATTTCTCAGTGGGGCGTTGGCGGATCAGCTCCAGCGGGCGGACCAATCGCTTCGCGAAAAAGAACAAGGATTGAGCCGTCTCAGGGCTTTCCATGAAAACATCGTCCATAGCATCAGTAGCGGCGTCTTTACGACCGATGAAGGGGGGGGGATTACCTCGTTCAATCCTGCGGCACAAGAGACGACGGGGTACGGTTTTGAACAGGTGGGTGGACGTCTTTGGAGGGAAGTGTTCAATTGGCATCCCCCCTCACAGGAAGACGAACACGTGCTCGATATGTCGGTCAACGGGAGATTCGAAGTCGAGTGCAAGCGCGCGGACGGCAATCGTCTGATTCTCGGGATGACGCTTGCGCCGCTGCAGGAACAGGGGGAAGGGACGGGCCTGGTCGGAGTCTTCAAGGATCTTACCCAAATTCGGGATCTGGAAGAGGGAATGAGGCGGAAAGAGTGGTTGGCGACCCTCGGAGAGATGTCGGCGGGAATGGCGCATGAGATCCGAAACCCTCTCGGGGCGCTCGCTGGAGCCATGCAGATGCTTCGGAAAGATCTTCCAGCGGATGAAACCAGCCAGCACTTGATGGACATTGCAATCCGCGAGGCCACGAGATTGGACACCATCATCACGGAATTTCTCCAATACGCGCGGCCGCCCGCATTGAATTTGGCGGAGTTCGATTTGAACAAAGTCCTTGCTGAGACTCTGGATCTGGTACAACATGAAGCGCGGACGAGGACGAACATCAGCATCGAAACGTGCTTGGTCGACGGGACATTGCCCGGACAAGTCGATGAGGATCAAATGAAGCAAGTCTTTTGGAACCTTGCGAGCAATGCGTTCGATGCCATGCCGTGCGGCGGCCAGCTTACCATCGCAACAGGGCGCCGGAAGGTCAACGCCGTCGGACGCAAGGCGGATGTCGTTGAAATTTCATTTCAGGATACAGGGGAAGGCATTCCTAAGAAGAATCTTGATAAAATTTTCCTCCCTTTCTTCACCACGAAAAGTCATGGGTCTGGATTGGGGCTTGCGGCCGTGCATCGCATCGTCGATCTACACGGGGGATGGATCAAGGTAGAGAGCCGGGAGAGCCAGGGCACGCGATTTGTCGTGTGCTTGCCGTGTCCGGCGGATGCCGGGGTGCGCCTGTGGCATGAAGGTAGGGAGCCGTGGAAAAGATCCTAGTCGTCGACGATGAGCAGAGTTTGCGGGAGGTGTTGAGCATCATGCTCAAGCGGACCGGGTATGCCGTCACCAGCGTGGCCGACGGCGAAGAAGCCGTCGAACTCTTGACGAAGGAAATCTTCGATTTGGTGATTACCGATTTGCGAATGCCGAAAGTCGACGGTATGGAGGTGCTCAAGGCTGCCAAATCGGCTTCGCCCGAAACGGTCGTGCTGGTGATCACGGCATTCGCCACCGCCGATTCCGCTGTGGAGGCGATGAAACAAGGCGCCTACGATTATCTGACGAAGCCGTTCCAGGTCGATGAGGTGCAGCTGATCATCCGGAATGCGCTGGAGAAACGGCGCCTGACGACCGAGAACATGCTGTTAAAGCGTGAAATGGCGAGGCAGTCGTCGTTTGCGCAATTGGTGGGTCAGAGCGAGGCCATGCAGAAGGTGTTCGACGTTGTGCGGAAAGTAGCTGACTCGAAGAGCAATGTTTTGATCTGCGGTGAAAGCGGAACGGGCAAAGAACTGGTGGCGCGCGCAATTCACTACAACAGCGCGAGGAGTTGTATGCCGTTCGTGGCTGTGAATTGCAGTGCGGTCCCCGAGACGCTCTTGGAAAGCGAACTTTTCGGCCACATGAAGGGCTCGTTCACCGGCGCGGTGTCGAATAAGGCCGGATTGTTCGAAGTGGCAAACGGCGGGACCATCTTCCTCGACGAGATCGGTGATACGACGCCCTCGATCCAAGTGAAACTGTTGCGGGTCATTCAGGAACGTGAATTCCGTCGGGTGGGGGGCAATCAGGACATCAAGGTGGATGTGCGAATCGTGGCTGCGACGAATAAGAACCTAGAAAAGGCCATTGCCGACGGGTCATTCCGGGAAGACCTCTATTATCGGCTGGATGTCATTCCCATCCGGCTCCCTCCGTTGCGGTTGCGTACCGGCGATATTCCGTTGTTGGTCGATCATTTTCTCGAGTGTTTTTCGAAAGAGAGCGGGAAGCTCGTGCCGGTGTTGAGCCCCGAGGCCATGCGGGTGCTGCTGGGGCATGAATGGCGGGGGAATGTCCGCGAATTGGAAAATGTGATCGAGCGTGTCGTCGCGTTTTCGACCGGAGGAACCGTGACTGATGCTGATGTGCAAGGCTGGTTACATCGATCAGTCGCCCCTCAAATACAGCAGGGAATTCCGCTAGAATTGACGGATGAGGGACTGGACCTCGAAGGAATCGTCAACGGCATCGAAAAGGACTTACTGCTCAAGGCGCTTGAGCGGTCGAAATGGGTCAAGAAGAAAGCCGCCCGGCTGCTCCGACTTAACACGAGATCGTTCCGGTATCGGCTCGAGAAGTATGCTATAAAAGGGGGTCGTGACTAAGCGCTTTCCAGAATCGGTTTCTGCCTCCTCCGCAGCGATTACCGTTCTCGCTCCCGCTAAAATCAATCTCGTGCTCCGCGTTCTCGATCGTCGTGCGGATGGGTTTCACAATCTCTGGTCTTTGATGCAGACCGTCGGGCTGGAAGATGAGGTCGCGATTCGGCTCAATCGAGATCATGTCGGGATCAGGCTGCAATGCGACGAACCTTCCTTGAGCACCGACCAGACAAACCTGGTGTATCGTGCTGCTGAGGTTGTGCTTCGCCGTTCCGGCCGGAAAATTGGAGTGGACATCGTTCTTGTCAAGCGAATCCCGATGGGAGCGGGATTAGGAGGAGGGAGCAGCGATGCAGCGGCGACGATTGTGGGGCTGAGCCACTTGCTGGATCTGGGATGGTCGGCGACGGATATGGTCGAAGTCGGCCAAGAGCTGGGGAGCGATGTGCCGTTCTTTTTCTTCGCACCATCCGCCGTGGTGTCGGGGAGAGGAGANNCATTGCTGGGGCGGGGCCGTCAGCTTTCATGGGATCAGGTTCTCGAGGCGACCGAGAATGACTTTGAAATACCGGTCTTTAAGACTCACCCGATACTTCAAAGAATCAAACAAGATCTCCTGGAGCTGGGTGCCGAGGCGGCCCTGTTGTCCGGTAGTGGGGCCACAGTCTTCGGTGTTTTCCGCGATGAGGGAAAGGCCAGACACGCGACTGCTGATTTTCTGACCAACACCCGGTTCAAGATCTTTGCTGCTGCTGCCGGATCGGGCCCGTTGCAATGTCTGTCGTGAGCGGTTTGCCCGCCGACGCAGGAAGACACGGTTGTTCAGCCTTCGCAGCCGAAGCTGCTGCTGCGGAGTAGGCTCAAGCCGTGGGGCTCCACAGTGTAAAGGGACTGGTTGACAGAAGCCCGATATTTCCGATACAGTCCACNNTTGAATGTTCCACCTACGCTCGCCGAAGAAGAACCACTAGAGAATTCAGATATTTGCGACCGGCGGTCGCATGATTCGGGAAATTCCAATGAACAGGGAATTGAAAATCTTCTCTGGCAACGCCAACCTTGCCCTCGCTCAGGAAATTTCCGAGTATTTGGGACAGAAGCTTGGCGAAGCGACGGTATCCTTGTTCAGTGATGGGGAGATTCGTGTCAAGATCGACGAGAATGTGCGCGGTGCAGATGTATTCGTCGTGCAGTCCTGCTGCCAGCCCGTCAACGATTCGTTGATGGAGTTGCTCATCATCATCGATGCGCTCAAGCGCTCGTCGGCGAACCGCATTACCGCCGTCATCCCTTACTTTGGATATGCCCGCCAGGATCGCAAAGATCAGCCTCGCGTGCCCATTACGGCCAAGCTGGTGGCCGACTTGATCACAACGGCCGGAGCCGACCGGGTGCTCACGATGGACCTCCATGCGGGACAAATTCAGGGGTTCTTCAACGTGCCGGTGGATCACCTCTACGCGATGCCGGTGCTGCTGGACTATATCAAGAAAACGAATGTTGACGAGCTTGTGGTCGTGTCGCCTGATGCAGGCGGTGTGGAGCGGGCCCGTGCCTTCGCCAAGCGGATTCAGGCCAATCTGGCAATCATCGACAAGCGGCGTGAGGGCCCGAATCAGGCACAGGTGATGAACATCATCGGCGACATCAAGGACAAGAGCGTGCTGCTGTTGGATGATATGATCGATACGGCCGGCACGATCGTTCAGGGTGCGCAGGCCTGTGCCGATCAAGGGGCGCGCGAAGTGTGGACAGCCTGCACCCACGCTGTGCTCTCCGGCCCAGCATTGGAGCGATTGCAGAAATCTTGTATTAGTCAAGTCGTCACCACGAATACGATTCCCCTGCGGGGAAAAGAGCAAGTGTGCCCCAAGATACATCAATTGTCAGTGGCGCCTCTTTTGGGGGAAGCGATCAGGCGTATTCATGAAGACGAGTCGGTCAGTTCACTCTTTGCCTAGGCCCCTACGTACTGGACTTTTGGCCCGGCAGGGGAGATAAAGGAGCATCATGAAGTTCGATTTAGCAGTGACGGTCCGAGAACAAGCCGGTAAAGGTGCCGCGCGGTCTATGCGGCGTGCCGGGAAAGTCCCGGCGGTGTTGTATGGCCAAGGCGAATCCATCCTCTTGTCAGTTACTCCAACCGATTTGGTTAAAATATTGAAATCGCACGCGGGCAGCTCCGCGTTGATTTCACTGACCTTGGAAGGAGCGAAATCCAAGCCTAACCGCACGGCGCTCTTGCGCGATTATCAAGTCGATCCCGTGAGCGGGGCATTGTTGCATGCGGATCTTTTTGAAGTCTCCATGAGCAAGCCGATTCGGGTGAAGATTCCAATCCAAGTCATCGGCAGCATTCCGGCCGGTGTGAAGGAAGGCGGAGTCTTGCACCACAACATGCGCGAGGTGTACGTCGAATGTCTCCCGTCCGTCCTGCCGGACCACATCGAAGTAGATGCATCCCCCTTGACGATCGGCAGCGGTATCCACGTGAAAGAAATCACGGCGCACGAAGGAGTCCGTTTCTTGGACGATCCTGACCAGATGGTCGTCAGCGTGGCAGTACCCATATCCGACGCCAAGCTCGAGGCACTCCTGACCAGTGGAGTAGGTGGGGCGGAACCCGAAATTGTGGCCAAAGGCAAAGAGGCGGGTGAAGGCGCTCCCGGCGCTGAGGCGGCGAAGGCGGGAGCTGCGGCGACCGCCGGAGAAGGGAAAGCCGGCGAAAAGAAGGAAGCTGAAAAGAAGAAGTAACGTTGCACCTCCTCGTCGGATTGGGCAACCCTGGCAAAGTTTACTTCCACACTCGCCACAATGTCGGCATGTGGGTCATCGAGCGGGCCGCCGCCAGGTGGTCCATACGTCTCGCGCCGCGCGGCACTGCTCAGCTTGGCTCCGGCCGGCTCGGTTCGGAGCTGGTCGAGCTGGCAGGATTGCTCGATTGGATGAACCTCAGCGGCCCTCCCCTCAAAGGCCTCCTCCGTAAGTTCAATCTGACGCCTGATAATCTGATCGTCATCCATGACGATCTTGATCTGGAGCCGGGCCGGCTGAGGATCAAGCTTGCCGGAGGACATGGAGGGCACAATGGAATCAGGTCAGTGATCGAAGCGCTTGGTACGCCTCGGTTTGTTCGGGTCAGGGTCGGGATCGGCCGTCCTGCACCGGGTCAGAATTCAGCCGACTATGTGCTCGAGCGTTTTACAGCCGACGAGAGGCAAATCTTGGATCCTTGTGTGGAACGTGCGGTCAATGCGCTGGAATGTCTGATCCATCGAGGTCATGTGGCAGCTATGAATCAGTTCAACGTGCGTGAATGTGAACAAACAGAAGAATAAGCACTGAGTGCTGAGAAAGAGGGCTCGATTCACGCTCGCTACTCAACGCTTTGCACTCAGCCCTGAGGAGATCTATGGGACTTTGTTGCGGCATGATCGGGCTCCCGAACGTCGGCAAGACGACAGTCTTTAACGCGTTGACCGGGGGGGGCGCGTTGGCGGCGAATTATCCGTTCGCGACCGTGGATCCGAATACCGGCATCGCGTTGGTGCCCGATCCGCGTCTCGTCATGCTCACCGATATTTTCAAGTCCAAGAAAACCACGTATAGCACGTTGGAAGTCCGGGACATCGCCGGTCTCGTCGAAGGCGCGAGCAAGGGCGAGGGACTCGGTAACCAGTTCTTGGGTCATATCCGAGAGGTGGATGCGTTGCTGCACGTGGTGCGCTGTTTCCAGGGAACCGACGTCGTGCACGTCAATGGTGCCGTGAATCCGCTTCGCGATATCGAAATCATTGAAACCGAACTGATGCTCTCCGATTTGGAAACGCTCGATCGGCGCAAGCAGAAAACGGAAAAGAAAGTTCGAGCCGGTGACAAAAAGGCCGGATTTGAAGTCGAATTCATCACGAAATTGATGGGGCTGCTCGACAAGGGCGAGTGGCTGGGTAATCTGACCTATACGTCGGACGAACGTCTGATTCTGAACGAGTGCCAACTCCTGGCCGCTAAGCCGGTGCTGTTTGTGGCGAATGTCTCAGAAGGGAAGAATGCCGACGAAGCGACGGTGCAAACCGTGCGGGATTTCGCTGGGAAGCGCGGGGCCAGAGTCGTCACCCTCTGCGGCCAGCTGGAAGCGGAACTGTCGACGTTGCCGGATGCCGAACGGACGGATTTCCTGAATGAACTGGGCCTGACGGAATCCGGCCTCGTGCGTCTCACGCGCGAAGCGTACACCTTGCTAAACCTCATCACCTTCTTCACCGCCGGCGAAACTGAGTCTCGAGCGTGGCCCATCCCGCGAGGAACCAGGGCGCCGCAGGCGGCGGGCAAGATCCATTCGGATATGGAGCGAGGCTTCATCCGGGCCGAGGTGTACCATTACGATGACTTGTTGGCCTGCGGGTCCGAGGCCAAGGTGAAGGAGAAGGGGCTGTTTCGTCTTGAAGGCAAGGATTATGTAGTCAAAGAAGCGGACATCGTGTATTTTCGGTTCAATGTTTAGCCGTTGACGAGCGAGAAAAGCCGGTGATCAAAGTTCTCTTGGTTGAAGTAAACGAGGTTGACGCCCGCACGGTGTGTCACATGCTTGCCGAAGACAAAGATATCCAGATTGCTCATGTCGAAACACTGAGCGCGGGCTTGCGCAGGCTGAGTCGGGAGTCCTTCGACGTTATTTTGCTCTACGGGGATCTGATCGATACGCACGGCTTGAACGTGATGGATCTGCTTCAGGCCGCATTGGCCCGGATGCCGATCGTGATGCTGACGGACCAACCAGACATCAGAAAAGAACGGCAGGCGATCCAGCGAGGCATTCAGGACGTCATCATTAAGAGGCGGTGGACGGGTGAACAGCTGGTGCGATCCGTTCGGCACGCAGTCGAACGCAGGCAAGCCGAACAGCATCTGTCGTATCTGGCGCAGTACGATCCCTTGACTGCGTTGGCCAATCGAAGCTTGTTCCACGATCGCCTGGTGCATGCCCTAGCGGTCGCCAAGCGAAAGAAGCAAGAGGTGGGGTTGGTGTTGCTGGGGCTCGATCGATTTACATATCTTGCCGACACGGTTGGCACGGATGGCTGTGACGAAATCCTCAAAGAAACGGCTGACCGACTCAAGAAGTGCATGAGGGAAGTCGATACCGTGGCGCGCCTGGCAGGCGACGAATTTACCTGCCTGCTTGAGGGAATCAACTCACGGTCTGATACGGAGATCGTGGCCAAGCGAGTGTTCGACTGCATGGCCAAGCTCTTCGCCGTGAAAGGAAAAACGATCACG
>DKBD01000206.1 GCA_002451055.1 Nitrospira sp. UBA6909 | reverse complement strand
TACCTCAAGACCTGCGGCCGCGTCCTTCATTTCAATGCCGACAAAGGGATGTTGGTGGCCGGCCAGGTTGCCTGCCGATTCGGCGGTGGGTCTGTTCTCACTCCCATGCGGCTGGTGATGGGAGACCGAGCCACCTTCGAATGGAAAAACAAGCGCATCCCAGTGAAGGAGATTGCCGAACAAGCGGCCTACACATGGTTCAAACGGTATTTGCCCCGCATCAAGCCCCTCAAGGATCTGGAATGCCAAGTAGAACTGAAGCCGGCGTCGGAAGAACTGCGCTCCGTAGCGGAGCGGCCGCGGGAAGCCGTAGCCAATGACACCTCCGCCACCGTCGGGTACGCCCCGTTGACGCCGACGGAGCGCCTGGTGTTCCAGGTCGAGCAATTTCTGAACAGCCGTTCCTTCAAGAAAGAATTTCCGGACACAGGCGAAGACGTGAAAGTCCTCGCTGTACGAAACGGGAGGGATCTCAATATAACGGTAGCGATGCCGTTCTTAGCTCCGTCGATCCGCAGCGAATCCCAATACTTCAAACGGAAGGCGTTGGTGGAACGGGTTCTGATGAATTTCGTGACACGCAAGAGCGGGGCTGGCTTCTCCCCACAGGTATTCTTGAACGTGCTGGATCGGCCCGGCGCCGGCGAAGCCGGTGCGTACCTGACGCTGCTGGGGACGTCGGCGGAGGCGGGTGATTCCGGTGAAGTCGGACGAGGCAATCGTGTCTGCGGGATCATCTCACTCCGGCGTCCGGCCAGCGCCGAGGCGGCGGCGGGAAAGAATCCCATGGCCCATGTGGGGAAGATTTATAACGTCCTGGCTCAGGTCTTGGCTGAGAACATCCACAAGAACGTGCGCGGGCTGCAGGACGTGACCGTTTGGATCACGAGCCAGATCGGNNCAGCGCGAAGTCCGGCAGGCCTTCGCCCACATGAAATCCTTTTGCAGAGCGCTGACACGTGGCCGGTATGGAGTGTGCTGATCACTGAGCGCGTCATGTGTGAATCGTGAAACGTGGTCACCGAGCCGAAGCGGGGCGACGGGATCATCGTTGCCGTTAGGAAAAGTTCCTGTCGATCTCCTCCGTCACCTCCTCGCACGTTTTGCGAAGAGCCGCGATTCGCGTGTCGTGGTCGGCGCAGGGATAGGGCTTGATGCGGCGGCGATTCGTATCGGGAGCAGAGTACTTGTCGCCAAGACCGATCCCATCACCCTTGTCGCGGACGAGATCGGCGCCTATGCCTTGCTGATCAATGCCAATGATCTGGCAACGATGGGGGCGACGCCCAGATGGTTTTTGGCCACGGTACTGCTGCCTCCTCGTTCCGCCACAACCTCTTCTGTCACACGCCTGTTCGCGCAACTTCAGGCGACTTGCCGTCGCCTCCACGTCACGTTGTGCGGTGGCCACAGCGAAATCACCGACGCGGTCACGCGTCCCGTGGTGGTGGGCTGTCTGCTTGGGGAATGTGCACCCGGCACAATCGTCACGGCGGCGGGTGCGCGCGTGGGCGATGCCGTGCTGCTCACGAAGGGCCTCGCGATTGAAGGGGTCTCGATCCTTGCCCGTGAGCGAGCCGTTGAGATCCGCCGTCGCCATGGCAGGCGTTTTCTCGATCAGTGCCGGCGGTATCTCACCAAGCCTGGCCTGAGTGTGCTGAAAGAGGCTCAGGTAGCCATGGCTGCCGGAGGTGTGCACGCGATGCATGACCCGACGGAAGGAGGGCTCAGCTCGGCGCTGTACGAATTGGCCGAAGCAGCGAACGTTGGTTTGAAGGTCGAGGCCGACGCCATACAAATTCTTCCTGAGGCGGCCCGTCTCTGTTCTGACTTCGACCTCAGTCCCCTTGGCATCCTCGCCTCAGGAGCGCTTCTCATCTGCGTCGATCCAGCTTACGAGAAACGCACGCTCGTTCGGCTGCGAGCAGCTAGAATTCCAGTGACACAGATCGGAACCGTGGTTCCGAGAAGAAACAGTGTGACGCTGATTGAAAATGGTCGGGCTCGTGCTTTTCCTCGGTTTGTCGTGGACGAACTGGCCAGGTTCTTTGAACAATCACGCGCACGCTGATTCATCATCTTGCTCGACTCGCCTATAGACTCCTTTTTTCTTCGACCTCGGGATCAGGCCCAATTCCCCCTTGGGCAACGTTTCTCCGTTGTGGATCACGAGGGCATCGCCAAATTAATCCGGTCTGCAAGCCGTCGCAACGCATAGCTCTGCAACGAAGTCTCGTCCTGAACGTGTATAAAGCCGTCACTCCCCCCAGCGAGGACATTCCGGCTCATGTTCAAGGAGGTGGCTGTGTGGGATTCGTGGAAGACATCTCAAAGGGATCGCTCACCTCTGACAATAGTCTCCTCAGGGAGGTGAAGGAGGGCAACTGCCAAGTAAGGCCCGACGCCGAGAGGCGGCCCAGCAGTGTGTTCTGGACAGGCACTTGGTCTCAGAGCGCCGAGCTTGTAGAGCGATGGGGCACAATGCCGGGTCACCCAGCAGTATGTGCTCACCCACACGGATGATGAGGACCGACCGGTGTGGCGTTTGTCTTGGTTGCCTTCACCTTCATCCGATCAGCCAGGTCGCCATCGCCAAGAAAATTAAGATCGACAACAAGTCTTGAATCACCGTAGCCAAGGGACCGCTGCCAAAGGCTGGGTCTTGCCCTAAGGCATCGAGCAGCCAAGGAAGCAGCATCGCGGCCAGCGTGGATGTGGAACAGGCAGCGAAGAGCGACAACCCCACACAGAGCGCGACGTCCCCGTCGCCCCAACGCCACCATATCAATGGGGTGGCGACCACCGCTAAGACGACGCCGATTGTCAGACCGGAGAGCAGTTCCCGACCAACCATCCGCCGCATAGCCACGCCGACTGACAGACCACGAACCACGACGGTTTCGGTTTGGGTCCCGACTGCGTCAGCCAGGTAGACGATTCCCGGGATGAAAAAAGCCAGCATGACTGTGCGTTGGAGTTGTGCTTCGAACCACCCGACAAAGTCCGCTGCCAGCAGAGCGCCCCCAAGGCCCACGAGGAGCCACGGAATACGATGCCTGAAGCGCCGCCGAACCGGTTCTTCGCTCGTTGTTCGGGCCGCCGAACTACTCTTCAAGAAGCCGCCAAGGCGGGATAAATCTTCCTCGTGTTCCGACAGAAGCACGGCGAGAAGCCGGTGGGGTGGAATGATCCCCACAAAGCGGCCTTCCTGATCAACCACGGCGAGGGCAGCCTCTTCGTTCCGGGCGGCTTGCCAAGCGGCGACTTCCTGATCTACCCCTGGACCAACCGTGGGGGCTTCGCGATCCATCAAAATTCCCACGAGGGTCTCAGCGGGCGCGGCCAACAGGTCCTCGATCCTCAAGATTCCCAGGAACTTGTCTTCTTCACACACGACGATATGGCTGGCGCTGTCGTAACGGTGCCCCACTAAAGCCTGTCGCACGTCTTCAGCTCGCTGCATGGGCGAAAACACCGGCACCTGCGCGCAAGCATGTTCCTCGGCTGTCTGAAACGTGACGCGGCCATTGGCAACAAGGGGATCAACCGACATTTCTAGCCTCGCTTTCATTGCTGGGCTACACCGACAGAGCCGCCGAACTATTGAGTTGAGCGACTAGCATCGGACGATAAGACAGACCGCCCACTGGTGATAGCCTGCCTCGTCAAGGTACCTCCATTAAGGCCGACTGTCAGTATCATTTCCTATGCTTCCCTGTAGACCTCCAGGAGCACTGCTCCTGCAAACCTGAATTCATTCGCTGCGGCGCTTCAATCAACATCGCTGAGAATCTTCATTTCCTCTTCGGCTTCTCCGACAGGCTCTTGTCAAAAGCTTATCTTTTTCTATGAATGTGATGAGGACCGTTCTCTCACTTGCTCTTCCTCTTCGTGTCTGCTTCGGAGGAGGCACGTGCTTTTGAAGCCACCGGAGTGGGTGAAGATTCGTGCGGCAAGGCAGTGATCAACAGGTGTTTCCCTCTTTCAACCATCCCGATTAACATCTCTTCGACGGTTCTGATCGCGGTGTGCTAGAGCTGATTGCGCCAGATTACGCGGTGATAGCTTGTGAGTACATACGATCTGATTCATGATACCGCCAGATAAATTGATGTGTCACGTGTGTAAACTCCTCGGATTGAATGTCATGTAACCACAGACTCGGTCTGGACCCGTCGATAGACTCCCTCTTTCTGAGACCACGGGACGAGGCCGAATTCGCCCTCCGGCAAGCCTTCATCTTTTCCGACCACCAAAACGCCGCCGACCTGTAGTCGTTCTGCAAACCGTCGTAATATGTTGCTCTGCAACGACACATCGAAATATGTGAACGTCAGGTACCGACACAGAATGAGATGAAACGTGTCCTCAGGCGTCGCCTGTCGAACGTCCTGCACGAGAAGGGTCACCGGCTCCCGAAACTCCGGTTTGATGCAGAAGTCTTCGGTTGTGTGATCGAATCCCTGCGCACGCCAGCCAGCCGGTAAATCCTTGAGACTGCTCGGCAGGTAACGACCTCGCCTGGCTCTGGCGACGGCTTGCTCATCGATGTCCGTCGCCAGAATGACCAGCTGCACGGTGGGGAATCGGGCTTGGAGTTTCAACTTCCACAGGAGCGAAAGGCTGTAGGGTTCTTCTCCGCCTGCGCAGCCGATGCTCCAGCATCGTAGAACAGGCTCCCCTTGTGCGAGCGCCTGACGAGCAAGGGACGGCAACACCTCGCGTTCAAGAAATTCAAAGATGGCCTTGTCCCGATAAAACCGCGAGATGGAAATCCAGCACGACGAGTCGAGAACAGTCCATTCTTCCGGATGGGTCTCCAGATACCTCTGATAGTCGGCGAGCGTGGGAAGGCTCAGGGTTTCAAGTCGCCGCTGAATCCGCTTGTAGACCTGCCGCCGCACCTTGCGATAGCCAGGCCAGACGAGTCCGAGCTTCGGCAGGCACCACTGCAGGAAGTGAACGCCTTCGGCATCCTTCATGAAAAGTGAAAGGAGCATCGGTCATTAGCTGATAGGCCTGAAGGAACCGCAACAACTTTCCTGTGGCCGGCCAAGATTCTGCTGGTCGCAATCGCATCTGTGGCCAGGCTTGATCGGAGGAATTTTCCTGGCAGAAGGGGAAGACGGTGCCTATAGTACGTCAAAAGACAGCCCTGGGATCTTGCTGAAGTCGCGGCGGTTGAGCGTTAGAACTGTATCGCCTCTGGAGATCGCGGTCGCCCCGATGATGAGATCGTGCGCACCGATCCTGGGGCCTTGCGAACTCCACGCCGCACATCACGGGCGGACGGCAGCGCATCCTTCCCGAGGGAGGGCAGTTTCCTCAGCAGGTCGGGAAGCTCACCAAGGACTCTGGTGACGGGAGATGTCGCAGGGGTGAGGTACGCGATTGCCTTCCCGCCCCTGGCAATCGTGTAACGCTCGCCGCGAAATCCTACCTTGTTGAGCAGCGACGAGAAATTCCTGGCGGCATTCGTGGCTGTGATGGTTTTCCCCATACGTGGGCCCCTCTCCTATCGAGCGAATACTATCTGATTGTCTGATTTGGTGCACTGTACGCAGGGAAAGAAATGGGGTGAAGCCTTGTGATCCAACAGCTGACACCTCGCCGCTGGTGAGCCTTCCCATCTCGTCGACTCGGGGTTGCACGCTCCACCGTTCACCTGTACACTTTGCTCCCGCAACCTGAGGAACAGGGTGGGTCGTTTCATCCTCGGGGGAATCCGGGCATCTCTGAATGGACATCGAAGACATCCGAAGGTTGATTCTCAGTGGACGCTATGTTGTCTCGTTCACACATACCGAAAAGCTTCGGAGAAGAAAGATTTCTCTCGAGATGATGGAGGAGGCCATTCATCATGGAGCGATCATCGAGGACTATCCGGACGATCCGCGCGGGCCATCGTGCCTTATTCTCGGCATCTCGCAAGCGGGACGGCCGCTTCATGTGGTCTGTGGAAAGACACGGGATGATCACCTCTTGGTGATTACGGCCTATGAGCCGAATCTCGAAGAATGGGAAGCCGACTGGCGAACCAGAAAGAAGGGCGGTGAACGATGATGCAGTCCTGCTATTTCTGTAAAGGCAAGGTGGTGCAGCAGCCTACGAGCGTGGATTTCTGGTGGGGAGACGATCTCAAGATCATCGAACATGTGCCAGCTGGAGTCTGCACCCAGTGCGGAGAAAAGTACTTCGAGGCTCCCGTCTATACGCAAATGGAACGATTGGCCAAGGGGGCCAGCGAAGCCGTGCGACAGTTTACCGTCGATGTGGTGCGGTACTCGGCTGCCTGATCTCCCGATCATGAACGGGAGAAATGGGCTCAAGTCTTGCGGGCCAACATCTGACACCGCACCGCTGGTGAGAGCTGGCTGCTCATCGCGAATTTCTTCCGTGTAGAATCCCGTCGGCCGATATTCCGCCAGGCGCTTCGCGAGTGCACGAATCAACGTGGTTTTGCCCACACCCGGTAGTCCGGTAATCAGAATGTGCGAGGCCATGCACCGACAACGCCGTCAGCTTTTCCGCTTGTGGATCGTGATGTGATTCCCGTCCTGGTCTTCGATGACGGCCATCCGGCACACTGGTGTGTCGAACAGTTCCGTAACGAACGACACGGCTCGTTCTTTCATCTTGTGGACAAACGCCTCAATGTCCGACACCTCGAACGCCACCAGCGCTCCTTTTGCTCCCGGCGTATGGCCCATCTCCGTCGTTGTGATGGCAAACGTCGAGCCTCCGATCTCGTATTCCACCCAGACATCCTGATAGTTGTAGCTGACGTGCAAACCGAGCACATGTTCGTAGAAGGCTCGCGCCCGTTCCATGTTCGAGACCGGATAGACCGTGAACGCGATGGCTGTGATCATGAAAAGACTCCTCTCTAGCCTACACATTACACCTGAGCTAA
>DKBD01000057.1:19849-28899 GCA_002451055.1 Nitrospira sp. UBA6909 | reverse complement strand
TCCGCAACGATCGTTTGATACGCTTGTTTCCCCGTCTCGCGGACACGGATCTTTCCCCTGTGGTCCAGGAGCATCAATGACTGCGCAGCCTCTTGATACGGCAGCTGTGTCTCGTCGAAATGTTCCCAGGACAAGTCGAGCACCCGAGCTTTCTGAATCCCTGCAGCCGCCGGCTCCGCCACGAACAATCCCTGCCATATCCCGTGCCGGCGACTCCCTAATGATTGACCATCTTTATACAATAATCCCAGGTAGGCAAAGTTCTCACGGAACAGCCCCGCATTGAATAGGACATCGTGCCCTGTCCGTTTCCGCCACTCCTCGATCGTAACAGGCCGCGGCAGTTTCTCATTGGCGTAGTAATGAACCGAAAATCTCATGATCTCCGGATCGACGTCGATCGCCAACATGGCTGGCACCGCCGGGCAAGATGCTCCCGGTCTCCATACCGACACCGCTAACCCGGTCGCCAATCGCTCCCACATAATTCCCTGCGCAAGGCTCACATGGGGCAGCACGAAGAGGACTATGACAAGGGACCACATGCGAGCAATTCTCCACGCTGTACCGACGCAGCATCCTCGGTTCAAGACCAGACCTGATGCCTCAGAACGGAAATCGCGTGAATGCATGTGGATCGTGCTCATGACAAATTGCGATACGATGGATATTGTGTTGCCTCATGTAGCGTGATTGTGATCGTCCCCGTTATCGGTATGCAATCCATGAGCTCTCGGATGGTGTTTGCCAGAATCTCCTGTGTAAAAGGCTTGCGGAGTCGTTGTTTCACAATGTGGTCCGTTGCCCCGCGATGCATGGCATCGAAAGCCAATTTCTCGTCGAGGGTTGCGGAGACCAAACAAGAATGGGATGTCCAGGGTCGGTTGTCAAGTCAGATCAGGGCCCTGCATCCCGTCAAATCCTGGGAAGGATCGGCGTCCGTCGGGTTATCCTCAAGTTGAAGGAGTCGCAGCGGAGTGGTCATTGAACCTCGATTGAACGCTACTTCTCGGGTCGTGATACTTCTGGCGGAGGCTCGTTAATCACGCCCCAGAATGCGCCCAATTCTTTGACGGCTGATACGAATTGATGGAACTCCACCGGCTTGACCACATACGCGTTGGCCCCGAGCGCATAGCTTTCGCGAAGGTCGCGCTCTTCGCGCGACGATGTCAGCATCACCACAGGAATGGATCGCAGATTCGCGTCGGCTTTGATCGTCCGTAATACCTCCAGTCCGGTGACTTTCGGCATTTTGAGATCGAGAAACACCACCACGGGATTCCCTTTGAGCCGGGATTTGAAGGCGCCTCGACAATACAGATAATCGAGCACTTCCGCGCCGTCCTGACACACAACCACTTTATCGGAGATGTTCTGTTCCTCCATTGCCGCCAAGGCCAGTTCGGCGTCTCGTGGATTGTCTTCCGCCAGCAAGATCGGTTTTGTCCCGGTCACGATCCGATCTCCCCTGTCGGAAGCGCTATATAGAACGTCGCGCCCTGATCTGTCGCGCCCTCTGCCCACGTACGCCCCCCATGACGGTGCACGATCCGCCGCACATTGGCCAGGCCGATCCCGGTTCCCTCGAATTCATCGACCCGGTGCAGCCGCTGAAAGACGCCGAACAGCTTGGACGCGTACTGCATATCGAACCCCACTCCATTGTCACGGACGAAGACCACAACTTCTTCATCCGTTCGCCGGTCGACACCGATCGCAATGTTCGCCACCGGCCTCGCACTCGTGAACTTCACGGCGTTCGCAATCACATTCATGAACACCTGCCTGAGCATCGCCGCATCGCCCGGCACTTCAGGGAGTTTTTCGATTGTCCAAGAAATTTCCCGTCCTTGCAAGTCAAGTCGTAAATCATAAAGGACGGTGTTGACCAGCTGATGAAGATCGACGGTGGTGTGAAGCATTTCCTGGCGCCCCATCCGGGAGAACACCAGAAGATCATCAATCAGCTGTCCCATCTGTTTGGCGGAGGCGGAGATTGTTTCCAAGTACCTCGCAGCCTTGTCATTCAGCGAATCCGCCACCGCCTTCCGCAACAATGACGCGTACCCGTCGATATGCCGCAGGGGCGCCCGAAGGTCGTGAGAGACCGAGTAACTGAACGACTCAAGCTCTTTATTCGCCGCCTCCAGAAGCTCACCGCGCCGCTGCAACTCTTCGGCCACGAGACGTCGTTCTGTAATGTCGCATTGGATCAGATAATAGACGGAGGCCAATAGTACGAATTGGAGCAACGCGCCGATGCCGAGAAGTATGATTGTGTTCGTCGTGCCGGCCGCAGATTCCATCACCCGCAGGCTCATGGCCTGCCGCTCGTACCATTCCATCTCTGCCACTATCTCATGAATCTTGCCAATGTCCTCTTTTCCAAATCCTTCGAGCGCCATCTTTTTGACGGCCTCGAATCCGCCGTCGGCAAGTTTCGTAATGGCGTCCGCTTCAGCAGCCAATTGCCGATCTATCATCTGATTCAGTAGACCAACACGCTGCCGTTGTTCGGACGAGCCCTCTGTCAGGTCTTCAAGATACTTGAAGAACATCGGTTTCTGTTTCACAACAGACCGGTAATCCCGCAAATAGAGCTCGTCGCCAGTCACAAGATACCGGCGGTGGTTGTTCTCCGTCTCATCCATCGCCTCGGCGATCTCGCTCAAGAGCTGCACGAGTTCGTGGCTGCGGGCGTCGAGCCTGCCGTTTGCGACCAAGATGCTGGTATTCCAATAAGATATGGCGCTAATAACGAGGACGCTCACAAACACGAGACTGAACCCGGACAAGATCCTCTGCTCAATGGTCCGCGAACGGAACCATGCGACCGGAGTACGCCAGAAGGAAGACGATTCGGCGGGCTGGGTGCCAGTTACACCGGCAATAGGCTCAACGGCCTGTGCAAGGGGAATCTGCGCCTCATTGTTCGTCGCCGATTCCATGGCGGACACAATCCAGACGGCATCCCAGAACAATGGCGGGACATGCCTCTTTACGGCCTCCGTGACCTACAGTGACAAGTATAGCCGAACTTCCGGGATGTAAAACCAGGATGACTATCCGCCGAATGGCGGAACGGGAGGAGTAACCACAGCTGAAGGACCGGCAAAATTCGCAAACATCACCGTAGCGCCGACCACCCAATCGATAACCGGCTGCGGATAAATGCCGATCACCAACGTGCCTGCGAGGCCAACGTACACGACGGCCTTCATCGTGCCGGAAATCTGGACAGGCGAAGGATCTATCGGCTCATTGATATACATTTTCTTCACGACGATCAAATAGTAGTACATCGAGATCACGATATTGATCAGTCCGACGGTGATCAGCGTGTACAGCCCTTCTTTCATGGCAGCCACGAAGATATACAGCTTGCCGATAAACCCTGCTAACGGCGGGACGCCGGCCAGGGATAAAAGAAACAACAACATCGCAAAAGCGAGAAACGGTGATCGCCGGTTCAAGCCGCTATAGTCGTCTATCTCTTCGCTCCCTATGGCTTGGCCGACGGCGATGACAATGGCGAACGCGCCGATGTTCGCGAAAAGGTACGCCAAAAGATAAAACAAAATGGCATCGTTTCCCATTTTCGTTCCGGCTGCCAAACCGATCAAGAGATTCCCAATCTGGGCTATCCCGGAATACGCCAATAGGCGTTTCATGTTTCGTTGCGCGATGGCCACGATGTTGGCATAGGTCATCGACAGGATCGAGACCGCGACCAAGAGGAAAACCCACACCGGTTTAAAGGTAGCCAACGCGACGAAGAAAATACGGAGAAGAATGGCAAACGCGGCGCCTTTCGGAGCGATCGACAGGAACGTCGTCACCGGTGTCGGCGCACCATGGTATGTATCCGGAATCCACGAATGGAACGGGACCGCGCCGATCTTGAACCCCAATGCCGCGAAGATTAACAAGAAACCGATGATCGTCCCCGATGTCGCAGTAGGAGCCATGTCTGAAAACACGATCTTGCCGGTTTCGCCATACACAAGACTGATGCCGTAGGCGAGGAGCCCGGCGGCAAAGACGCCAAGAATGAAGAACTTGAGCCCCGCCTCGTTCGAACCCAGATCCTCACGGAGGTAGCCCACCAGCACGTAGAACCCAAGAGTTGAAAACTCAAGACTGACGAAGAGGGATAGCAGATCGTTGGCTGAGGCCATGAACATCATGCCGAGGGCCGACATGACAACGAGGACATAGTATTCCCCTCGGAAAAAGGCGAACCGGTCCACATACTGCACCGACGTCAGGATCACAAGCGCCGTCGCACCGACGATAAAGATCTTGAAAAACAGAGCCATGCGATCCAGGACGAACATGTTGCCGAACAGCGCGCCAGAGACATGAGACAGGTCGAACCAAGCGAGACAACCTAGGGTGGCCAGGAGGCCGGCGACGCTGAGGAACGCCAGTCGTTCCTGCGGTATACGCGGACAGGCAAAGTCGACGATGACAACCACGCACAGCCAGCAGGTCAAGAAAATCTCCGGCAACAGAAGCAGGAGATCGGCGAAGGAGATGGCCAGATTGAAGGTCATTCCGGCCTCCCTGAGGCCTGAGGAGTGAAGGGTGAGGGCGTGGTTTCGACGAGATGAGCATCGCCTACTGGCAGAGTGGCCATCGCCTCGCCCCTTGCTCCCAACTCCTCACCGGTTTGAGCGACCGGCACCACATGGGTGATCCTAGCAATCAATGGATCCACTCCGGAACGGACGACGTCGTACAAGTGCATCGGGAAAATCCCGAAACCCACACTGACGGCGATCATCACCAACAACGGCAGCCGATCCACCGTTGCAACGGCGTCGTGCGCATGGCTGTATTTTTGGTTCATCGGGCCATAGAAGAGCCCTCGCATCATTTTGAAGAGATAGGCCATGGTCAACACAATGCCGAGGACGGCGATAATGACTTGGAACGGGTATTTGTTCCAACTACCGACAATGATCATGATTTCTGCGATGAAATTCACCGTGCCAGGCATCCCGATCGAGGCCATACAGCCCACGATGAAACATCCTGCGATGAACGGCATCTTGTTTGAAAGGCCTCCCAGCGAAGGAAGATCGCGTGTATGGGTTTGGTCGTAGACCCACCCCGCCATGGCGAAGAGCATGCCCGTGGCCATGGCATGGGCGAACATATAGATAACCGCGCCGCTCAGGCTGACATAATTCAGGGCGGCCATGCCCAGAAACACGTAACCCATATGGCTCGAACTGGAATACCCGATCACATACTTGGTGTCCTTGGCATAGAATGCCACGAACCCCCCGTAGATGATGCTGAATATGCAGAGCACAGCGGCGATCGGCATCATCTCCCTGGTCGTTTCGGGTAGAATTTCAAACGCAACCCGGATAATCGAGAAATGTCCCAGCTTCATGAGAACTCCCGCATGAAGCATGCTGGTCGCGGCCGGAGCAGCGGCGTGACCGACGGGAGACCAGGAGTGCAACGGCCACAGCGGGGCGATCGAGGCGAACCCGAAGAAGACCAGCACCCAAATGATCTTGTCCAGGGTCGTGCCGAGCACGGGAATATTCATGAGCTGGGCCTGCTCCCGGAGGACCAGGATATCGAACGTATCGAGCCCCGAATACTTGTAGATCAGCAGAATCCCCATCAATGCCGCAACGGCAAAGGCCGACAAGAAGAGGACCAGCTTCATCGCCGCATACTCTTTGCTGTTCGAACCAAAATTGAAAATGAAGCCGACAGAATCCCTCAGCTTGAGCCCCTCCTGGTCCGTCATCTCCAAATACTTCTTGGTGTGGCTCCCCCACATTCCCAGCAGCAGATACATGGGGATTACGGACATCTCATAGAAGAAATAGAGGAAGAAGAGATCCAGGGACATAAAGACGCCGATCGTGGCGGCGGCTAGAATCAAGAGCCAGATGTAAAATTCTTTTGTGCGGTCCTTGATGTGCCACGACACGAAGACGCCCGTAAACAACAGAATAGACGAGGCCAGCACCAGCGGGGTCCCGATCCCATCCACGCCGAGATGCAGCGAAATGCCGAGCTGTCTCGACCATTCGAATTTTTGGACGAATTGGAATCCGCCTTTCACCGGATCGTAGGCATAAAACAAATACACCGAGGCGACCAGAGACACGAACGTCGATCCGACCGCAATGCCTCGAACAAGCATGGGCTGCCGATTCGACACCATTATCAGCGCGAGCGCCCCCACAAAGGGAGCAAAGAGGATATAGAGGAGAACATGCTCTCCCATCGTATCAGCGTCCTTCTTCGATCGTGGAAGATTCGAGTGCCGCCACGGTGTCGTGATTCAACCGATCGACGAGGGCCTGCACTGATCCGTTCATGATTCGGAGGAAGGGGGACGGATACAGCCCGATCCACACGATCATGACCGAAAGAGACACCGCAATGACGATCTCGCGCAATTGGAGATCGCTCATCGTACTCTTGACCGCCTTACCCACGGGTCCGAGCATGGCGCGTTCGTAGTACCAGAGAAAATACGCCGCGCCAAAGATCACACCCAGCACGGCAACCGCTCCGAACCACCACTTGGCTTTAAACGCGCCCAAGAGAATCAGAAACTCCCCTACGAAGCCGTTCGTGCCTGGGAGCCCGATCGAAGCCAGTCCGATGATCAGAAAGAAGGTGGCCAGTAGCGGCACCTGTTTGGCCATTCCCCCGAACGATGCCAATTGGGTGGTCTGCTGCCTCGAATAGAGGAACCCCGCGATAAAGAACAGTCCAGCTGTGCTGAACCCCAGATTGATCATGGTTAGAAGACTTCCTTGAAGGCCCTGAAAATTCAACGCGAAGAGCCCCACCACGACGAATCCCAAATGGCTGATGCTGCTGTAGGCCAGCAACCTCCTGAAGTCCTGTTGAACCAAGGCCATCCAGGCTCCGTAGAGAATGGCGCAGAGGCCGAGGATGACAACCACCGTCACGACTGTTTCGCTCTTCGACGCATCCGGGAGGAGCGGAAGGCTAAAGCGCATGAAGCCGAAGGTGCCAAGTTTGACCCCGGCCAAGACCACCGCCATGCCGATGGGCCCTTCCAGCAGGGCATCCGGTAACCAGGTGTGGAACGGAAAGACCGGAGCTTTGAAGGCGAATCCCATGAACATCAACCAGAAGATCAGGATCTGCTGATCGAATGGAATCGGGGCCGCGAGCAACTCGAGCAGATCGAACGAATAGGTTTGATCCGCACGGTGAAGGGACGCCCACTGATGGAAATTGATGTTCAGCAACGCAATGCCCACCAGCATGAACACGCTGCCCAAGAGGGTGTAGAGAACGAACTTGAGCGCCGCATAATGCCGCTCGGCCCCCCCGCCCCACAGCTTGATCAAAAAGTAGCTGGGAATCAGCATGAGTTCCCAGAAGACGAAGAACAAGATCAGATCCAAGGAGACGAAGACGCCCATCGTCGTCGTTTCGAGCGCCAGGAGGCACATCAGGTACAGCTTGACTTGATGGCGGATGGTATCCCAAGAATAGATCACGACCAGCACGCTCAGAAACGCTGTGAGCCCCACAAAGAGCACGCTGATTCCGTCTACGCCCAAGTGGTAGCTGATGCCCAACGCGGGAATCCATCGGACACGCTCTGTGAACTGCATGGCGGCTGATTCCGGCACAAAACGCAGCAGCACATAGACGGCAAGGGCGAGTTCGACCAGCGTGATCGCCAACGCCGACGTTCTCACCATGTCCTCGTCCTCCAACATCCAGAGGACCATCGCGCCTAGCACAGGCAGGAAGAGGATGCACGACAGAATGGGGAATCCGACTGTGAGTTCTTCCAACATAGTGACCGCCGAACGAAGCGCGTTACCTCAGTACTGGACGATAAATTGAACCACGAGGGCCAACAGAAAAAGCCCCGCAACGATCAGCGCGGCATAATGGTGGACCATTCCGCTTTGCATTTTTCGCCCCTGGCGCGCGGCAAGGTGATTGCCGTATCCGATCACGTTCAGACCTGCGTAAACGATGTGCTTTTCAATCCAGGTCGATCCGGCTGATCCCCAATCGGCCATGTGGCCGACTCCGCGCACCACCCCATCGACGACCGTGCGATCAAACCAATCGAGGATGTTTCCCAACCGTTTCAACGGTTCAACGACGATGACATCGTACAGTTCGTCCACGTAATATTTATTCAGCAGCATCGCGTAGGCACCTGAAAATTTCGCAGCCCAACCATCGGCCGTCTGAGGACTTACGTGGTAAAGATAGTGAGCGAGCCCCCACCCGATCAGGGCGACAGCAGTCGCCCCGCTCATTAAGAGAACCATCAGTCCTAGGCTGGCCTCATGTTCGCCGGGAGCTCCGACCACAGGTGCGAGAAATTGATGCAACCAACCGTGCTCCGGCGGAAACCCCAGCATCACCCCCCCGACAACCGATAGAAGGCCGAGCGCCATCAAGGGGCCAATCATGACCATCGGCGACTCATGCACGTGCTCCTCGGTATGGTGATCCATTCTGGATGCGCCGTAGAACGTCAGATAGGTCAACCGGAACATGTAGAAGGAGGTGAGAAGCGCCCCGGTTGCGGCAATGCCGTACAGCAAAAAATGATGATGGACGAAGGCATGCCCCATGATTTCGTCCTTGCTCCAGAACCCCGCCAATGGCGGCAGCCCGGCGATCGCGATCGTCCCGATCAAGAACAATCGATAGGTCCATGGAATCTTTTTACTGAGTCCCCCCATCTTTCTGATGTCCTGCTCACCCGAGAGAGCATGGATAACCGACCCGGCGGACAGGAACAACAGCGCCTTGAAAAACGCATGTGTCATGACGTGAAACACGGCCGCCGTATAAGCACCAATCCCGCATCCCAGGAACATGTAGCCAAGCTGGCTCACGGTTGAGTAGGCTAAGACGCGTTTGATGTCTGTTTGTACAAGTCCGATCGTGGCAGCGAACAAGGCTGTCGCCCCTCCGACGTAGGCCACCACCGACATCGCGACCGGAGAAAGATCGAAAATCACGTGATTGCGTACGATCATGTAGACGCCGGCCGT
>DKBD01000057.1:0-19747 GCA_002451055.1 Nitrospira sp. UBA6909 | reverse complement strand
ACACCTTCCCAGCCGATGAACAGAACAAGATAGTTGTTCCCCATCACGAGGAGAAGCATGGAGACCATGAACAAATTCATGTAGGTGAAGAAGCGTGTAAACCCGGCTTCTCCATGCATATACCCCACGGAATAGACGTGAATGACAAAACCCACGCCTGTCACAACCAACAACCATACGCAGGTCAGCGGATCCACAAGGTAGGCCAGGTTGATCGTGAGGTCGCCACCGAAGATCCACTGATATGCGACAACCTCATGCGTGGTTCCGGTCCGGACCACATCAACAAACACGCCGATGGCGCAGAGAAATGACAGGCCGACTGACCCCCATGCCAACCGGTGGGCCATCTCGTGAGAATATCTGCTTCCCAATAGCCCGTTGGAGATGACGGCTAGGAGGGGAAGAACAGGGATCAGCTTGATGAGCAGGTCCGTTAAATCCGACACGTTACCACTTCAACAGGTTCATTTCGTCCACGTTTGTCGAAATCTTCCCGCGGAACACGACGATGATGATCGCCAATCCGACAGCTGCCTCCCCGGCGGCGATGGCAATGATAAACAACGCAATGAGCTGGCCGGCCATGGATTCCAGATAGTGCGAAAACGCCACCAGATTGATGTTGGCGGCATTCAGCATGATTTCCACGGCCATCAGCACGATGATGAAATTGCGTCGGATCAACACGCCGAGCAGCCCCGTTATGAAGAGGACCGCGCTGACGGCGACATATGCGCTTAAAGGAATCATACCGTTATCTTTACCGCCCGCTCTTTCTCACGTTCCCTTCGATCGGTCTCGGCGTCTTCGCCAGCACGATGGCGCCGATGACGGCGCCCAGCAAAAAGATTCCGACGATTTCAAATTGCAAGAGATGGTCGCTGAACATTTTGATACCCACCGCGTAGGTATCGCCGTCCTGTAGCACAATGGCGGCGGGTGCATCACCCTTGGCGCCTGCATACGGCGACTGAAGCAGGAGAACGAGCACATAACATGCCCCCAACACGGCCGGACCGACAAAATACAGATACGACGAATGAAAATAGCGCTCGTCGGTCTTGAGATTCAGCAACATCAGCACGAAGAGATACAACACCAGAATCGCGCCAGCATAGACGATGACTTGCACGGCCCAGAGAAACTCCGCGTTCAACAGGACAAACAGGCCCGACACGTGCAGTAAGACCGCGAGCAGCGCGAGGCCGCAGTGGACGGGATTCTTCAGCGCCACTGTCAGCACGCCGGCGACGACGCTCACCAATGCAAAATACGCAAAAAAGATTGTGACCATGCTTTCAACTCAGCTCAGATGCTTAGGAGGCGTTTGAGTGGGTTGGAGTACGGACTGCGGAAAGTAGTACCGATACTCGCGGCTCTCCTCGACGTTCTTTTCCTGATTATGGGCATACAGATATTTTTTCCCGTCCTCGAGATAACGCTCGCCTATCTCGTACAGTCTCTTCTTGTCGAAGAGTAACGCACGCTTGTCGTGGGTGGAAAATTCGTACATTTTGGTCATGGCGAGCGCATTGACGGGACAGGCTTCGACACAATAGCCGCAGAACACACACTTCGTGATGTCGATGTAGAATTCGGACGCATATCGCTGGAGTGGGCGNNGGGCGATGGAACATGTGCTTGAACGTCACCTTCATGGCGTCCCAAATTTCATAAAACAGCGCCGCTTGCAGGATCTTCTTGGTTAGGGCACCAACACTCATCGTCGTTTCCTCTTCACCGTCGGGGGAGCATACACGTCTGTTCACGCCGGTTCAACGCTAACCCAACACTGCTTAAAAGTCGGGACGCCGGTCACTGCATCGACCGACACCATCATCAAATCTTTTACAGGCGGTTCGTTGAAATGCTCCGGGAAAAAACAGGTTCCTGGCGCAACGGATTCATCTGGCTCCACCCCAAGTTGGAGGGATCCTCGCTTGGACGTCACACGGACTTTTGAGCCATCTTGCACTCCCAGCCGTTCCATATCCTGCGCGTTCATGCGAAGCTTGCCGGTATTCGGTGCGATCTTCATGAGACCGGGAGCCTCCGTCGACAACTTGCCTGAGTGCATGAGCAATTGGCCCATCTGCAATGAGTAGGGACGCACCTCATCGCGGGAANNTAGTCATCCGGTGTCGGGACGACCTTCCGGGGTTGACCCAGATTGTAATATCCAGGCAACAGCTTCCGGATCTCAGCTTGAATATCATGAGCCGATTGATAGTCCCACTGACACCCCAGTGCATTGGCCAGGAAGGTGATGATATGCCAATCGGGCAGACTTTCTCCGATTGGATCCATGGCCTGACGAACTTGGAGGACACGGCCTTCGAAGTTCGTGAACGTTCCGTCTTTTTCCGCATACGTGCAGGCTGGAAGCACGAAATGCGCCTGCCGCCCCGTCTCAGTCAGGAAGGGGTCCTGCACGATGAGCAACTCCAGCGCTTCCAACGCATCCCGTATTTCCATGGAAGCCGGCAGGGTCGCCAACGGATTTTCTCCAAGCACGTACAGCGCCTTGACTTTCCCGCTCCTGCATCCTTGGAGAATGTCAACAAGGCGTGACCCGGTTCCGACGGCAGGGAGCGAGGCATCCCATGCCTTTGCAAACCGATCGCGAGCCGCCGGGTCATCGAATGACGCTTGACCCGGCAAAAACTCCGATACCGCGCCCATATCAACGGCGCCTTGCTCATTCGGCTCCTCAGTGACCGCATTCACGCCGCAACCAGGACGACCGAGCTTTCCGGTGATCCAGGCCAGATCCATAAGCTTCAATACGTTCTGGTAGCCGTTCGCTCTTCTGACGATGCCTTCCACACACAGGATGATCGACCGCGGCGCTTCCGCAAACACCGTCACGATTTCCCTAAAAACGTCTACGGGCAGGCCGGTTTGGGATGAGAGATCATCCAGCGAGAGGCTCGAGACCGCTGCCTTGAGCGCTTCGAAGGCCTGGGGGTGCTTCCCTACTGCTTCTTCATCCACCAAATCCTGGTCAATTGCCGCCTTGACGAGCCCATCGATAACCAACCCTTCCGTATCGGGTTTGATCAAAAACGGATGAGAGGCTATCCTGGCCATGTTCGTCACGGCGGAGTCGATCGTGATCACCTGGGCCTTGTACACACGAATCGCCTCTTTGATCCGCACCGATGTCAGCGGGTTGGTTTCAGTGAGGTTTGAGCCGATAAGGAGAATCGCCTTGGCCTTCGTTAGATCTTCCCAATCATTCGGCGTCCGCCCCAGCCCGACCGCGTGCTTCGAGGCATGCACGAAGTTCATATGACCGTACCGGGCGCTACTGTCGAGATGGTTGCTTCCCAATCCGGCCCGCATCAGCTTTTGGAATAGATACAGCTCTTCGTTCGTACACCTCGCAGTAACAAGACCCGCGATGGCATCGGGCCCATGCTTGCGCTTGACCTCCGTGATTCGGTCGACAAGCTGGTGCATGGCATCAAGCCACGGCGTTTCGACGAGCCGACCGTTTTCGCGGACTAGAGGCTGTTTTAGCCGGTTCTTGCCGTCGAGATACTCAAAACCGAAGCGCCCGCGCACGCACAGGCCGCCGTGGCCTTTGGCGGTTTCAGACCGATCGCCCCATTTGTTTTTCCACGACAAGGGTGACGTGACGCGGATCACTTCCGTGTCTTTCGTTTCCAGATACATCTGACAACCGTCTCCGCAGTAATTGCAGGTGGTGGCCGTCTTCCTCATCTGCCAAGGTTTGTACAAGTATTTCGAGAATTTATTGGTGATGGCGCCGACGGGGCAGACCGCCAGGCAATCCCCGCAAAATTCACAATTGAGCGCCACGTCGCCTTTCGCGACAACCTGGTTGAACCCGCCCTTCTTCATGAACTGCAGGGCGTCAATCATCAACACGTCTTTGCACACATTGATACACTCGGCGCACGCAATGCACCGGTTCATGTTGAAGTCCAACACCGGGCTACGGGTGTCTTCCGGAATGAATTTCTGCTTCGCATTCGCGAGATTCGTGACGCCGTGCTGGAACGCCATGTCTTGCAGTTCGCAGTGGCCATCGGCGTCACAGATCGGACAGTCCAAGGGATGGACCGAGAGATGTTTCTCAACGGCTTTCTTGCGGGCGAGAAAGAGATCTTCTCCTTCCGTGCGAATCACCATGCCCGCGGCCGCTTTGGCCGTACAGGAGCGGACAGGCGCTTTCTTCCCTTCCTGCATGACGAGACACATGCCGCAGGAACCGAAAGGATCGAAGGTGTAGTGATAGCACATGGCAGGGATGATCTTCCCTGTCATGGCAATGACGTCGTACAGCGAAACCCCGTCCTTCGCAGTGACGGATTTCCCGTCGATGCTCAGTTCGATCTTCGCAGCCTCGACATCCGGATTGGTGGCCGGCTTCAGTCCCATTGATGCCTCGTTACTCGTTCAACGTCCTTCGTTCATCGCAAGCGATTCTGCGATTCGTTTCACGGTTAACGGTTCACGCCCCACATACCCTAGCGATCGCACTCACCCATGACGATGTCGTAAGTACCGAAGATCGTGCAGGCGTCGGAAATCATATACCCTCTAGCCATGTGATCGAATGCCCCCATATGGATGAACGAGGGGGCGCGGATCTTGAGACGGTACGGCTTGCTCCCGCCCGTGCTCACGATATGAAAGCCCAGCTCGCCTTTATGAGCTTCGGTGCCGCAATAAATTTCCCCGGGAGGCGCCTTGAATCCCTCCGAAAAGAGCTTGAATTGCTGAATCATCGCCTCCAGATTCGTAAAAACCCGCTGCTTCGGCGGAAAGGTGACGCTCGGCACATCCGCCATGATGGGACCTTCCTGCATTTGCTCGAGACATTGCTTGATGATCTTCACGCTCTCATAGAGCTCCATCATGCGAATCCAGTATCGGTCGTACGTATCGCCGTTTTTTCCCACCGGCACGCTGAATTCGCATTTCGGGTAGGCGCTATACGGCTCATATTTGCGTAGGTCGTAGTCCACGCCTGAGCCGCGCAAGGTCGGCCCGCTGAGTCCAAAACTCACGGCGTCCTCCGCCGAGATGACGGCGACGCCCTTGGTGCGCCCGAGCCAGATTCGGTTTTTCTCGAGGAACACCTGATATTCGTCGATCTTCGGTGGGAAATAGTCCAAAAACGCCTTCAATTTCGANNAAAGCAATAGAAAAAGACGGTCATGGCCCCGATATCGAGCGCCTGGGCGCTCAGCCAAAATTGGTGACCGATGATGCGTTGGACCTCCGCGACGATGGTCCTCAAATACTCGGCACGATCCGGGACCTTGAGATCCAAAAGTTTTTCGACGGCGCGGCAATATGCGAAGTTATTGTACATCGCGCACACATAGTCGAGCCGATCCGTATGAGGAATGAATTGATGATAGGTGCCGTCTTCGGCAAGCTTTTCAACTCCACGGTGAAGAAAACCCATCACCGGGGTGGATTTCACCAGCCGCTCTCCCTCCAGTTCCAAGATGACTTTGAGCACTCCATGGGTACTGGGATGCTGTGGGCCCATGTTCAAGAGAAGCTCTTCCGTCCGCAAAGTCGGAAGGGTTTCACTCTCCGGATGCTCCGGGTCGACTTTATAGACCGTCGTTCTTTGATCTTCGAATGCCATAGCCTGTCGCCGTTCTATTGAGGAGTCTCGTCAAGGAAGTCGAAGGTATCCCGCCATCCCTTGCCACGAAGAGGAAAATCCTTCCGCAAGGGGTAGCCTTCGGTGTAATCGTCTGGCATTAAAATTCGGCGAAGATCGGGGTGATTTCGGAACCGGATCCCCATCATGTCGTAGACCTCACGTTCCATGAAATCCGCTCCCCGCCAGAGGTCAGACAAGGAGTCCACCATACAATCAGACTCTGGCGCTCTCGTCTTCAGCCGAATGCGATGCCGCTTCCGAATCGAGTAGAATTCCCACACGACTTCGAATCGCTCCTCATCGTCGGGCCAATCCACAGAGCTCACATGGACGATATAATCGAAATCCATCCCCGGTTCATCACGGAGAACTTGCGCGACTTCGCGCAGCTTCTCCCTCCTGACCGTCACGACCACGTCGCCTCGCCACTCGGTCACGCTGACAACGCCTGGGGAGAACGATTCCTGAACTCGTCTGGCCAACTGGTGCATCGTAAGGCCGTCAAACCTTCAAGCTGGTTTTCACTTCCTGTGGCTGAGTGACAAACACCCGCTTCTGCATGATCCGTTCTTGCAGTTTCAAAATGCCGTCGAAGAGGGCTTCCGGCGTCGGTGGACAACCAGGCACATAAATATCTACAGGAATAAATCGATCGACTCCCTGCACTACGCTGTAACTGTCATAGATGTTCCCGGACGTGGCGCAGGAACCCATTGCAATAACATATTTCGGTTCCGGCATTTGATCGTAGATCTTTCTGATCACAGGTGCCATCCGTCGGCATACGGTTCCCGCGACGATCATCAAATCAGACTGCCGCGGTGAACCGCGAAACACTCCGGCACCGAACCGATCCAGGTCGTACCTCGAGGAGACAGCGGCCATCATTTCGATGGCGCAGCAGGCAAGCCCGAAGGTCATGGGCCAGAGCGACCCTTTTCTCGCCCAGTTGACTGCCTTCTCCAGGGAGCCGGTGATGACATCCGGGGCGCCGTCCTTGTCATGCCGACCCAGTTGGATCAGTCCCATTCAAGCGCTCCCTTCCTCCAGGCATATACATAGGCTACGACAAACAGCCCGATGAAAATCAACATTTCAACCAAGCCAATAATCCCGATCTTGGAAAAAACCACCGCCCAGGGATACAGGAAGATCACTTCGATATCGAAAATGACGAACAACATGGCGAACACGTAGTACCGCACTGGAAACGGCATGCGGGCATCGGAAAACGGCTCGGAACCGCACTCGTAAACCGACAACTTTTCCGGCTCCGGATACCTGGGTTGGACGAAATAACTGATCACCAAACACGCAAGTCCAAACGCCAGCGCAACAAAGATGAAGAGCAGGATCGGAAAGAACTTGGTGAGATACTCGATAAGGAGATCTGATTCGCTCATTGCGTATGGCTCAGCTCATGGCTCGCAAGACATTGACTTCGAAAGAAGTCTTAGATCTTAGGCTGGGGTATTCGGGATAGCAAGCGATCAAAGGACCTAACCGTAGCTGCCCCGAAAGTCCTAGAAGCCCGCCCGACGTGGGAGCCTGCAACAAAGTCTAGGAGAGGGACCGGATGCGAGATCACGGATTCACAACAACCGGGAGCACATTCGCTTGAATAGATTGAGGATTATTTCAACACGAGAATGACCGCACATGGATTGCTGTGGTCCGGCGCAGGAGAAGGCTCGATGTCGGACAGACTCCTAGTTACGACCGCCAAGAGGAGGAACGCCTCGGCAGACAGTTCCCTCCCAGCGACGAGGGAAGGCGGCAGGAGTTGAGAGAGGGTGGATTACCAGCCGGCCTTCCTTAAGAAAGACCGCGAGTTTCGCCATCAATCTGCCGACTTACGATGGCTGTCGGCAGTTGAAGCAACGCCTGCTTTTCTGGTTTTGAGGTTGTTCCAGTGGAGCCTCACGACTTGATAGCCGCGGTCCCTCTCAGGTCTTGGGCGACACCGCGCCGCGCCTACTCCGCCATGATAGCCGACAAGCTGCGAGGGCGGGAAGCGCGTTCTCCTTCGCCGTGGCTTCGAACAACACCCGCAGTTCATTCATCCACGGCTCGAGCCTTCTCCGCCGAAGCAGCTTCGACTGCGGAGGCCGGACAGCCGCGGATTGCTCCATCGGCGGGTGGGGGAACCATCCGTAACTGGCCGGGCGGTTGTTTTTGAGAACAATCCCACTCCGATTCCATTGGACTCGCGGCCTTGACTGACCGCCGTCGATGGATTTGAGTGTCGATCCGTTCTCTTCTTTGAGGGCTTGAAGGTGGGAAAAACCGGTTGCTCATATTCATGACCATCGCTGGCTCGTGACACTCACACGAGAATAGGTTCTGTAAGAATAACTGCCCGCAGTCACCATAGCAAGCATCGAGCGAAAATCGCCGGCAATTCCACACCCAACAAACTCCAAATTCTTGACAAGACACCATGATTTGCTATGGTTTGCCAAGCAACGCTAGCCTCATTTAAGGAACCGCCGTTATGAAAATTCTACCGCCATCCGCCCTTGTCCTCTTGATCTGCGTCAGCATGTCACTGGACGGAAACTTGGCGCAAGCCCAGGATGCCACCATGGTTCGCACTGGTGAGGCGGCGGTCGCTTTTGCGAGCGGCGCGATTCAGAAAACCACCCCCCGTGACGGCATTGTCAATTTGATAACTGGAGACAATCAATCATCTGGCAATCGAATGCTCCTGGGAAGAGGAGATACTCTCTACCTCAAGCTTGATAATCCGGCCGATGTGACGGTTGGCGATCTCTTCACCGTCTACAAGCGAGTCCGCAAAGTCTTCCACCCGTTGACGAAAGAATACCTCGGTTTTGTCATGCTTCGCCTGGCGGTCGTGAAAGTGACTGATACGGGACATGCTCTCACCACAGTAGAAGCTGTAACGAGCTACGGACAGATCTCTCCAGGTGATCCCGTGATGCGTTTTGTGGCTCCGTCGGCAACAGGGGCGGAGTCCGGCCTGGTAGATGTCGCCGATCTGAGTGGCATGATCGTCGAACTCCAAGCCGACAGACCGATGACGATGGTATCGCACCACAACGTGGTGTATCTGGATCGCGGCAGCGCGGACGGACTCAAGCCCGGTGATCTGATGGAGATCCAACGCCACAGCACGGGGCTTCCAGTGAGGAAGATTGGCCAGCTCAAGGTTTTATCGACGGAAGAGCGCACCTCAACTGCGCAAATCATCAAAGCCACCACCCGTGTGTTCAAAGGAGATCGGTTCACGCTCGTCGGGAATTCCGAGCCGGTCCTTCGGCCGGTGGAAGCGGCACCCTCGTCTGCAAAGATAGAACAGGAGGCTGCCGTTCCCCCTGATCTTGTGGCCAGCAAACTGGGAATGCCGGACCCGTCCAGACAGAGCCGCATCAACTTGGGCGACCTGGACAATTTCCTCCGCTATGAATCGGGTGAAGCGGCGATCAGACCCGATGGCTATAAAGTGCTGGACCAATTGATCGAACACCTGCTGACCAGCGGTGATACCAGACTGATTCGAGTGGAAGGTCATACCGACAACGTGGAGATCGGTCCCTCGTTGAAGGCGCGCTATCCGAGCAATTTGGACCTGTCCAAAGCCCGCGCGAGCAGCGTCGTCCGCTACCTGACCGAGAAGGGGGGCCTGGATTCGGCTCGCCTCAATTCGGTGGGATACGGCGACAGTAAACCGGTTGCGACCAACGCCAACGAGGAAGGCCGAAGCAAGAATCGTCGTGTAGAGATCGTGCTTTACGAGCCGGAGCCCGAGGCTCAAGCCTCGACATCCGGTGCCGACGATCAGACGCCGAGTAAAGAAAGCGATCCTTCCGGCGTGAATGTGCGAGGCACTACTAGCCGTCTATCGGCCCCTGACGATTCCTCCCGATCATCTGAGGCCGACACTGTATCCACCGGCGAGCAACGGCAGCAGCAATCCGCAGGAGAGGGTTCTGAGACCTCGGACGCCCCTGACGCGAACGGCGCGATGCCACCTGATGGAGAACAAGGGACGCAAGCCACCCCCGGAGATGGTCCCACGGCCCAGAACAGTTCTCCTGCCAGTGATGCTCCTTCACAGGAAGCAGACAACCAATCCGATGCTTCGCTATCGATCGACTCATCGGGTCTATAACGCCGCCTTTTCTCCTGGAGGAGGGAGTCAGAGCGAGATACATCCCTCCTCCTCATGATCGCCATTTACTCCGTTGTTCTCCTTTTTCCCGCGCTGCTACAATGACACATGCCTCCGGATACAGACCCCCTTTATGCCGACGTGATCGTTCCCCGCCATATCACCAAGGCCTTTACCTACCTGGTGCCTGGGGCGCTGGCACACGCAGTAGCGATTGGTCGGAAGGTCCTCGTCCCCTTCGGACGAACGATGCTGGAAGGAGCGGTGATCGCTCTGAGGGACCGTCCACCGAGAGGTATGGAGACCGTCTCGTTCAAGGAAATCCGCTCCCTGGCCGATGACACCCGAGATTCCGATCCGGCACCCGCGCGGCTCGAACTGTCCCGCGCAATTGCGGAACACTACGTCGCTCCTTGGGGCCAATGTCTCCGACTTGTCCAACCGAGGGATCCCGCTGAACGGGCCTCGCCTTTGCGATACGTCGCTACTGACCAGGGTCGCACAGCGCTCAACTCCGGAACCTGCCCTGACCACTTACGGAACATGCTCAACCGCATTGCCCGACGATCTCGAGGCATCCTGTTATCCACCATCCGGGAAACTCACGATCGAACGAGTCGGAAAGCAATCGAGGCTCTCGAACGACTATCATGGATCGCCGTTGCTGTTTCACCGGCCATGAAGGCCGATCCTCCCAAACGAGCTGTAATACCCTCTGGCCATCCAGATGATCGACAAGACTCTTCTGGCCGAGCCCTCCTCGCGGAACAACTGCCTGAGATGGACTCCCTCTTGATTGCTCGTGTAAACGACTGTCTACGCGCCAATCAAGCGAGAAAAATCGTCCTCCACGCTCCATTAGAACACCGGATCAGTCGGCTCGCCGGTGCCATCCAACAGGTCTACGCCATGGGCAAATCAGCCATCATACTTTCAGGCGAGATCGCCAAAGTGGAATGGTTAGGACGACTCCTTTCTGAAATTACCAAGCTTCCGGTTACCGTCATTTCTCCGTCGTCTGAATACGATCACCGGATGCCAGCGCAGGTCGGGAATCCATCGGTGATTGTTGGAACACGATCGGCGGTTTTCACGCGACTTGGATCGATCGGACTGATATGGGTGGACGGAGAAGAAGACCCCGCGTTCAAGGAGCCTCAAGAACCTCGCTACCATGCCCGAGACGTCGCCTGGATGAGGGCTCAAACGGAGGGCGCGCTTCTCGTACTCGCATCCGCTCATCCGTCCCTTGAATCGGTATTCGACAGGGGTGCTGAAACCCATGCCGTTTCATCGGGACCGACGTGCCAACCAGCCATTGAACTCGTTGATCTCCGCCATGAGCCGGGAGGAGCTTTGTTCAGCCGGCGGCTTGCGGAGGCGATGCAGGAGGCCATGCGGAGCCATGCAGGCATTTTGCTCTTTTTAAATCGCAAGGGCTACGCGCGAACATTAATCTGCCGAGACTGCGGCTGGATGCCGCGTTGTCCCGCCTGTGCCGTGACCCTCGCTTACTCACGAGCAGCGGGTCGACTGACCTGTCGGTACTGCGGCGGAGGTGAATGCTTACCCCAATACTGTCCGCTCTGCAGAGCCTCGCAGCTGAATTCCGTCGGGGATGGAACCGAGCGTGTCGAATCCGAAGTCCAGCGCTTGTTCCCCCAAGCCAAGATCGCTCGTCTGGACAGCGACAGCCTACGTCACGCGTCCGCACTCCGTAATGTGTGGGAAGGCGTCCGATCAGGAGCATGGGATATTGTGATTGGAACACAAGCGCTGTTTCAGCGGGAACCGCTGCCCCGCAGGGGACTGGTCGGCATCCTTCAAGCTGATTCCGGATTGCACGTTCCTGACTTTCGTGCGGCTGAGCGAACCTACCAACTTCTGGATGAAGCCGTCAGTCTCGCCCGTCCTGCCTCGGTGGGTGGCCGAGTCATCTTGCAAACTCGGCTTCCGACGCATCATGCCGTACAGGCCGTGCTGTCTGGCGACCCACACCGGTTTTACGACGAGGAACTTGCGGCGCGTCGACTGTTGCACTATCCGCCGGCCTGCCATTTGGCCGCTCTTTCCGTATCCGGGAAAGACCCACGAGAGCTTGAAACAGCCGCCACGCAGTGGAAAAGCCGTCTTGAGGAGTCAGATCACGGAGAGAACAGGTTGAGCATTTTGGGGCCTGTCCCGACAACGGGACGGAGGCCAATAGGACACCATCGTTATCAGCTGCTTGCAAAAGAAACCGACCGTGCTCTCCTCTGCTCCAGGATCCGGGAGTCGGTCGAAAGCATGGAACACGATTATCGGAAGAGACGGATCAAGTTCATCGTCGACATGGATCCCATTGACATGGGATGAGCCTATCGCACTTTTTTCCGCTTGGCCGTGCGGGAGACATTGTCTGTCGACATGGCACCGCGTATCGTCTCTGCAGGAGCCCTCCACGCCCATTTGAACAGGCCATAGGAAAAAGACATCCAGAACACGGAGAAGAACAGGCCGAGAATGACGTCCGAAAGAATCGCCCCCATTTCGTCGTTCGAGGGTGTTTCTGTCGCGCTCTTGAGCTGAATCATGCGCTGCAACGGCCAGGCAAAACTTTCCAAACCGAGTGCGAGGGTCACCCACGCCCACACTTCCGTAACGGACCGCGCCTTCCACCACAGAAACGCACATACGGCCAGAGCCCATCCCACAACGACAACCGGTGAGGCAGCGTTCCAGAGAATCCAAAACCCGACGGTGGAAACGAAGGTTCCCAGGATAAGATTGAGCAGAATCATATGGCGCAAGCCAGCCGCAGCGTGCGACAAATTCTGACTGGATCGTGTTCCGATGTCAATGTAGGCGTCGACGGGTGTGCCGGCGCCTATATAGCAGCTTCAGCGGCGACGGCGTTGAGCAGAGCGTCTATTCCGAACGGTTTCCGCAAAGTCCTGCGAGCACCTAGCATCTTTGCGACTTCCAAGAAATTCATGCCACCGACAATATTGCTTCCTCCGGTCATCGCAATTACGCGGACTCCGGGAAATTCGCGGCGCAAGGCCACGATGCTTTCCAAGCCATCTTGATCCGGCATGAGGATATCCATCAACACCACATCGGCTGGGTTGGTCCGATACCGCTCCAACCCTTCTTTCCCGTCACGCGCCTCCTCGACGGCATAACCGGCCTGTTCCAGGGCTTCCCGGATGACCAACCGTATCTGATCTTCGTCGTCAACCACGAGGACCGACGTCATCCGCTTCCTCAATCAGCAGGGCTGGACTCACCCGCCACAAAGATCCCATCAGACAGTTGCTGGCAAAGGCCCGTAAAAGACCAGGCGCAACTTGCATAGGGTGAAACCTTCTGAGTGGCCAACCCAATGCTCGTTCTGTCGCTGATCTCTAAAACGCTTCACAGCCGACCTTAAACCGCAATCTAGGCCGCTACTATCGTACCGAGAACCCACACAACCTCCTAGGGGGTAACGGGGAATTCCAGTGAAGCAAATGTCCCTACTGGTATAGGACTAGCTTTCTTGATTTAGGGGTGCCGTTTGACACACAGCGCCGCCGCCTGTGCACGGCGGGTGACCCGCAGCTTCTTGAAGATAGTGGTGAGATGATTTTTCACGGTCTTGCCGCTCAGGTTCAGGGAGGCCGCGATTTCCCTGTTCGTTTTCCCTTCGGCAACAAGCGCCAGGATCTGCTCTTCCTGTTCCGAGAAGCTGTCACGCCCCGGCATCTTTTCGCCGGCTGCCAATCCCCGTAGCCATTGGAGCGCCCGTTCGGGCACCGTAGGATCGAGAATCGACCGGCCTTCTGCAACGGACCGGATCGCGCTGAGCAACACGGTGTCCCTTGCAGGAGATATTCAAATGGCTCGGCAAACGCCGCTCCAGACCAGGCGGCCACCGCTCGAACGCGATCAGGCCGATCTTGGTGCCACTCGCCCACAAAGGCATACCGAACGTTCAGGGCTTTGGCCAAGTGCCGGACCATCACGAGAAACACATCATCGCCGCTTACGGCCCCTATCCCTTTGATAAGGGTGTGAAGCGATCAGTGCGTTCGCGCAGATCCCTCATTCCATGGTCGAGCCGCCGCTGTTGCTCACGTGACACCCGCTCCTGTTCTGCGAGTTCATGAGACAGGTCGGCAACCTTGCGGCGTAATTCGTCCAGTTCTGAAAGTTGGCCGCTCTCGATCATGATAAAGCGCACCGTAGCAAGCTACGGGCAATGTTCAAGTTCAACATGGCCGTAGTATGTGACGAGATTCGGGTGAATTCTAGGGCCGGATAGCCAAGAACTCTGATGGCCAGACACTCTAACAGACTGCGGGAAACGTCCCGCTCATCTTTCGAGAGCCTCAAGATGAACGGAGCAGTCCTTGAAAATCCATGGGCTTCCCGTTCGTGCGGAGCCCATCATCGCGCACAAATCGTCGAGTTTTTCCGCAGTCTGCTAGAGCAGGAGATCAGGATGGTGCCGAAGGCGGGACTTGAACCCGCACGGCTTGCGCCACACGCCCCTCAAACGTGCGTGTCTGCCATTCCACCACTTCGGCAAAAAACGTGAAGCATCACTCGTGAAGCGTCGTTCGTCGGAATTCGTCGTAGTCAGCGATCACGAGACACGCTTCACGAACAACGAGCGACGCCTGAGGGAGACGTATTATAGAAGTAGGGCAAAATTCTTGTCAATGAAGGGACCCTCCGGTAGAATCGCTTCGCTGTTTATGTACTGAAAGATCGTTCGTCAATTTCGTCCATTTAGCCATGACAGCAACCAAGCTTCATACTCAACGTCGACTCAGCAGCCCCATTGCGGCGTTTTTCGACGTGGATAACACACTCCTTCCCGGCGAGGCCAGCGAAGTCCGATTCTTCCGGTGGCTCTGGCAACAGGGGGTGGTCGGATGGCCGGAGGTCCGCACGAGTCTGACCTGGCTCATGCGCCACCTGCCGGCGATTTCGCTGCATCCGCTCCGCGAGCGCAAACCATATCTCGCAGGGAAGCCGGCCCAAGTCATCGAACCGCTGGGCGAATCGTTTTGCCGTGAGCAACTCTGCCCTTGCGTATCTCCCTCAGCCATGCGCGCCATCGAAGAGCACCGGAAAGCCGGTCATGCGATCGTGTTGCTGACGGGATCGCTCGACTTCTTGATCAACCCCATTGCCAAGGCGTTGCAAGTCGAATGCTGTTTCGCCAGCCAGCCCGAACAAATCGACGGCGTCTACACGGGTCATCTTGTTCCACCTCTGCCCTATGGCGAGGGCAAGCGACTGCTGATGGAGCAGTTGGCGCAAGACCTCTCTCTTGACCTGTCTTTGTGCTATGCCTACGGCGATAGCCCTGGCGATCTGGATCTGCTGCGCGCAGTCGGCCATCCCACCGTGATCAACCCGATTCGAGGGATGGCTCACATGGCCAAGCAGCAACAATGGCCGATTCGGCGATGGCGATAGCATCCCACTATCTTATGCATTGAGGAATGCGCCGTAGAACATGGACCATGCGCGTCACTGAAATCTTTCACAGTATCCAGGGCGAATCGACGTTTGCCGGCCGGCCCTGCGTGTTCGTGCGACTCACCGGCTGTCCGCTCCGCTGTTCGTGGTGCGATACGGACTACGCCTTTTACGAGGGCTCCGAGCAGCCGATTGATGCGATCGTCAATATCGTCCGTGCATACGATTGTCCCCTTGTGGAAATAACAGGCGGCGAACCGCTCGCGCAGCCGGAATGCGCCGCGCTGCTCTCCCGGCTCTGTGATGACGGGTTCACGGTCTTGCTCGAAACCAGCGGTGCCCTTGACACCGCCAATGTCGATCCACGGGTGCGCATCATTTTGGACGTCAAGTGTCCGGGCAGCGACATGACGGACCGAATGCACTGGCCGAATGTTGAGCGGCTGCGAGTTCACGATGAAGCAAAATTTGTGATCAAAGACCGATGCGACTACGAATGGGCCAAAGAAACGGTCGTCCGGTTTGTGATCGACCGCCGATGCTCCGTGTTGTTCAGTCCGGTATTTGGGGAGCTAGACCCTCGTCTTCTGGCCGAATGGGTGCTGGCTGACCGGCTTCCGGTCCGGTACCAGCTACAATTGCACAAGCTGATCTGGTCGCCGGACATGCGGGGAGTGTAAAGACGTCAACGGTCAATCGTCATGCGTTACTTGCGAAGACAACCATTTCTGTGGATTGCCGTCTGACGCTTGACGATTGCCGATTATAAGGAGAATCGAATGAAGATCATGAAAGTCGAGGTAAAGGTTGGGCGCCCTGCAACGGTCGCAACCGAGGTGCTGGTTCTTCTCCTTTGCGAGGGTGACGGTCTTTCTGAACAGGATGCCGCATCGGTAGACAAAACGATGGGGGGGGCGCTCTCAGACCTGTTGAAGTCGAAAGAGTTTGAAGGCAAGCCAGCGGAATTGGTACTGCTTCACACCCAGCGGAAGATCTCCGCCAAGCGTGTCCTGCTCGTCGGATTGGGCAAGAAAGCCTCCCTTGGGCTGGATACGATCCGCCAAGCGATGGGACATACAGTGAAACGCGTCAAGCAAGCCAAGGCTGCATCCTTCACCGTCGCAATTCCTGCCGCGGTTCCGGCTGACTCTACTGCCATTGATGTCGCCCAAGCCATGACCGAAGGGGCCATCTTGGGCGGGTACCAATTTACCGCCTACCGTAGCCATGGGACGCCCGGACATGACGTGAAGACGATGACGCTCTTGACCTCGCACCAATCGGACATGCGCCCGTTGTCCGAAGGTGTTCGGCGCGGAACGGCCGCAGGGGAAGCCACGGTCTTCGTCCGTGACCTCTGCAACCATCCATCCAATATCATGACCCCGACCAAGGTCGCGCAGGAAGCCAAGGTGGTCGCGAGAGAAGCCGGCGTTTCCCTGAAAATCCTCGAACAGAAGGATATGGAGAAACTGAGCATGGGCGCCTTGTTGGGCGTGGCCCGGGGCAGCCACGAACCGCCGAAGTTTATTATTCTTGAGTACCGTGGGTCTCGAAAGAAGGAGGACCGCCCTGTGGTACTCGTCGGAAAAACGATCACGTTCGACACCGGCGGCATTTCTCTCAAGCCGGCCGAGAACATGGAGCACATGAAGGCTGACATGACTGGTGGCGCCGAGGTCCTGGCTGCCGTGCGTGCGGCGGCCAGACTCAAACTTCCGCTCAATCTGGTCGGCATTCTGCCGGCGACCGAGAACATGCCGGGCGGCCGGGCGATGAAGCCTGGCGATATCGTCAAGACGCTCTCCGGAAAGACGGTGGAGGTGCAGAATACCGACGCCGAGGGCCGGCTGATTCTCTCCGACGGGCTGGCGTACGCCGCCCGCTACAAGCCAGCGGTGTTGATCGACATCGCCACCCTGACCGGCGCCTGCATCGTCGCGCTCGGCCAGTTTGCGATCGGGATGTTCGGCACGGACGACAGGTTGAAAGAATCCATGCGCAAGGCCGGGTTGCGCGCGGGCGAACGTGTCTGGGAAATGCCGCTGTGGGAGGAATATTTCGAGCAGCTCAAGAGCGACGTCGCGGATATGCGGAACATCGGCGGACGTGGAGGCGGCATGATCACTGCCGCGCTGTTCCTGAGTAAATTTGCTGGCGAATTTCCCTGGATCCATCTCGACATAGCCAGCACCGACTGGAGCGAGCGCGAGCGGGCCTATATTCCAAAGGGACCGACCGGGATCGGCACCAGGCTGCTGATTCAGTACTTGATGGACCGCTCGCTGTGACGGCGAGGGATGGGCGGAGTGAAGAATGACGAGTTGCAGTTGTTTGGTGCTGTGTCAGCACTCTGTATTCACCCCTCACGGTCAATTACTCCCCTGTTGACATAGGAAACGTATGTTGATGTCTCCCGACAAGATCGGACAGCTTTTCATGGTGGGTTTCGACGGCACGACCGTTTCGGACGATCTCGCTGCCTTCATCAATGAGTATAAACCCGGCGGGGTCATTTTGTTCTCAAGGAATCTCGAGTCGGTCGAACAGATCGTCGAGCTCACGAACGATCTGCAACGATGCAGCTCCCACTCACCTCTGCTGATCGCGATCGACCAAGAGGGGGGGAGAGTCTCACGACTCCCGAAGGAATTCACAATTTTTCCCCCATGTGAGCTATTGGGCCGGTGCAATTCTTCCGAACTGGCTTACGCGGCAGCGGCGACGACGGCAAAGGAGCTGCGGGCCGTCGGCATCAATATGAACATGTCGCCCGTCTTGGATGTGAACAGCAACCCGGCAAATCCCGTGATCGGAGACCGCGCCTTCGGGTCCACGCCGGAGCCCGTCCGCGAACTCGGTCTGGTAACGGTTGGAGGGTTGCAACATAACGGCGTCGTGGCTTGCGGCAAACACTTTCCCGGCCATGGCGATACGACGGCGGATTCGCACAAGGAATTGCCTATCGTGACGGCGCCGCGGGAGCGGCTGGAACAAATCGAATTGCCTCCGTTCCGGCACGCCGCGGCGCACGGCGTCGCCACGATGATGACGGCCCATGTCCTGTACCATGCATTGGATCATGAGCGTCCGGCGACGCTCTCCCCGCTGATCATTGGAACATTGCTCCGACAGCAATTGCAGTACGACGGTGTCGTCCTGACGGATGATCTTGAGATGCACGCGATCATTGATCATTATGGCATTGAAGAGGCCACCGTGCGATCGATTCTGGCCGGCTGCGATATGCCCTTGATCTGCCAAGATCGCAACCGAGAAGTCGCAGCCATCGGCGCTTTAGACAAAGCGGTCGCGGACGGCACGATTTCTCCAGAGCGGCTGAAACAATCCCTCGTACGGGTCGCCCGCTTGAAGCAGCGGTTTCTCGCTCCCTACAAGCCCGTCGTCGTGTCCGATGCCAAGCTCATCGTCGGCTGCCGAACCCACCGGGCGCTGCTGCACTCGATCGATCAGGCCCGTGAACGATTCGCCAGAACGGGTACGTAACATTTGCGGCTGGCCTACTCCTGGCGAACCGTTTTCCCACAGGATCGAGCAAGTGGCACTGCCATGACATCTTCTATCTTGGCTACCTTGCCCCCTTCTCATCTCTTATGGCATCATGGGTGAGCTTGGAGGCGTATGGCATCGTTGCTTGAATATGTCGGCTGCGTTCATATTTTTCTCGGACCCTATCGAGGGAATCCGATAGCCTTGTACCTGAGGCGCACGGATTCCGAATGCCAAATCGGGCCTAGGGTTTATCCTTGGAATGATGTCATGGGGATCGGCGAAACGCCCAACAAGGCTGCCGCTGACTTCGAGGAGAAGTGGAAAGGCAGAGGTCTGACAGCCGGTATGTATTCAGGCCCCGCTTGGGAAGGGGGCATTAAACCAGAAAAACCAGCGCCACCGAAGCCCGCCGCTCCGCCGAAACCCGCATCTCCGACTGTTGCCAACCCTGCAACTGCGAGTCAGCCTGCTTCCAGCCCTCCCATACCTTCTGATCACGCTGCAGCCGCATCAGGAATCGTCGGTCAACCGTCCCCGGCTTCTCAATCCACCACACAACCGGGACAGCCGGTCTCTGCATCGTCCACGAACGGTCAGGAAACGAACGCGCCTGCTTCTACTTCATAGCCGTCAGAGCACGCCAAGTCGGCGCAGCCCCCCCCCCTCCCTAGAGTAGGCCACACATTGCGGCACTGCTTATCGCAAGGTTCTAGCAGGCTGTGGGAAAACTATTTCGATCGAGCAGAAATACGCAATAGTGGGAAGTCTTGATCGGCCTCCCGAAAACCCGCAGGATGATCAAAAAAGCCGTCCAGCAAGACCGCAGCGAGCGAAGAGGCGAGGCGCACTCTGTTCCGTACGTTGAGTCTCTGACCCACGCGAGAACGCCGCTGGCGGACTTTTTCAGCATCCTATTGGAGAACCCTCTCTCGTAGAGAGATCAAGGCCGGCTGTCCGGTGCGGCGAGCTTGCTGTGCTTCAACCCGTAA
>DKBD01000067.1 GCA_002451055.1 Nitrospira sp. UBA6909 | reverse complement strand
CTCGAAATAATGGATGCCTTCAACCTATCCTGAGACGGCAACATGCCTGCCTATGCCAGAGAAGACGCTCGTGGGATGGGTGTTTTTAGTACGATAGAGGCACTTGGCGGGGTTGGGCGAGACACGGAGACCGGTCACGGATCTGGAGGCTGAGGTCTCAGCCAGTTCGCGCTTCAGACGAGAGGTACGTTCTGTTGTTTCATGCTTCGCAAGAGCCGCTTCGCGGCTCCCTGTCACATCCCCACCCTTCCAGGTGGGGAATTCCCGCGGAAATAATCAGACCTTCCCTAGGGTAACGCGAAATAGTCAAAATCCCAGACAAGGCCACCTACCGCCGCATTTGAGTGCAGATCTGAGCGGTCCCCATCAAAAAATATAGCCCAATTGCGTTTATATTCAGCAAACACTCCAAGAGTGTTTGCAAACATGATTCTTGTCCCTACAAGAAAGTTGGCTCCAAACGCGACGGTGCTTGTCCCGCCAGCCCCCGACGAATTACCAGAAGCTTGGGGACTGTTGAAATCCACAAACACGATGGATGGGCCAACACCAGCATATGGCCGAAAGATGCCTGTAGGGCGCCGCAAGATAAAGTTGGAGGCAAAGGTATGCACATGTCCATTCGCTCCTAATTGGGAGTTCTGACCTATGCCTTGCTGCTTGGTGTGTATATTTTGGTACCAATACTCAAGTTCCCAGTTAAACCATCGATCATAAGATAAAGGAGGAAGCACCCATCCTGCCTTTAAGCCACCAGACCAGCCATCGTGAAATTCTGGTGCATTGCGCCTGTTGTCCGGGAAAGAATATCCACCAAACACTCCAACGTAGAGAGGCTTCTCTTCTGCTGCTTGCGAAGTCGCCATCGCTCCACAAAGAACGGTGAATGACAGGGTTGCTACACACAAAACATGCTTCATCCTCCGCATCATTCCTCCTTGGTTGCGACGGCTGAGGAGCCTGTTGTGAAATGAGGCCCAGGATGGATGAGAGCCCACCCTAGACTCCTTGGAAAGCATAGAAGAAAGTCTATATTTGTCAAATTGCAGTTCGAGCTGGTTCAGATGAGGATCGGAAGCTAGCAGTATCTCGCTGGCGTCAAGGCCCTGTTCACCTGCGAAGTGGTCGATCCTGCGATGGACGTCCACATGATGACGGAGTTGTGTCGAAGGCGCTCAGGAAGGCTCTCACCACCAAGCGCTCCGCCCACAGACTGCTTCACTATTTTCACAACCGCGGTCAAGGTTCGACAAGAAATTGTGCCAAGGGGTTTATTCCCTTGATCGAAGGAGCTGCTGCAGCTCGATTCTGCGGGTTTGATTCAGGCCATAGAGTCGATGGCCTGAAAGACTTCCTCTCACGGTGAGCCAGCCTCGTTGAACGAGGTGTTCAAGCGCTTCCGTCACACCTGTCTGATCGAAATCGGCTCCCCACCTGCGAAGCCACCACTGTTCTACCCCCTCGGCCGTATCCTTCGCATTCGGATTAGTGCGGAGATACGCGAGCACCAGCCATGCCACCACGTTACTGGTTCGAGACGGTTCCAGCCTTTCCATAGTAGCCTCGTATCAGCAAGTCCAATGCCGAGCTTCGCATTCAAGGAACCAAGCGGTATTTCTGGCGCGATGTCGTCGGATCGGACTGTCTAAGGCACCCGTTCAGAAAAACATATTCCTCGGGGGTACTGTTCTTTCCCCCTACCAATAGAGAATAAATATCTGCTCTACCAAGGACTAAGGGACGATACAGGTCTCATCACACGGTTCTCCTGATAAGCCCGACTCTGTCGACTTGCCGAAGTGGGTCGCCACCTGAAGAAGAGGCATTCTCAGAATGGAACGTACAGTTCCACGCCGCCATAGCCTCCGCTTTGAAAGACTCGCGTGTACTGATAACCTCCCTTTACCGTGAGAGAGACGCGGTCAATCGGCACCTGAATGAGGGGACCTGTTTGCACCGCATAGAAATCGTTATTCCCCATTCCTGCAAGATCCCATCCGAGATAGGTGGAGCAGCACACTTGTTCACTCTTATGGACTAAGAATGTTTTTCTGAGGCGCCCATAAAAGAATTGGTCGATGTCTGCATAGGAGCCTATGGCGTGAAAAATGCCCTCTTCCTGCCAGTGAAATGCCTCCAGCTGAACAAAGGCTCCGACTCGATTCTCGCGATTTGTGCGTGCGTCCCTCGTTTCTTCCTGCTGCCATCGCACTTGCGGTCCTGCCATGGCGATCCAGGCCCACGATCCCATGGTATATCTCACTCCCAATGACGGGGTGACGAACTGATGTCGAGCGTCCAGTTCCTGTCCATGATCTTTGAAAGAGTATCCAAGACCGGCGCCGAATACCTGAAGGAAGGGCTGGAAGCCGTTCTGCTCCTTCATGAAAGGCGCGCGGACTCCCAGATAGGCAAAGTACTGCCCCTTGTTATCGTTCTGGTATCCCGTAAAGACATCCCCCGCTTGGGCCTGGCCCACTAACAACAGGCTGCCTATCAGGAGGAACAACCGGACAAGTTGAGTGCGCGCCATTGGTCTTCTCCATTCTCGATCCCATCGATACTGAATTGCGCGATAGTTTCAGATCCTGATCGCCTGCTACCGACGAGTTCGACCTTAAGTGTGACCCCCTGAAGTGAGAGGAGCCCGCGACTGTTTCGATCAGGACACTCGCCCTCGATAGCCACCGCCAACCCCGAAAAGGAAATATTCCTTGTCTGGCCCGAATAGGATCGACCTTGCCACTGAATGTCGCACGACAATCGTTGGGAAACACGAGGAAACTGTCTATTTGCAGACCTGCGGGTCTGACGCACCACACGAAAGGCGGCTGCTACTGCCCAGAGACTGTTCCAAATGCCAACGTTGCGTTCTTTGTCCTCACCCCATGCCTGGGATCGGCTAAACATCTCTTCAATGATGGCTCGGCAGTTGGCGTCGGTGAGATCGACGATTTTCACGCTGATCTCAAAGCCTGAGCCCATCTGCTCCTGACGGATCATCAAGCCCTGGAGGGCCAGCTGTGCGCCATTGGATCTCTGAACGTGAAGCATGACGTGCCTTGACGGAGGGAAAAAGGGCTCACTCAGTTGGATACAGACTCCGCCCTCGCTGAGATCTTTGGTGCGGCCGGTCACTCGGACATTGCCGCTGCTCAGAATACATGGAGTCCGGTGAGCAAGCCGGAACATATTTCTCCACTGTGGCAGCTCGTGGGCGCAGAGAATCGCGAGCGCGAGGAGAAGTAGGTTCACAGCACCCCAGAAGATAGCGATCTCTAGCCCGTGGATTGCCTGACCGTCATGCAATGCCTGTATCCCGATGACTAACCCGCCGATCATCAATCCAAAGAAGACCAAATGGGGGATGACGAGGGAGGCCTCCCGCATGCCGTGTGCTTCAACTTTCTCTCCCTTCGGAGTCACCACAAAGGGCCGTGGTTTGTGCGGGCGTAGGAGCGTCGCGAGGCTCGCTCTGCTCAAGCTAAAGCACATGGCGGTTTCATACACATCACCCCAAAAGGCGTTCCGCCTGCCGTTGCTGACGGTGTGCATCATCACGAGCGAGGCGATGAAGTAGGAACCGAAGAAGTGAACGATCGATTCGATTCCGGCATGCACGGGGGCGATGCCGAGCCACAAGGCCGGCAATGGGGCAGCCAAGCACACTACGCGCGGGAGGCCATGAAGAAAATAATAGCCCGCACCAAAATAATCGATTCGCTGAGCCGGGCTCAGGCCTTTCAGTGTAAGGGGGTTACACTTGATCAACATTTGGAGACTGCCGATGGCCCACCGGGTCCGTTGTTTCAAATATCCACCGAACGTTTCGGGCGACAGACCGGCCGAAAGGACTTTGTTCAGATACCGGGACTCATAGCCTCTGGCATGCACGAGCATGCTGGTGTGGATATCTTCCGTAATGGTGTCCGTCTGGAACCCTCCTATTTCTATGAGCGGCGCCCGCCTGAAGAGGCCGGAGCTCCCCGCGAAGAAGGCACTATTGTGCGCATCCCGTCCTGCCTGCAGCACTCGAAAAAAGAGCTCCTGCTCCTCTTTCAACTCTGACTCTAGCCGCAGATTCTTTTGAAAGATGTCTGGATTGTAAAAATAATGCGGCGTTTGGACGATCGCGACGCGATCATTCTCAAAGAAGCCGACCGTCTCGCGCAAGAATATGGATGTGGGCACATGATCGGTATCAAATACCGCAATGAGTTCTCCGGACGTGTGTTGCAAGGCATGGTTCAAATTCCCGGCCTTGGCATGGGTATGCTTGGCACGACTGAGATATCCACACCCGAGCGAGTCGGCTAAGGCGCGGACATCATCTCGCTGCCCGTCGTCAAGTACATAGACTCGGTACTTCTCTGCCGGATAATCCTGATTCGTACAGCCCACCAAGGTTCGCCGCAAGATATCCAGCGGCTCATTCACCACGGTGACGAAGATGTCCACTGTCCGATATGTCAGAATCGGCTGTGCCTGGCGCTCTATCGGATTCCAGGCCTGAACGGTGAAAAATATGAACTGTATCAGGCCATACACCTCCGCCAGCAACAGAGTCCCGCTCATGACGGTGCCCGCCCAATCATCGGTATTGAGCGTGTACAGCCCTCGCCACAAGAGATATCGCGCATACAGAAAAAGCGTCAGCCCAAGCATGGCCTGGCGGCCCTTGCCCCGCCAACTGAGTAGACTGATCAGCCCCAGCGCGAGAAGCGAGATAGNNATCCTCTGTGGCATCTATGTGTGAGCTTAGGATGCGAACGGAGTTCCGCCTATACCAATGAGGAGGGGGAGACGCTATCTAGTGGGGTACTTCCTTAGAGGAACACCTGTGCAGCGTAATCGCTTGTCAAGAAGTAGTCTTCTAGACTTTCAAGCATGCAGGGCATGATCAGCTGACGTGAACCTATCGAACGTCGAGCCACTCCGAAATCCCTCTTCATCAACCCCATGACTCCGTTCGACTTTCCCGTTCTCCGCGGGGCATCGTAGCTTGATAAAGCGGGTCCACATTCCCGCTTGTTGCACGGTCAGCGCAAAGGCGGATGGAAGCCGAACCAAGTTCTGGTCAATACTGACTCCTGGAGACGTGACGGCTCCTACTTCTGAACTACTCCATCCGGGTCTAGCGTTCCTCCCTGCGTGGGCTACGCTAGAGATCGGTGAGGCGAGTTGCAGGTCGCTATCAACAAAGGAGGCTCTCATGATGGGTTCATTTTTGAAGAGCAGGAGATCGAACGTAATGCACCACAAAGTTCCCGAGCGTCAGGCATCTAATCTTCGGACGTACGGTTTGGGGATGAGTGTGAAGGCCAACGCGCTTGAACAAAAATCGCGAAAAGCACGGCGCGCCACATACCATGCTCGTGGGTTCTTAATTGGTAAGTGGGGATTGGGTGAGAGGGAACTAACTTTTCTGCGGGATCTCTCTACGGCCGGTTGCTGTGTGATCTCAGAGAGTCCTCTCCAAGTTGGATCGGAATGGGCCCTCTCGCTCGTGGCCTCCTGGAGTGACCCTGACGTCACAGTTGAAGTGGCAAAGGTTCGGTGGGCGGATGGGAACTGCTATGGCCTGGAGTTTCTCGCGATCGACCCAGTACAGCGAGAGCGGCTGCGGCTGTTTCTGAAGACACTTGAGGCTTCGCCAGTTCCTAATCCAGGGGAAGTGTGAAAGAGAATTTCGCGCATCGGCGTAAGGCAGGCTTCTCGAACAACGCAAGGACGGGATAGATATCTATGGTCTTGACCGGGTGCCTGCCGGATCTCTCTGGTCGGTGGTGCCAACCGAGAGCTCGCCCTTGTCCAGTCTGGATTATCAATAAATGCTGGAATTTCAATGGCCTTATGGCTATCGTTCCAATGAGATTTCACGTCGTGTTTTAACCGTCATTTTCCTTATGAAACTCATCTCACTCCCCGGAATTCTGATTGTCCTCGGCTGCCTCATTGTGACAGCCGCAATCTTGAACGATCCGTTGAAATCTCGCTCGCCGGCTCCGCATTCCGTCGATTCCGGCAATTCGATCGTGGCGACCGTGGGGGAGCGCTCCATCACTCAACAAGAGGTTGTGCAGGCTTCGGCGCTGTCTCTGTACCAGGTGGACCAGCAACGTTATCAATTGCTGCAACGATCACTTCGTCGCATGGTCGACGACGAATTACTCACGGCAGAAGCTTCTAGAAGGGGCGTGACTGTTTCCCAACTGCTGGCCGAGGCGTCCCAATCCGAATCCATTGCCAGGCTTGCCGATCTGCCTGCTCCAGTTAAACGCTTGAAGGCCGGCGACGTCGCCGAGGGCTCAGGCCATAGTCCCTCACAGGACCTTGCGGAAGAGGCGAGGATTCGTCAGGCATTGCTCGTCTCGCTTCGTAGACGGACAGACATTCGCATATCTCTCCAAGCCCCGGAGCCTCCGATTCTCCAGGTCAGCGTTGATGATGATCCCTCGGTAGGCCCATCTGAGGCGCCGATCACGATCGTGGAATTTTCAGACTTCCAATGTCCGTACTGCAAGAAGAGCGCGAGCGACTTAAAGGAACTCCTCAGAATCTATGGGCATCGCATTCGGCTTGTCTATCGAGATTACCCAGGCCCCAACCATCCCTATGCCAAGCCGGCAGCCGAAGCCGCGCAATGTGCCGGTGAACAAGGGAAGTTTTGGGAGTACCATGATGTGTTGTTTGACCAGCAAACGGCGGGCAAGGGTTGGGATTTCTTTCAAGTTGCGAAAGAACTCGGCCTTCAGGAGCAGAGCTTCGCTGAATGCATGAACTCACATCGATTCAGCGAGGAAGTGGTCAAAGATCTTCAGGATGGCATCGCACTTGGCGTGACCAGTACCCCAACGTTCTTCGTGAACGGCCGCCCCCTTGTAGGGGCTCATCCGATCGCCGACTTTCAGAAATTGATCGACCCGTTGCTTAAGGGGAGTCCACTTTCATAAAGTAGACACATATACGATCTGTTTCTTATGGCCTCCCGAGAGAATCCCCATGGATGATCCTTCGCGGTTAACCAAAGCAAAAGAACAGTGGGCCAAAGTCCGACGGGGCGGAGAAGAACGCGAAGTGTTCTACGAAGGAGATGAGCGGCTTCCACCCGGGCAACATCTTGTGGAAACTTGGCCTATACTGGATCTTGGGTTCAAACCTGAGATTCCCTTGTCGGAATGGACGTTGAAGATCGGCGGGTTCGTCGCCGATCCTGTCACCTGGAACTGGGATCAGTTTCTCGCGCAACCGCAATGTACCGATCGCTCGGATTTTCACTGCGTGACATCCTGGAGCCGCTATGACAACGAGTGGGAAGGGGTGAGCTTCAAGCATCTCATCTCTGTCGTACGACCTCTCTCCCTCGCCAAGTTCGTCCTCTTCACGTCTTACGACGATTACACGACCAACTTGCCTCTGGAAGCCTGCGATGACGATGACGTGATTCTCACCCAAAAATGGAACGGGAAACCGCTCACGAAGGAGCATGGCGGCCCTGTCCGGGTGATCGTCCCGAAGCGCTACGCGTGGAAGGGGGCGAAATGGGTGAAAGAAATTACGTTTTCAGACAGAGATGTGAAAGGATTCTGGGAGGTCCGCGGGTATTCCAACACCGCACTACCGTGGAAGAATGATCGCTATGGGTAAGGTCGCAATTTCTTGATCCAGCCGTCCAAGATCGTTCGGACGACACAGCTCGGCATGATAAGACGTATTGCCATCATGGCCGCCCGTATATTCTCTCCATGTTCGCTTGAATACCTTTGACCCGTCGGAGGCTTCTCAAGAGAGTCGGGATGTGTTCTTGCACCGTCAGGTTGAAATTGATCGGAGGAACATTCTTGAGGTCTGGATTTCTTCCGCCCAATCGCGTGGTGAGAAACAGCATCCCATTTTCTGCGAAATCTACACCAACGTGGAGCCGCGTATAATGAAAGTTATTCAACGCTTTCGTAACAAGATCCAATTCGGTGTTCGCATCTGATATGGCCGTTGCCGACCGCTGCGCTGATCCATAGCGTATGATTCCTCCCGAAGGCGTCGCAATCATCCTCCCGCCTTTGACCATCACTCCTCCGGAGGTGATGGAGACAGGCAACATTCCATTCAGTATCCCGGATCCCTGAATCTCCTGATCTCGTTCGAGGCTGAGAATCCTAGCAAGGTCCAGATCTTCTAATAAGAGTGTCGTTTGGTAGGGCGGTTTTGAAAAGTCCGCCACCAATCCCGCGCTGATCACCGTGCCTCCGAGTGCCTGGCAGCGAAAGCTTTTTATTTCAATGACCGGCAGGTGATCGGTGAACCCCCAACTCCCCTGGATCATTGTGGACAGGTTGGTTACCTCGATGCCGGTTCTCACAGACGCAATGGTGACTGAGGCCGGTTCCACGGTCGCAATCGATTCGTGCCCTACCGTATGGAATGAGACGGTTGTGCTGAGGTTATGGACGCCATATTCCTCATACCGGCCTGAGAGTCTGTCCGCAACCACCTTGGCCGTTCCAGACCTCAACTTAAACGCATGCGTCACATAAGGCATTCCGCCCGCCCATGATGCGTCAACTGTGGACGCTAGACGGCCCTTTGTGATCTCCAGCGGCAGAGATAACCCCGTCACCAGCTTGCTGAACCGATGCTCATCGCCGTCGAAATCAATCGGTCCGATCCTGCCATGGAGCACACCCTCCCCTGCCGACAGCGGCTGATCAATCTCGGCGGACACAAGATTCTCTTGGAATGGAGCATCGACATGAAGATCGGCTTTGATCCCCGCTTGATTCGCCAGGAACCGGATCCTCCAATCCGTCTGCTGTATCCCCCACGAAGCAAGATTCACGGAGACTCCCTGCATCGAGAGCTTCCCTTGCGTATGCCATGAATTCTCCGCTTTCTCAGCGCGTTGCATCGTGATGGCGCCTCGTGCAACGCGGACCTCACGCTCGAACAGACGCAGTGTCGGAATACGAACCGCAATGGTTACAGGTCCTGCGCTGCAATGAACAATTGCCAGATCACATTGTAAAGAAAGTGCTTCGGCAAACAGCAGCGTCAATTTCGGAATAAATGCCGGTCCCAACTCAATCTGTCTGGCCGTCACAGAGGATGACGGGAGGATTACTCCCTGCGCGTGGGAGCGCGTCAGCACCAGAGTTCCCCGCACCTCTGCCGACGCCTCATGGGCGGACAACACATTTGTAATACCCTTGGGAAGCACTCCTGCAATCCGATAGGTCCCCGTTGCCGTCACGAGCTCGCTTCCCGCCCATTCGGCATGGCTTGCTTCTAGTTCGGTAATCAAGGGGCCCTGTGCTTTTCCATAAGTCACATGCAAGGGGCCATCCACGATCGTACGTACCGGCGACTCTGCCCAATACAATGTTCCCTGCACCGGCTTGGAGTTACCGATCCTCACGGGTTGGTCTCCGCGTGGTAGTATCTTGTGCATCGCCTCGGGAAGAAGAGAAGGTTCGCCATTGATGGTTGCCACCAGCGGCTCCCCGGGATTCATCGTCCACTCTACCCGCATCGCATTGCCTGTGAAGATGCCTTGATAGGTCACCGCAACGTCCTTGGCTACTCCTTTCAGCGCCGGCAGTGTGATCCGGGCTTGCACCTGTCCTTCCAAACGAGTGCGGGAGTCGTGCCACAGCGATGCGAGTGCCGTGTCAGTGGCAGCGGTTCCAGTCCAATTGACGGCGATATGTCCTGTGACTTTCTCCAGTTCAGGTCCGATCGGGATCAGCAGCGCAATAAAAGGCGCGAACTCGCGGACATTCACCTCGAGTCGTCCATTGACTGCGATTTCACGGTCGTTCGGATGTGCTTGCGATCGCCAGGACATGATCGGATCTGACGGAAGCCGTTGAGATACCAATGTTGCCGACCAGGTGCGGGCTGAATTGCCGGTCACGGTGAGCCCGTATAATGCGGTATCCCGACCTTGAAACAAGAGATGTCCTCCCAATTCTCCTTCCCGGTACGTCATGACGCCGGAGACCGTCACTTTTCGCAGAGGGCCGGTCGCCTCTTCTCGGAAAATCGTGACCCGATCAAGAAGCAGTTCGTCGAAGGGAAGGATCGGCAAGCGGCGCAATACATCTCCGGCAGTCAAGACACTCCACAGGGGTTCGCCTGCCTGGCCTCGACGAGCGCCTTCCGTTCCATCGTCTCTGGGCACCGGCGTGTTGAGAAGTTGAATGGAGACATCGGGTAGGGAGACACTATCAACATGCCCGTGAAGAAGCTCAGGTAAACGATAGCGTATCTGGGCATCTGTGAGCGAGATCGAAAGCTTTTCTCCACCTAGATTTTGCTGGAGCGAGACAACGGGAACCTGCATGCTCCACAAGCCCGGATACCCTAACTGGACGATCACATGTTCATATCCTTGCCGGGAGAGTTCCCGTGTCAGGAGGTACGACACCCCAAGCGGAAGAATCAAATACGAACTCACAAGGGCAATCAGCCCGAAGAACAGCCCGATCTGATAGCGGTGCAGGAACGTCTTAAGGCTCAGAATCGAAGATGGATATTCCATGTTTAGGCTGGCATGACCGCTGAGTCCAGGCTACCATAGCGGAGAATCTGCGCGAAGGCCAATTGTGTGTCACCATACCCTGTCGGCATACGGATAATCCACCCATGCATTTGAATACCGCCGGAGCGAATGACGACATTATCGAAGGCGTCACGTTTTGGCCGATCGATATTCCCATGACCGACCCGTTCGTCGTCGCAACAGGCGCCCGCGTGCTAGCCGAAAACGTCATTGTCCGGATCGCCCTGCATAACGGAGTTTACGGGTATGGAGAGGCCGCGCCCTTTCCAGAAGTCGGGGGCGAGGATCGCCGGTCTTGTTTGGATTCGCTTGCCAAACTGGCACAACCACTGATCGGCCGATCGATTCAGGATTTCCGTACGATGGCGTCCCTCATGACCTCCTCGGCTCCTCTGCAGCCCGCCGCGCGCTGCGGTCTTGAAACCGCGCTACTCGATGCGTACTGCCGTACGATGGAACAGCCGATGTGGCGGCTGTGGGGCGAGGCCGATGTGCGGCCGCGTGAAACCGACATCACAATTCCGATCTCCACGCTGGAAGAGACGCGCATCCTCTCCAATCGCTGGTATCACAAAGGGTTTCGTCTATTCAAGATGAAAGTTGGAAAGGATGTCGATGCGGATGTGCGACGCCTCGAAGCGGTCCATAGGGCTTTTCCCGAGGTAGCCTTCATCGGCGATGGGAATCAAGGCTTCTCACGAGCGGAGTGTCTTTCCTTTGTCAACGGTGTGACGCGATTCGGAGGCATGCTGGTGCTGTTGGAGCAGCCGGTTGCCCGGGATGATCTCGATAGCATGGCTGCGATTCGGCGAATCACCGGCATTCCCGTTGCAGCCGATGAGTCCGTGCGCTCCCTTGACGATGCGCGCATAGTCGTCGAACAACGCGCAGCCGACTACATCAACATCAAGATTATGAAAACCGGGGTGCTTGAGGCGGTGGAGATTGCCGCCTTCACCCTGAAGGCCGGATTGAAACTCATGATCGGGGGCATGATCGAATCACGGATCGCCATGGGCTGTTCGTTCAGCCTGGTCTTGGGCATGAAGGGGTTCGAGGTGCTGGATCTCGACACCCCGTTGCTGCTCTCGACCGATCCCGTTCATGGAGGCTATCGATACGACGGTCCTACCCTCCATCCTTGGACCGAGCCGGGATTAGGGATATCGGTCGCGGTTCCAGAAGATGGGAGCGTGACAAACATCAAGATCTAGAATCCAAGCGATCTGTGCCCACCGGAATTGTTCCATCGCTGGCAGATATGTAGAGAAACTGGGATATCTGTTCTATCCTGCCGTAGGCGCGTTCACAGCAGTGCCTGGTAAAGACCCATGACTTGTACGCTGTTCCCCCCTTCTTTCTGCAGGCCGTAGCATAACCGACCGCCACGCCATTTCTTTCGTCTCTGGCTGATTGCTTCAACCACCTCATTGGGTCGACTTCATCAACGTCATGTACGCCAGGGAATATCTTCCTGAGGACTAGGGGTATCCCTAGTTTGCGATCGCGTCTCGTCCGTGTAAAAGCTCAGCCCTGTCAGGAATCATGGAAGAGGGCATGGGGGAGAGGCTATTCATTTACAGAAATTGTGTGTATTCGCCACGCGGATGAAGGAGTCGACATGAGCAACAAGAGTGATAAGCAAGAGATTCGATGGCGCGCATTGGAATTATGGAATATCGATAACTCCGTGTCCAAGATCCGTTCTGTCCTCAAACATGAAGGGTACGATGAAAGCCATTTCCACCATGTGGACTATTGGGCGAAACAGTGGGATCAATTCTTTTATCGTCGCGACAAGTCCGGTGGGAGTCGGGCGTGAGAGAGCATTGAAACCGATTCTTGTCGATACTTGATCAGGAGGGAGCGAAGGCTGGACTGTAACAGAAGCAGTGCCACAGTGGTTCCCCCCCCCTGACTCCCCCAGCAGCCGCTCCGCCTTCCCGTCTCTGCTCGTGGACGTCGTTGCGTGTTGATTCTTCTGCAAGACTGAGAAATTCAAGTCTCCTCTGGATCTTGTTCTGTACAGGTTGCCTCTCTTGACATTCTCCCTTGCCGGGTATTACCAGATGCGCTGAGTGATCAGACCTGTCAGGAGGGGCTCGATATGAGGGGCTGGGATCTTGAATGCGCATGGAGATCAGTCAGTGTGTATATCTTGGCTGTGGCCGGTGTCACCCTTATTGGCTGTGCCTTGATCGAGTCACCGGAAGAAGGACGGCAGGCCCCGTCTACCGTCCAAGATCAAGCCGCAAACGTTGCCGTCACAAGCGAAGGCGATACCGATTACATAAAGACCTGCCGCGCGAAAGATGTCCCGATTCCACCCGATTGGAAACTTTCCTCGCCAGATTGGGAAAGCCACGGCAACCTCACTACAATTCTGCTCACCCCCAACAATCTGGATAAGGTACAACCTGATCTGACAACATTTGCGAGCGTCTGGTCGTACGCGTCCCCGACTGTTCGAGGCGCCTGCATCGCGCTCGGCAGGAACGGTGGCTCGTTCCAAGTCATCTGCCAAAGTGCCGCAACAGGGCATGCCTGTTTTTGGGGAAACGATCCGAACGCTCCACACACTCGTTGGACCCCTGAGACAGCGGAAGTCACCATGTCAGCACTCCGTGACCCAGACCAAGGATTTACTCCGGGAACCGTCCCCTGCACTGAATGCCATCGCGGGAACAACGCCTTTCTTGTGGCTCCTGACGATCCCACATGGGCCAAGGTGTTAAGGCCTACGCAACCTCGCCCGACATTCACCACGCGGGTTGAGCAGCCGTCATTACCGCAACAATCGACTCCGGGAGGAATGACGATCACCTATCCTCGCTTTATCCCAGTAGGAGGAAGATCCATTGCCCTCAGTAATCCACTGCCGACAATCCCAGGTTGTTCAGGAGCTTGCCATGAATCTCACTATGAGATCTTGGACAAGGGGCATACAGTCGAAGGGTATGTCAGGATCCCGCGGCCCATGGGTCCAAACTGTGCGCGCACCTCTCCGGCCAATGATCTCACCAGGGATTGCTATCGCTACTAGCAATACCTCGAATTGGAACCTGGCAGACGTCTCCACCAGTCTAAGAATTGCCGCGAATGCTGGGGCAGACTTCTCAGGGGAGATTTGTGCTCAAAGTGGTCTACTGGGGATGGCGGATTTCTTCCAAAACAAACTGTTTCGGCAGCAGAATGGGCAACACCAAGCCGATGGGATCACCACGCTTGAGCGTCGTGGGTTTGTGAAGTTGGAGGAGGAAATTGGCCGTGAATGCCTCGTAGTCCGGCAACCAGGCATACTGATTGGGGGTCCGTTTATACTCTTGCGTCTTGATCCCTTCCCAGACCGAAAACGTTCGGTCCGGCATATGGTAGAAGACGTTGGGCAGATCCTTCATCATCAGACCTACCTGCTTGGGATAATACATGCGAATCCCACAGCAGAGCTTGGGATAGCCGCTGTTCAGAATCAAATCAACGTACATGCCTGAAAAGGTCTTGTACCCCAACAGCCGTTCCTCTGGAAGGATGGGAGGCGACTGCCAGCGCACACCATCAGCAGTGCGCCGGAGCTTGATGTCCGCCGGACAGCGGATCAACCAACCATAGCTCCCGACGGTGCGCACCGGGCCGCAATCGTCCGGCAACACCTTATACCCACTGGCAGCCAATGCCCGCTGTTCGTCCAGCGTCATGTTGCTCAACATCGGCCGATGAGGATTGAAATCCAGCTTCAGCCGCTCGGGAGGCAAGGCGGTGGAATATTCCCGCTCCCAATAGATGATAATCTTTTCTTGATTATTATCCTCAGTAGCGGCTTGTTCCGGAATGGGCTCGCTCATGTCACTGACAGTAATGCAAGAACGGAGACCTGCGCAAGAGGTGACTGCTAGACGGGCTCATTGTCCTCTCTGTTGCTTCGCTTTTGCCAGTGCCAGGGCCATGGCGCTTACCGGCTGCGGGGGGCGGGACGATGTTTGGCTCGGAGCAGAGGACCGAGAGGGACCGGTCGTCCGTGCGCCGCTTCCCTGCGCTATCTTGTTGGAGGGGCTCACGCTCTCATCGAGCCGCATGGTCAACCCGATCCGTTGCCGTTTAAGATCTACGTCCAACACCTTCACCTTGACGACTTGTCCCGGTTTCACCACTTCATGCGGGTCTTTGACGAATCGATTCGCCAAGGCCGACACGTGCACGAGTCCATCCTGATGCACGCCGATATCGACAAACGCGCCAAACGCTGCTACGTTCGTGACAACTCCTTCGAGCACCATCCCCGACTGGAGATCTGCCAGGGAATCAATCCCCTCACGGAAGGTCGCTGTCTTGAATTCCGGGCGTGGATCACGGCCTGGCTTTTCCAATTCACTGAAAATATCACGCACCGTCGGCACTCCAAAGTGCTCATCAGTAAAGTCCTCCGGCGCAAGTCCTTTCAATACCGTTGGTTGAGCCATCACCTGCGTAATCCCGACACCCAGCTTCCCAAGCATGCGCTCGACGACCGGGTAGGCTTCAGGGTGCACGGCTGAGCAGTCCAGCGGATTGTCCCCATCCGGAATGCGCAGAAAGCCGGCGGCCTGTTCAAAGGTCTTCTCCCCTAACCGCGGCACTTGTCGGAGCACGAGCCGATTGGGAAACGGCCCATGGGCATCTCGATACGTCACGATATTTTTAGCCAGCGCCTGGTTGAGCCCTGACACCCGCTCCAACAATGGCACGGAGGCCGTGTTGACGTTCACGCCCACCGCATTGACACAATCTTCCACGGTGGCATCGAGCGAGCGGGCCAGCGCCCGCTGATTGACGTCATGCTGGTATTGTCCGACGCCAATGGCTTTAGGTTCGATCTTCACCAGCTCGGCTAGCGGATCCTGTAACCGGCGGGCAATGGAGACCGCGCCGCGCAGGCTGACATCCAGTTCCGGAAATTCCGCAGCCGCCACAGCGGACGCCGAATATACCGAGGCTCCCGCTTCGCTCACGACGATCTTGGCGACCTTCCGCTCCGGCCATCTGAGCGCCGTCAACTTCACCACTTCGGCGGCCAGCTTATCGGTCTCGCGGCTGGCGGTCCCATTGCCGACGGCGATGAGCTCGACTCCGTGCTGCGCGACAAGCCTGCCGAGTGTTTCCAAGGATCCCTGCCAGTCGTTCCGTGGCTCATGAGGATAGATCGTAGCTGTCTCCAGCAATTTTCCCGTGGCATCGACGACCGCCACCTTGCAGCCGGTACGTACCCCCGGATCGAGTCCCAACACGGCCTTGGGACCAGCCGGTGCAGCCAACAGCAGCTCATGCAGGTTGCGCGCAAAGACCTTGATCGCCTCCGCCTCCGCCGCCTCGCGGAGTTGCACCAGCAATTCCACGCTGAGTTGCAGATGCAGCTTCATCCGCCACGCCCACTCGCTCACGCCGGCCAGCCAACGGTCGGCAGGACGTCCGCGGTCCATGATCCCTGCATGTGCGGCAACCATCGCGACACAGGGATGCGGCACCGCCGCGTCTTGCGCTGCTCCCAACCCCAGTTCCAATTTCAAGACACCCAGCGTGCGGCCGCGAAAGAGTGCCATCGCCCGGTGCGAGGGAATCACCTTGATCGGTTCCTCATAGGCGTAATAGTCACGAAACTTTTCTTCTTCGGCCAACTCCTGGCCGGTCATCACCGTGGATTTCAGGACTCCCTCGTTCCACAATTTTCCTCGTAACTTCCCCAGCAGCTCAGCCGTCTCGGCAAACCGCTCAATGAGAATGTCCCGCGCTCCTTCGAGCGCCGTTTTGGCATCGGGAACGTTGATGGCCTCCACCCCCTCCGCCGCCGGCACCACACGGATAAACTTGGCGGCTTCCTCTTCCGGATTCAGCGTCGGATTCGCCAGCAACGCGTCGGCCAAAGGCTCCAGCCCTGCCTCTCTGGCGATCATTGCACGCGTTCGACGTTTGGGCTTGAACGGCAGATAGAGGTCTTCCACCACCTGTTTGGTCGTGGCCGCTTCGAGGCTGGCTCGCAGCGCATCCGTCAGCTTCCCCTGTTCCTCAATCGATGCCAATACTGTGGCCCGCCGTGCGTCCAGTTCACGGCCATAGGCGAGCCGCTCTTCCAGCAGACGCAGTTGGGTGTCATCGAGATGACCCGTGACTTCTTTGCGATACCGGGCGATGAAGGGCACGGTGGAACCGCCATCCAATAGTTCCACGGCGGCCGCTACTTGTTGCGGCGTGGCGCTCACTTCTTGAGCGAGCCGGGCAATCAGTTTTTGCTGCGAAGCTTCGGGGATCGGTGGAGTGGAAGTGGTCGTCATACAGATGTGTCCTCCCAATTGAAAACGCGTGGCACTCTATCAGAAGGGCGGCTTCCCTGCCAATGAGCCAGCTTACATGTTTTATGAGCACTTCCCCTGCAATCGACAAGATGCCGCTATGACTTCCATCGCTCGCCTTTCGGCGAAGCCGCCGCGTGAGACTACTGAGGCGGCCCCTATCAGCAGAGTCACTCCCGCTGCGTTCACGCAACCGCTTTTTATTAGCTCACTACCCGACACTACCTCCAAGCCGCGTTCTTGCCCCCGGTTGAGCAATCATCAAGTCCTCATCGTCCTCTGCTGCGGCGAGGATTGCCGGAGAAAGGGCCCATGAAACCTTGCCTTGTTCCCCACTGTATTGGAATTATTCGAGGTGGAAGTTTCGATTAGGAGTGCCGCGGTGGGTTCCTTGTTTCTCTGTCCGACTGCCACTGTGATGAAGGCGGAACAGTGATGGACGAGGACAAAACGGTCAGTGGTTCGTTACGCAGAGGGAACAGGTTCGTCCGGCGGTTCTTCGCACTTTGTACAATTCAAGGTGGTGCCCAGATGTTGCTGGCGACCTTCGGTCGTCACGACCCAGGGGCGGCTGAAAAACGGCGGCTGATGCCGCACATGCTGTCCGTGGCCGCAGGCCAAATCGGCGACCCAGTCACCAAATTCATCGAGATGATAACCGATGATTGCTTGATTCATGTTGTCCTGCTCTCTTCTTACTTGATCATCTGTGCATCGCTATCGCTTCTCAAACGGCAACTCCGGACGTTCGGCAGCAGGCACATACACCCATCGCTTTTCCTGGTTGCTGTCGAAACTCCCGAGAAAGACGACCTGGCGGTCCAGATGGCGGAACTCGGAGAGGGTCGTTTTGCAATCATGCGGATCGATAATTCGCGCATCGAACTGCCCCACCACGTAGATCAGGCCTCTCCCAGCCAAATAGATGTTTCGGCGGCCGGTGTAGCCGGTGTCGGGAAACAATTCCGTCGAAGAGGCACAGCCCTCGCTTCCTTGAACCTTCAGTGTCAGATTGAACCGCTGGAGAAACAGGTCCGTAGCTGTCCGCACGATGGTTAGTTGAAGTTTTGCGAAGGGAAGCTCAACAGAAGCCGGCTCCGGCGCACTGCTGTTACAGGCGCTCCAGAGCACACCCATACCGACCAACATGATCGCCCACAGTCGTCGCTTCACTTGGTCGCAGGCACCTTGGGCGCTGCACTGATGGCATCAAGTCCGTCCTGCGCACAGGCATCGTCCAGATNNAGCGCTTGTAACGTAGGATTCTTGTTGATAAGGTCGGCCAGTTCCGTCGTCGGTCGGCGTATACTCGCCGCCGTATAGGCCTTTTTCCGGCTGCTGTCGACCGTGTGCGGTCCCGCGCCATCAGCCCGCCCCATAGCGCGTAAGACACCGGCACGGTCGACCACCGACACACTCACCCGGTACCCATCCTTTTTGCAGGCTTCCATTGCCGCGTGAACCGCCTTGTTGGCAACCGCTAGGGGCAACACTGATTCTTTCGGCAAGTCGTCGGCAAAGGCCGACTGTGTTGCCAGTAGTCCAAACAGCAACAATGCCGCCGTCTCGGTCACAGTAATCCTTGTTTGCGGCCTAGGCCGGTCACACATGCCCCACATCATGGTTGTCCTCCTCTATCTCGGTGCATCACCGATTCATATAACGCCCATTGAGGGTACGAACCCCGTCATCGACTGTCAAGGGAACAGAACGGGGTTTCCAGATCCTCGATCATCGCCCGCAATGGCTCCGCGACAGACCAGGCTTGGGCCGGACATCCTCTCGGATGATGCGGAGCATCGCCGTCGAAAATCTCTGAGACCTGCCCCAAACAAGCCTCTCGCAAGTGAGCCTCCAAGCCGTTGAGAAAACTCCTGGCCTCGGCCTTTGCGTTCGTGCTCTTGCCAAATACGGTGAGCCACGCCCTCACGAATGGACCCAGCAAAAACGGCCAGACTGTTCCTTGATGATAGGCGCCGTCGCGGTTGATGACCCCTCCTTCATAGCGCGGACAGTACCGACTGTCGCTTGGCGAAAGGGTGCGCAGGCCCATTGGTGTGAGGAGGTGCTCCTTGACGACCATGAGAATCTGCCGGGCTTGGTCGAAAGGTACTAAACCGTCGCAAAGAGAAAGTGCGTAGATTTGATTGGGACGGATCGAAGCATCTTGGCCTTCCGGCCCGTCAATCACGTCGTAGAGATACCCACCCGCCTCGTACCAGAACTTGGCGCGAAAGGACTGTATCGCCAATTCTCGGAGTCTCCGGCAGCGAGCAGCATAAGCCGGCTCGCCGAATTGCTGGGCCAGACGTGCCCCCACCTCCAACGAACGAAGCCAGAGGACCTGAATTTCAACCGGCTTTCCTTGGCGCGGCGTCACGACCCATTCGCCGACTTTCGCATCCATCCACGTCAGTTGCGTATCTGGTATTCCTCCGGCGATGAGCCCGTCTCGATCCATGCGGATGTTGTAGCGGGTGCCACGCCAGTACCCATCGAGAATCTGTTTCACAGCCGGCCACGCAATAGCCCGGACTCGCGCCTCGTCATGGCTATAGATAAGGTAGCGTTCAATTGCGTGGATGAACCAGAGCGAGGCATCGATGCTGTTGTATTCAGGTTGCTCTCCGACATCGGGACATCGATTTGGCACCATGCCTTCTGACACAAGAGCGGAAAAAGATTGGATGATATTCCAAGCCGTTTCGTGCCGACCGGTGACGAGACACAGACCCGGCAGAGAGATGAACGTATCCCGCCCCCAATCGGTGAACCAAGGATAGCCGGCGATCACCGTCTCTCCAGTTCCTCGCTCAGACAGATACACATCAGTCGCTCGCCAGAGCGCACCCGCCAATGGGTCAGAAACGGGAGCTGCTCGTACCAGGCGGTTACGCCGCGCTCCCTCTTCTCTGATAAGGGTGCCCACATCGAGTGTGCCAGACGGTTCGCTCGTCAATGTCACTGTTTGCTCTTCTCCCGATTCGATCTCGAACCTGAACTCACCGGGAGACCACCAATCCTCTTCATCATCAAGTCCTCGTTGCCGTTCGACGGGGAACTGAACATGCCGAAACCACTCCGGATCATGGCGGTACTCCCCGGAATGGAGTGCTTTCACGGAAGGCACATCGGGATATGGCTGCCAGGACACCCATGCCGGCTCGATCAAAGTATCCGTTGAGAGAGTCCCATTCTCTTGATGAATCCTGTGGTAGTCGCGACCGCTGAGCATCGGCCGTACACGGAGGATCGCGGTCTTATGTTGTGAAGAGATCAGCTTCCATCTTACGATGACGAGGTCTCTCCCGGGTACGCACAAGATTTCCCGTCGAATAACCGCAGCCCCGCAATCGAACGTCCAAGTCGGCCAAGGCAGTGAAGAGAATTGGGTGCAATGGGCATAGCCTGCGGGATGAACTGCTCCCGGATAGAGATTCGTTGATAGTGGAATCGACCGGCCGTCGAGATCAAGCCACTCTTCGAGGTGGTTGACAAGGACGAACCGTTCACTCGGCGGATTGCGGGCAACCAAGAGCAAGGCGTGATACCGCCGCGTATTGGCACCGGCGACCGTCCCTGACGCGAATCCCCCGCGACCGTTGGTTTCAAGCCATTCTAAGTTCAACGCTCGGTCGAGATTTTGGCAATCCGCTCTTTCATTCTTCACCTTCTCCCACCCTTCCTGGGCGGCGCTGATCGATGGTTCCTACTGCGCGCATGTAGCGAGCACCGCCCGCTATTGTGATCTGAATTGGCCTTGCGTGCGCGTTGCGCGAGCAAAGGAACCATTGGTCTGTGCCGCCCTACTCTCCACTCTGCTGGATCAGCTTCGCCACCAATCCTGTCCATCCAGTCTGATGGTTGGCACCGATGCCAGCACCATTATCGCCGTGAAAGTATTCATAAAAGAGAATTGCGTCGCGCCACAGAGGGTCTTCTTGAAACTTTGCGGCCCCTCCGAACACTGGGCGCCGACCTGTCTTGTCTTGGAGAAAAATATGGATGAGCCGGCGCGATAGCTCCGCCGCCACCTGATTGAGCGGAATCGAGTGGCCGGACCCGGTCGGATACTCAACCGTGTAGTCATCGCCCAGAAAGTAATGGAACTTCTGCAGCGATTCAATCAGCAGGTAATTGACCGGGAACCAGATGGGGCCGCGCCAGTTTGAATTCCCGCCGAACAGTCCGGTGGTTGATTCAGCTGGCTCATAGGTCACGCGATACTCCGTGTCCATCACCGAGAATGAGTATGGATGGTCCTTATGGTAGCGAGACAGGGCCCGGATGCCGTAGGGCGAGAGAAATTCCTGTTCGTCCAACATGTAGCGCAGCACGGATTTCAGCCGCGTCCGGTTGACCAGCGACAGAAACCGGCGGACTTCTCCATGCTGCGATTGAGTTTCTATGTGAGAACTGAAGTCGGGCCGGTTTTCGATGAACCACTGCATCCGGTGTTTAAACCGCGGGAGCCGGTCTATGAGCTCGGAATCCAATGTCTCAACGGCGAAGAGCGGAATGAGTCCAACTAACGATCGAACCTTCAGTGGAGAGTTTCGTCCATCGGGCAGATGCAGCACATCGTAGAAAAATCCGTCTTCTCTGTTCCATAGTTCGATCTTCTCCCCGCCGATGTTGTTCATGGCTCGGCAGATGTACACAAAATGCTCGAAGAATTTGCTGGCGACGTCTTCGTACGCGCGATTCTCCCGTGCCAATTCCAGGGCAATGGACAGCATATTCAGACAGTACATCCCCATCCAGCTCGTCGCATCTGATTGTTCGATATGCCCTCCGGTGGGAAGAGGCGCACTCCGGTCGAAGACACCGATGTTGTCCAGCCCCAAAAATCCACCCTGAAAGATGTTCTTCCCCTCGGCGTCTTTTCGATTGACCCACCACGTGAAATTCAGCAGCAATTTCTGGAACACGCGTTCGAGGAAGAGGCGATCGCCCGTCCCTCTCCGTTTTTTCTCGATCTTATAGACCCGCCAGGCCGCCCAAGCATGGACCGGTGGATTCACGTCGCCCAGCGCCCATTCATATGCCGGAATTTGCCCGTTGGGATGCATATACCACTCGCGCAGCATCAGAATGAGCTGTTCTTTGGCAAAGGTTGAGTCCACAAGCGCAAGGGGAATACAGTGGAATGCCAGATCCCATGCCGCATACCAGGGATATTCCCACTTGTCCGGCATGGAGATCACGTCGGCATTATATAGATGCGTCCAGTCCGAATTGCGACCACGTACCCGCTCGCGCGGCGGTTCCGGCATGTTCGGGTCCCCCTTGAGCCAGCGATTCAGATCGTACGAGTAGAACTGTTTGCTCCAAAGCAGACCAGCGAAGGCCTGCCGTTGCACGCGCCGCGCATCGTCGGACAGATGGGAAGGCGCCAGCTCCCGATAAAACTCATGGGCTTCGTGAATCCGCTGCGCGAACATCGAGTTGAACGCATCACCCGTAAGACCCTCTTCCCCACCTTCGTTCGTAAAGCGCAGATGAATGGTATCCGATGCGCCGGGATCGAGCGCGAGCACATAGTGTGCGGCGGCCTTCGATCCGATCTTATCGGGATTAACCGCTGATGTATCGCCATGTATCACGTAATCATGAAAGCTATCTTTTACATGGCGGGCCCCTTCGGCATCTCCATACAGACGACGGCTGTTGGTTTCATTTTCCGTAAATAGCAGGGGGGGACGACGTTCACACCAGAGACGTCGCGCACCGTAGTAATCGTGGTCCAGTTCGATGACACTCATGCCGTTGGCGGACCGCCCTTCATGCATCCGAGGACGGCGCGCGTCGAGCCCCCACGACCAGGTATTCCGAAACCAGAGAGTCGGCAGGAGTGTCAGTTCTGAAGCATCTGGGCCTCGGTTCGTCGCCCGGATTCGAATCAGCAGATCTTCAGGCGTGGCCTTGGCATACTCGACAAGCACATCAAAATATCGATTCTGGTTAAAGACGCCGGTATTGATCAGTTCATATTCCAGATCCCCTCTTCCTCGTCGACGATTTTCTTCAACCAGATTGGCGTAAGGAAACTCGGCTTGAGGGTACCGATAGAGATATTTCATATAGGAGTGGGTCGGCGTCGAATCGAGATAGAAATAGTACTCTTTGACATCCTCCCCATGGTTTCCCTCGTTACCCGTCAAGCCGAAGAGCCGTTCTTTTAGAATAGGATCTCTTCCGTTCCACAGAGCGACCGCGAAACAAATATGCTGGTGTCGATCGGAAATGCCGGCCAATCCGTCTTCATTCCATCGATAGGCCCGTGACCGAGCGTGGTCGTGGGGGAACGATTCCCATGCGGTACCATGCGGGCTGTAGTCTTCTCGAACTGTGCCCCAGGCACGTTCGCTGAGATAGGGCCCCCACCGTTTCCAGTGTTGTGTTCGGCCGGCGTCTTCTTCCAGCCGTGTTCGCTCTGCTGATGGTGTCGGCTGAGATGGCGAGGATTTTCGAGGCGCTCTTCCCATGGAAATTATCTCTTCACGAAGATGATCATGCCCAGTTGTGGCGGCACTGTCTCGGCTGGGTGAACAACGATCAGTACGATGCACCCAACCCTCTCATAAATCAACCGGTAGGGGTTGTGATGTATGACTGTTCGTAGCTGCAAGTGGAACCCCACGGCTTGACAGTCGTGGTTGGTGTTGAGTCTTCGGCGACAGCTTAGAGATGTCGTGCGGAGTATAAGTAAGAGGAATGACATCCCCAGCGACGTATCGGCAGCGTCGCGATGTGCTGGCGAAGGGGAAGAAACCAAACGGGACTTGGCCGAGGCGGCGAGGCAAAAACCTAACTCCAGACCACCCGCTCTTGATTCAGAAGATACTCGATGACTTCAATGCTGTTACGCATCTGAATCTGGGCCTGCTCGGACATCGGAAGAACGGCCCCCACCAATTTGCCTGATTCAACATCGTGTAAAGATGGAATACCTTCACCGGGGAGTTTTTCATTGTTGATATGAAAACTTGCCAAGAGGAACCTCCTTGTTGAGTCCTTTTCGGCCCGTTGTGCTGATTCTTGAACGGAAACCTGAATCGGAACGCGCCGCTATGTTAGTGAAAGCATAGCATATGCCATCATACATCAACGGAGCCTCTCATCTGATTGATTTACAACATCTTCTACTGATATCCGGAAGCGGACTTGAGGAGAGGAGGCAACGCTCCGAGATACGCAAACGGTCCTTTCTTGAGGAGAGCGGTATCGGAACTCAATCGGAAGTCATCATGCTCAACATCCACAAAATGTGGGTCTATTCTGATATCCGATTCAGGCTTGAGCTCCGGAGCCGGAACGTTTGGCGATCCGGCTTTCATATAATCGCCTTCACTATTGAACATGGCATTGAATGAGAGAACGGTCTGACTCGATACGGTCATGACAAAACCCTGCTTGTTGAAGGCCACGACATTCCCCGACACCTTGCTCTGAGAAGATCCCAGAAAGGCCGCGCCGCCGCCATTTTTTACCAATGTGTTGTTGATAAGAGTCGCGCTCGCGCGATCGCCGATCACGATCGCCTCAAACAGATTCCGCGTAATGATGTTCCGTTCCAGCCGGACTTTCGAGTTTCCCGCCACATTTACCCCATAATCGTTGTCGCGGATCAGATTGCCGATCAGGACAGCCTGGGAATCGGCGAATTGGATTCCGGTCGTCTCGCTGCCCCCAATCACANNGCATGCCCGCCATGTTCATTGATCGTCAGTCCGGTAATTTCAATATCGGTCGCGCCGTACGGCCACTTACCGACATGCAATACGCCGACGCGCTCGCCATGGCCGAGCATAGTCACTTTGTCGGTTCCGGCGCCGACAAGTTTAATCCGCTCCTTGCTATGAATGGTCAAATCTTGAGGATAGGCGCCGGGCTTCAGAAAGACAGTGTCCCCTTTCTGAGCGCTATCGACCGCCTCCTGAATAGACGAGAAGTCGCCGGTCCCATCCAACGAGACCACGATGGTTCTTGGGCCGGCGGTCGACGGAGTCTCCGTGTCGGCGATCCCGTGGCCGGCTACCATAAGGCTGATCAAGACTATCGCGATGACTGTATGCATGACGACCGTCTTACAAGCAGGGACGTGGAGATGTCAATCGAAGAAGCCGGCACGCTCAAGGCTGAGGCTGAAATTAAGGTTGAGCAAGCTCCACCGGCGCCTCGACCTTCTGCACGCTCTCCTGTATGCTCCGTTACCATGATTCTGGTCGGACTGACAGGCGGCGTTGCAACCGGGAAGAGTACGGTGGCCGCGATGTTCAAACGGTGCGGTGCCATCGTGATAGACGCCGACGTTCTGGCCCGTAAGGTTGTGGTACCCGGCAAGCCGGCCTGGCGGCAGATCGTCAAGACATTCGGAAATGGTGTGCTGAATCCAGATCGCACGATTGATCGCCACACGCTCGGCAACATCGTATTTGGTAATTCCGTAAAACTCAAACAACTGGAACGCATCATCCATCCCCGCGTTGCCCGCGAACAACGGCGGCTCACCGCGGAAGCCGCCAAACGCAATCCTCACGCCATTGCAATCTATGATGTCCCCCTCCTCTTCGAAGCAGGTATCGACAAACGGGTGGACATCACCATCGCCGTCATAGCTGATCGAGAAACCCAAATCTCGCGGCTCAAAAAGCGGAATGGACTTTCACGTGCCGAGGCGCTTCGACGCATCAAGAGCCAGATGCCGCTCGCTAAAAAGCGCCGCCTTGCGGACTATGTGCTCGATGGGACGATGCAGAAAAAGGATCTGTTCCGCCGAATAGCGATTCTATTCAAGGAATTTCAGGCAGCTTCAGCACGCGGACTGAAAACCGACAGTTCACACTGATACGCGTTGCCTCCTACCTTCTGTTTGCCACGCTGTGGTACAGTTCTCCCCTATGCATCATGTTGTGGTCATCGGTTCAGGGCCAGCCGGACTGACAGCCGCCATTTACGCGGCTCGGGCCAATCTCTCCCCTCTGCTCATCGAAGGCTGGCAGTCGGGAGGGCAACTGACGACCACCACTGAAGTAGAGAACTATCCCGGATTTGCCCAAGGCGTTTTGGGCCCGGAACTTATGAAAGCCATGCGCGCGCAAGCGGAGCGGTTCGGCACGGAATTCCTGACCGGTGATGTCTCATTGGTCGACCTCAAGAATCGCCCGTTCACCATCACTATCGACGGAGAACACACGATTCGGGCTCAGACCGTGATCATCGCCACGGGCGCGTCAGCCATCCAGATTGGACTGCCGAATGAACAACGTCTGACCGGCCACGGGGTGTCCACCTGTGCCACGTGCGACGGCTTCTTCTTCCGCGGCAAGGAGCTGATCGTCGTGGGCGGCGGGGACAGCGCTCTGGAAGAAGCGAACTTTCTGACCAGGTTTGCCACGAAGGTCTCTATCGTACATCGACGGGACAAACTTCGCGCCTCGCGTATCATGCAAGATCGGGCGATGAAGAACGAGAAAATCACTTTCGTCTGGAATTCGGTCGTCGAGGATATTCTGGGCGATGAGATTGTCACCGGGGTACGTCTCAAGAATGTGGTCACCGACAAAACCTCCGAAATGCCCTGCGCCGGAGTCTTTATCGCCATCGGCCATCGCCCAAATACAGCGTTATTCAAAGGGCAACTGGACATGAATGAAAAAGGCTACCTTCGTACCTATAAGGGAACGGCCACCAGCATGCCGGGCGTCTTCGCCGCCGGCGACGTGCAAGACTCAACGTACCGCCAAGCCATCACGGCAGCCGGCTCCGGCTGCATGGCCGCAATCGACGCAGAACGATTCTTAGAAGCTTCAGGCGAAGGTTGAGGCTAAACTGAGCTTTTACAGAAACTGGATCCTAAACCTAAACCTTGACCTATCTCCAGCATGAGATGCGCCATCGTTCATTATCACGAGCTCGCGCTCAAAGGGCGCAACCGCGACCTGTTTGAAGACAGATTGGTTCGCAATATTCAGCTGGCTCTGAAAGACCTAGGGACCACCAGGGTCGAAAAACTCCGCAGTCGTATCCGCGTGATGCTTCCGGCAGAAGCCGGAGGTGAGTTGGTGCGAGAGCGGCTGAGGCGAGTCTGCGGGATCGCGAACTTTTTCCTCGCCCAATCGGTGCCGCTCAACTTGGCTCAGCCACGCCTTGATGATCTCAACGCCGCCGTCATCGAAAACTTGAGAACACAATCCTTCTCCACCTTTCGTGTGACGGCCAAGAGGGCCGACAAGCGATTACCGATGACCTCGATGGATGTGGAGCGGGCCGTCGGAGCCGCCGTCTGCGAAGGACTCGGTAAACGCGTCAGTCTCAAAGACCAGGACCTCACCGTCTACATCGAACTGCTTTCCAAAGAGGCCTATTTTTCCACGGAGAAGATCGAGGGGCCTGGCGGGATGCCCGTGGGAGTCAGCGGTACAGTCGCCTGCCTGCTTTCCGGCGGGATTGATTCACCGGTTGCGGCCTTTCGCATGATCAAACGCGGGTGCCGAGCCATGTTCGTCCATTTTTCCGGGCGCCCGCTGGTCAGCCGCGCATCGGAGGATAAGGCCCGCGATCTTGCGCAAATCCTCACGGCGTATCTGCACGAGTCTCGCCTCTATGTCATTCCCTTCGGAGAAATCCAGCGGGACATCGTAGTGAACACGCCGGCGCCGTTCCGCGTGGTGCTCTATCGCCGCATGATGCTGCGAATTGCGGAAGCCTTGGCGAAGAAGGAACAATGCTGGGGACTGGTCACCGGTGACAGTCTTGGCCAGGTCGCATCGCAAACACCTGAAAACTTATCCGTCATCGGAGAGGCGGCGGAACTGCCTATCTTGAGGCCGCTCATCGGCATGGATAAACTCGAAATCACGGATGAGGCGCGCCGACTTGGGACCTACGAGATCTCCATTGAGCCGGACCAGGATTGCTGCAAGTTGTTCACACCGCCCCATCCCAGTACCAAAACACGACTCGATGTGCTTCAAAACATTGAACGGGCGCTGGACATTCCTCGCCTCGTCAAACAAGGACTGGAAAAAGCCGAGTTGTCCACATTCAGGTTCCCCGGCTGAGGTCACCATTCGCCTACTCGCGATAGCTGACCATCCAATTCGTTCCTTCGGCTACAACGGCGCCGATCCATCCAGGTTCGAGGGCCAGAAATCGAACAGGCCTGACCGCCCCTTTCAACATGCCGGCCCCCAGGATCACGCACCCTTCTGTTCCATCGCCTCTCAGCTCAATATGATCATGGTGGAGAGGGAACGTGATCCCTGTGCCTTCGGCCTTGAAGACCGCTTCTCTTGCCACCCAGGCCTGGAGGAACCGCTCGTGCCGGCTTTCCAACTCCCCGCTCTCGATGAATGCCTGGTCTTGGCCCGACAAGAATCGTTTGGCAAGGCCGAGCACATCGACTTCCGGTCGTACCTTCTCAAGATCAATTCCGACCTCCCGATCATTGCCGACGGCGACGAGGGCTCTGCCATGGGAATGGGTCAGGTTGAAGCGGATGGATGAAAAATCACGCAAGAAGGGTTTCCCGGCGGACGCTTTCTGAATCACCAAGTGTTGGGGAGACTGCCGGCAATAATGACTCAGCAGCATTCGTAACCCGGCATGGGCGGCTATGAGCCGGCGGCGGTGCTGTTCCGACAACAACCGATCGCTTCGTGCGCGCTCGTCATCTGATAGCAGGGACGACGCATGAATCAGCTCCGACTCCTCGATGTCCAATATGAAGCCCCACACATGGACATCGATTGAATCGAGCCGAATCGGCGGCGTCGGCTTGCGTTCCTTGTTGAATTGGATTCGACCGAACCTCAAACGTGGGTCATCCACACCGAATCAGTCCTTCCCATTGCAAAACGCCGTCAGGCACGGTAAGCTCCTGCCGAATTCGTCGAGTGCATGGTCCTCGCCGGTTCACGTGTTACACACATACGAGAATCCGTTACATCGGAGAGGTGCGAGAGCGGCCGAANNTCGAATCCCACCCTCTCCGCCACAATGTCTCAAGATAAACTCCGTTTATCTTGAGACATTGTGGCGAGATCTCGCCATTTGCCCCGCAAATGGCGGATCCGCCCTCCTATCAATCACAAGAGAATATGTACCATCTGTACATCCTTCTGAATGAAGCAGGAACAAGAACCTACACGGGAGTCAGCGATGATATAGACAAGCGGCTGAAAGAGCACAACGCCGGAAAAGTACTATCATCTCGTCCCTATCGCCCACACAAAGTAATTTACACGCAAACCGTTACAACCTTGCGTGAAGCACGTCAGCAAGAACGATATTACAAATCCGCCACTGGCCGTCGTAGACTGAAAGATCTCCTCTTGTCCAAGCAATAGTTTCCTTCTATTTTTCCGCCTTTTCCTTCAGCACTCTGCGCAACTCCACCAAGGCCAACGTATCTCTCGCGCAATAGCGTAAGAGCGCGTCTCTAATCTCGGCGCGCTCGACCCAATCAGTTTCGACAAACACCATCCGGTAATATTCGGCGGCGGCCTGCCCTCCTGCTTGAATCAGCAAATCGCCATAGCTCAAAGAAGGCATCACAGCCGGCAAGACTGATTTGATGGAGTACGATCCATTGAAGGCCGGGTGGTAGTAGTGGTCCTTGATCACCGGATGAAGATCCCAGAGGCGCTTGAGAATAGCCTGAAACGCCGATCGGAACTCGGGAAAGGCTTCGGCCAGTTGCCGCATCATCGCCTGTTCATAGGCGGAATACACACAGATGCTCCCGCGCTCGCCCAGTGATTCAATGAGTGCTTCAGCCCATCGCTTCCTGGGTTCGGTCGGCTCGGTATGGAGAAATTCTTGATGCGTCAGGAGGCCAGATTCTTCTTCGATATGGTTCGACCACTGTACAGGAATCGACTGGTATGGCCTCGTCGAAGGAAAGCGGGGTACCGCCAACATCACGGTTTCGAAATCGACATGGTGGACGGGATACCGGATCGATCGCAGTGCCGTCCTGAGCGCCGGGGACACCCACTCCACGTTATCTTTCACTCGGCGTTGCGCGAGCGACAGGGCGGTTTCGGCCGGGATATCATCGATGGTCGTGATGCCCTGATCGACCAAAGGTCCGACGACCTGGGAGGACCCAGGGAGGTGAAAAATCCATCGGGCAGGCTTATCTTTCGTACAATGATTCCAGAATGGACAATCATAAGGGCTGTGGCAATGGTGATCCGGCTCAACCACCGGTGGCTCGCTCCGAAGCAAGACGGATTTCATCGCGGAGACCTGTGCAGGCACCGCTGCTCGCCGCTTCGCCACCGCCTCAGTCACATCCTTTCTCGCAAACAACCGGTGTAAATCGATCTCTTTCCCCTCGTACACATAGGTCGTATCGATGTGCATCAGGCATGTCGACGAGAGGGTGATGCCGGCTCCTTGCAGCACCTCGCTCTGAATCGCCAGATCGTCAAGGTGAACGTCTTTCACACGGGAAGACGATTTCACCTCGATCAGCCGCCAGGAAGGTGGCTCCCCGTCCGTTCCTCCGACCCGCTCCAAAATATCCACACGAACGAGCACGCCGTTATGTTCAAACGCACCTTCGAAAATGGCAGGTACAGAGCAATCGGCCAGGACGGAAGCCGTATGCGCAAGGGCCGCCTCCCGTTGACGATAGCTTTCTTCGATCAGCACACCTCCCTGGAACAGGGACCGAGCCAGCGTCCCGATTTCGGTTCCCATATCGAGCACCGCTTGCAACGAGGGATCCGGCGGGGTAGCCCGGTCGGGATGGTGGATTTCCAGATACACCCGTTTGTGGCATTGGAGCCCGGCCAAGAACTTCGATTTGGACAGCCGAGGAACGGAGACGGGAAGCATTGTTCGATCCGAGTCCATCATGGGAGCACCCTAACGAACCGGGAAGTAATTTGTCTAGCTACGTTGCGGTGATCTTCTGTTAGGATGGGCACGTATGGCCGCCAGGACCCGCATCAGAAAAACCGTGCTCAACCTTGCGCTCCCCGTTACCGTCAGCACCCTGTTGCAACGCGCGGAAGGGATCGTCGCCGTGTTCTTGGTCGGCGGTCTGGGGGCAGGACCGATCGCTGCCGTCGGATTAGGCCAACTGCTTGCCTTTATCGGCACCACATTGCTATCCGGATTGTCGGTCGGCGCCAATGTGCTGGTGGCACAACTCTGGGGAGCACGGCGCGCCAGGGATGCCGGCGAAGCGGCGTCGCACCACATCGGTCTTGCGCTGATTGCATCGGCGTTTCTGGCCCTTGCCGGAGTAACCGTGAATCGACAGGCCATGGCCGCACTTGGGGCGCAGCCTGATGTCATTGCGCAAGCTGTTCCCTATTCGAACATTATCTTTGTTGTGATCCCCTTTACCGTCCTGATTCAAGTGCTGGCGTCCATTCTCCAGGGAACAGGCGACACGAAGACCCCCATGTATGCTCTTATCGGTGTGAACATCCTCCATATCCTTGTGGCGTATCCACTGATTTATGGGAAATGGGGCGCCCCGGCTTGGGGTCTCGAAGGCGCGGCATACGCGGTCGGCATCGCGGAATCTATCGGAGCTGGTTATCTGCTCTGGTCATGTCGAACGATTCTTGCGAGATCTAAGGCCCTCCGATTCGATTTGATCCGCTCCACATGGCAAATCGGCGCATCGGTGTCGGGAGAACGGGTGGTGCAGCAAGCCGGCGTCATGTTTTATACCAAGATCGTGCTCCTTTACGGAACCTCCGCGTATGCCGCCCATCAAGTCGGACTGTCCATTGAGTCATTCTCGTTTTTGCCCGGGTATGGTTTTGCCATCGCCGCCGCCACCATGGTGGGGCAAAGCATCGGCGCCGGCAAGTACGTTCGCGCCAAGCTGGAAAACTGGGAGGCCAATCGTCTGGCCGCAGCCGGCATGGCGTCGATGGGAGTCATCTTTTTTGTGTTTCCCTATGTGCTGATGCGCCTGTTCACGCAAGACGAAGATGTCGTGGAACTCGGCACACAGTTTCTCCGGATCGTCGCGATCATGCAAATTCCCCTCGCCCTGACCATGGT
>DKBD01000042.1 GCA_002451055.1 Nitrospira sp. UBA6909 | reverse complement strand
ACTGCTGTAATAAGAATTGCTAAGCAACGAGAATGTACTAAGATAGGTCTTTTCATGAGTTTCTCCTTTTAGAAGCCTAGCTAGCTCAGTTATTTCGCTAGCGTCCCGCCCGCAATCAGCAAGGCTAAGGGGGCGAATACAATGCGATACCTCTTTTCATAATCTTCTCCTTCCTCCGCTTAGCGGGTTCTGTCGTTTCGGCAATAGACTGCCCCCTATTTATAGGAACAATAAACCGGCCTTTTTCTGTGGCTAGACGACTAGCACCGAACCGCGACGCGGCCTTCAGCCCGCCAAGCTGGATCTTGGCCTCTGCCAGCTCCAGATGGAAATGGGCGGCAGCGTGCGCACAGCTCGCTAGCAAGGTGTGGCGGTCGAGCGGATTCTCCGGTGTCAGGAAGTCAAGAGATCGTGGCACGCGTCGCGGACCGCGGGTGGTAGCACTCGTCGTCGATGGCTGGACTACCTCTCCGGGTCGAGGTCCGGTGGCCACACCCGATGCCAGCTCCCCTGGGGCAGTTGATAGCTCAACCGGACCCGGACGGATGGTCCCCCCCCTGCGCTGGATGTCGAGTCGGAAGATCTGGTTTCCTCGGGTGCGGGCGTCTTGGCTCCTCCATCCGGCTTCTTCGCCATAGATAACCTCCATTAGGCCGACCTGCACAATGGTCGCGAGGTGTCAATTCTACTGGCTGCACTCACTGTGCAAATTCCGTGATCGAAGCAATTCATTCTTGCGATAGAACCTAAGTGCTGGGAAATACCGATAGTTCCAAACATGAGCGGTGTTGGAATGAAAACGATGCCTGCTGTGCTGTGGGAATATGGGACAACGTTATCGGAACTATTGGGGTATAAGGGGACTGAGGACCCGGCAATTGGACCTACGTGGAGGGTGGGTTCAACTGATGAGCGAACGCTGGCTTCCAGTATAGCCGCTGGGGTTTGAAATCCAAACGTTCTGCGCGGNNGTGTGGGAAGTACTGTCGCAGCAAGCGATTGGTATTGTTGTTCGTGCCCCGCTGCCACGGGCTTTGCGGATCACAACAATACACCTGCACTGTGGTCGCCAGCGTCAATTGTTTGGAGGAGGGGAAAAGGGGACATTCTCCTTTTCTGTTGAACACGCTTGCAGGATTCGGTCGTCCCGTCTTCCTGCCGCTCGCAATCACCGACGACTTCGAAGGTGCTATGGATCAGATTCGATGATGAGCGAGGGGCGTAAAGGGGCTGAGCCTATCGCCGCAGGAAGGCGATCCAGCGCCACAAGTTCAGCAGACTTGCGAGGGAGGCCGCCACGTAGGTCAGCGCGGCAGCGGTGAGGATGTCGCGAGCCCCTCGTTCCTCTTCAGGCGACAGGTAATTGCCCTGTCGGAGGACGGGAAGGGCACGCCTGAAGCTGGCGTCCCACTCGACGGGAAGCGTGAAGAGGTGGACGAGCGTGGAGATCGCCATCGTCGCCATTCCAGCCACCATGACGAGTACGCTCGCCGCAGGGGTCCGGGCTAAGGCCGCTGCGATCGGGATCCCCATCATCAGGACCGCTCCGACCTTCTCTGCTCCCTGCGCGAGCCTCACAAGCTTTGTGCGCTCCGCGAGCGGCTGGTAGCCCAAGTGATCTTGAATGGCGTGCCCAACTTCGTGGGCGGCGACGGTAATCGCCGTGAGGGATTTTCCATCGAATATGTTGGGCGTCAGGCGGACCACTTTGATGACAGGATCGTAGTGGTCGCCTTTCTCGGTCGGTTCGACTTTCACGTGCTGCATGTCGAACCGATTCAGGAGGTGCCGGGCTAATTCTCCCCCGGTCCCCGGATAGTCAGGACGAGGGGTGGCATGTTTGGCAAACACCCGTCTGGTCCAGAGTTGCGGCCCGAAAATGACCAGACCGACAATGATCAATAGTAGGACGAGACGCACCATGTTTCCCGATTTCTCCACTATGCTGGTCGGGCGAGAGACCCGGCCAAGGCCATTGGCACGCACTGTTGTGGGATCGCTTCCTCCCTACGCAGGCTAACACATTTGAAGAGCAGAAGAAGGGGNNACAATCGTCCATGATTCCGGAGAAACAGAGTAATGGAGATGATCGCTTCGTTACCCACGCTGATCTCGCCGAAATATGCACCAAGCGGTGGGCGCAATGCATGGTGGAACTGCACATCAGCACAGCGAGGATGATCAGGTTGAAGCAGGCACGTACAGATGCAGGCCGGGAATCTTTTGGAAATGAGCATCCAGGCTGTACACGCGGCATTCGTGCCCGATCGCCACGGCGGCAATGATCAGATCTGAGAGAGGCAACGTCACACCTTTGCGAAGCAGATGCGCTGAAAGATCGGTTGTTCGCAGCCAGGTGGATGGGGTGACTTCATGGTACCGTAGGGCCAGTAAGGCTTCGGAGAGCGTTGTTCGTTCGGTCGGAGTCCGGCAGCCTTGAAGCAATTCGGCAAACACGACGCCGACGAGGCTGACTTCGGCGGCGTTTCAAGGAAACTTGATGGCGGATCTCAGCCTCTTCGAGGCTCTTCCAATCCAGATCGAGATGGATTGCACCGCTCAAGGACTTGAGTTGGTCCAGCTTTTTTCTCCGGATCAATTCCGCCGCGGCCTGATGAATCGCGTCGGTTTTCGTTTGAGCGCCGGTCACGTTCATCAGCTCACGAATGAGCTTCTCACTGAGATCCAGCGTTGTACGCATAGGACACTTCCTTATGATTATGCTGGCATCATTTGCATAGATCATGCATATGTCAATTGTTCTGGCATGAGGCGTGGTCTGTGCCGAATGGCCGAGAAACAGAAATGGGAAGGCAGGTTGTGTTTTCGGTATCTCAGTGAGTTAGCAAGGTGCCACGCTAAGAGGGAGCCGTGACAGGTGAAAGGAGCAGTCTAGAGAGGCTCAGGCTCTACATGCCGGGTAAAGTAAATGCCCGTGTCTCCTCGTGGTCGCTACTTTTCTCTGTACAGGGACAGACCGTGACGCATGGTACTGGAGAGTGTTTCCAGACTTCTGACCGGCCGAGTGCAGTTATGAGCCCTCGACATCCCAGTCCTGTACGCACTATAAGGGAGCCATGCAGTACGTTCATCTTGGTCGCTCGGGCGTGAAAGTCAGTCGGCTCTGTCTCGGCACGATGAATTTCGGACCGGAGACGAGCGAGACCGACAGTTGTGCGATTATGGACCGGGCTTTGGAGCTCGGGATCAATTTCTTCGACACGGCCAATGTCTATGGCTGGAAGGTGGGGGAAGGCTGGACCGAGCAAATCGTCGGGCGCTGGCTGAAGCAGGGAGGGGGGCGGCGCGAGAAGGTGGTGCTGGCGACGAAGGTCTTCGGCCGTATGGGCGACTGGCCGAATCAGTCGCGGCTGTCGGCTTTGCATATCAAACGGGCCTGCGAGGAGAGTTTGCGGCGGTTGGGCACGGATTGTATCGACCTCTATCAGATGCATCATGTCGATCGGCAATCGCCCTGGGAGGAAATGTGGCAGGCGATGGAGCAGTTGGTCCGGGAAGGGAAGATCCTGTACGTCGGCAGCAGCAATTTCGCCGGCTGGCATCTGGCCCAGGCGCAGGAATTGGCGAAGAACCGTCACTTTCTCGGGTTGGTTTCTGAGCAGAGCCTCTACAATCTAGTTGAGCGGACAGTCGAGCTGGAGGTGATCCCTGCTTGCGAAGCCTACGGTATCGGCCTGATTCCATGGAGTCCGCTGGCGAGGGGATTACTGGCAGGGGCGCTTAAGCCTGCCTCCGTTGGCCGGCGCGCGGACGAGGATCTAAAAAAAGAGATTGAAAAGCACCGTCACAAGATCGAGGCCTACGAAACGTTCTGCAAGGACTTAGGTGAACAGCCCGCCGACGTGGCGCTGGCCTGGTTGCTCCATCAGCCGGCGGTGACGGCGCCGATTATCGGGCCACGCACGTTGGAGCAGTTGAACGGCTCGATGCGGGCCTTGAATCTCACCCTAAGCGGCAGTCAGCTCAAACGATTGGATACCATCTTCCCCGGGCCGGGCGGACCGGCGCCGGAAGCCTATGCCTGGTAGGTCGCGGGCCAGGCAGTCAGTGTCAGTCAGTGCAATCGCACAGTCTTGAGGTGAATCGAAGATATGGGGTTGATCACCCTGGAGTCTCCGATTGGAGTGCGACTGCGCCTCACAGATTTTCAGCGACGTCGCTACAACTTCAATACATGGATGAAGCGAGATGTCGTCTTGTCTTCAATGAGATGGAGGAGCCGGCATTTCGAGCGTGAATAGACTTGTTTCCACAGCGAGACATTGGACGGAGGTATCCCTTGCCCGGAGATAAGCTGCACATAGTCATGGAGTAATGTCTCGCGGTACCGCGTTGCGTTGGTCCGCCCGAGACGGCCGTAGTAGTCCGCGATGAGGAGGAGCCGGCCGGGCAAGGCTCGGCGAATCTGTCGGAGCCATGTGATAGCGGTTGCCTGGCCGCCGGCGAACATCTCATTTGCGACCTGAGACGCCACTACGACGTCGACGTGCTGTTTCGCCCTTGGGGGGACGACCGATTGTAGCTGTCTGCAATCTCCGAGAAATATCCGTATACGTTTGCTGAGCTGCGCCTCCTGAATCCTGGTTCTCGCCAGCCGGTGCATCGCGGGGCTCATCTCTACTCCCCAGCCGATCAGGTGACGATCTTGTTTCGCTAATGCGATGAGCAGACTGGCCGGGCCACACCCCAGATCTAGGACATGAGTCAGTTTGAGCTGCAGAATGATTTGCACGAGCGCACCGAGAACGGAATCTCCGACCTGTTGAAACGCGTTCGCATATTTGGTGTGATCAACCAGAGCCGCGGCCATCGAGGAGCGGCGTAGAATCCCCGGCAGTTGGGCCGCGTTCCTGCCATAGGCCCCGATGTACAGATCCAAGAGGAAACGGGCCGCGCTCGAATACTGCCGGGTCACAACGAACGTTGTGCCTACCTTCCGAAGCAGATTGGTGCGCGCGGCGACATAATTAAGGACCCCCTCCAGCACCGTGGCATCGGTTCGATATTGTTGAGATAACTCCTGGACCGTTCTTGGTCTTTCGAGCGACGCCAAGATACCCGTTTCATGTAATGCCGAGACGGCATGAGCGAGCTGGAACGTTTCGACAAGTTCGTACGTGGACCACGAGTTTCTCATCGGGCGATAGGTGTCTCTCTCGGGGGGAGGGATGGAGAGGGGGGGATTGCTCGACGGATAAGGACGTCCTGCGCAAGAAGGTTGTGAAAGAAGCGCGCGTCAAGTTCATGTGAGCCGGCCGCCTCGTTTAAGGAGTCGGTAACTTCCTTCACACTCCTGGGAGATTGGAACAGGCCGAGAATGTATGCCAGGCCCTCGTCAATCTCACAACTTGATACCTGGCCGTCCTTGATGCTGACGAGATAGATACCGAGTCCTCCTGTTTCAGACTCTTCAAGAAGACTTTGGCTGTGCCTGGTGCGATCAATCTGTTCGATCAAGAATTGGCAATCGTGCAACTCCGGCAAAATGTGAAGATGCGGGCCCAGTTGATAGACCGGATCCGATTCTGAGGCAACGTACGGGACTTCTTCCGGCCAACTCTGCCGTGTGCACTTCTTGGTCACCAGCGAATATCTAAACAAAGAGGTCAGATGATGGCTTTGTCCAAAAGCATAAGCGATGTATGACTCCATCAAATCGGCATCGGCGCGATCACCTCGTCCGATATTATCGGCCCAGCATTGGAGTGAATGCACGAATTGGCTCAGTCGGCCGCCATAGGCCCGCAGGGTATATGGGATGATCACTGGTCCGACGTGGCGGAGAACGTCAATGGCATCAGCGGCGAAAACGTAGCGGGCGCGAGGCATGATTGTGGGATAGTAATGATAGGTCGAGAAAATGTCTCGGTGCTCACAAATGAGATCCGTATCGCTCGATCCGGTCAATATGGCGTTATATGGTCCCGCGTAACCGTCATATACGAGATCACGAGCCATCTGCTCAAACATCGGGGTGCCAGGCTCTGGCGCCAGAACATGCAGCTGGGGAAGGCAAGACGGTCGAAAACATTGCCCCAACAGATCAAGCGTGTCGGCTTGATCCTGTTCGTGCTCCTCAGGGTAACCGGTGATGAAGGAGGCGGTCGTCTGAATGCCAAGGCGTTCACATGCCAGCAACGTCGGTTTGACCAATGTGAGGTCCAGATGTTTTTGTGAGATGTCTTGCATGCGCACAGATCCTGTCTCGATGCCAAAGTAGAGCCCCACACACCCTGCGCGTGCCATTCTCGTGAGTAGTTCCTCGTCGACCAAGTCCACCCGGGCTGAGGCCCGCCAGCGGTATCCTCGCTTCTCTACTGCCTCACAAAATTCCATCACCTTGCGGCGATTCACTGTGAATAGGTCGTGATCGAGCTTGAAATCAGCACATCCATAACGAGCATGCAGACGATCCAACTCGGTCACGAGACGCGCTGCCGACTTTAATCGAAAACTTCGCTGAAAGAAGGTGGCCGTTGAACAAAATGTACAGCTGAACGGGCAGCCACGGCCTGCTTCAATCCGCAACAGATTAAGCCCGAGATCTTCGACCGGATAGTGCTCGTAGGAATAGAGGGGCAGGCGGTCAAGATCTTCCACTTTTGGCCGTCCGGCGTTATAGCGCAGATCGAGCGTTGAGGGATCTCGCCAGCTGAGACCGGGTATGCCGTGGAACTGTCTTTGCTCAAGGTTGGCGAGAACCGAGGGGAGCACCTCATCGGCCTCATATCGAACGATGATGTCAAATTGAGCAAAGCGTTCAAGAATTTGCTGGTGCAGCATGGTGGCATGCGGCCCCCCAAGGAGAATGGGCATCTCCGGCTCGTCACGCTTGATCAATGCCGCCACGTTGACGGCGAAGAGAAAACTGCAGCCTAACGTCGTAAAGCCTATGGCGTGAGGAGATTCGGCCAGCAGATCGTTGGCCACGCGTTCGTAGAGCGTCTCATCGTAAGGGAGGACGCCTGTTTTAATGAGCCGCTTGGGGTCGTAAATCCTGACACTGTGCCCCTGTGCTTCAGCCACTGCCGCGAGGGCGAGCAGGCCCAGGTGCGGATGGACATCGAGGTGTTCGAAGACCCCTTCCTCAGGCAGCACCAAATTATCCACCAGCAGCAATTTCATCGGGCGGTTTTCTTTGCCTTGTTATGGAAAGAGAGGATGCCCGCCTCCCGTAGTTGGGCTAAACCGTTGAGGAGATTGGGTGCAACCCGTCGTCCACCCACCAGCCGTCGGCTTAAGTCTGCCGCCGAGACTGATCCATCCGAGCACGAGAGGAGGTAAAACCCTAATTCATCAACGTGAAGGATCTGTATGTCGGACGTCGAAGCCTGCCGCCAGTAGCAGAGATGCACGGGCTCGCGAGGGAGTGTATGCAGCGGCGGAGAGACGTGTCGTAAGGCGGCAATCACAGTTTGTGGATCGCAACGCATGGCATGAAGCACGATAGTGCCGCATATGCGCGGGACCGTCGCAGCGCATGGGGAGCCTTGGTCGAGAGGCGCAAGCGTCTGCAGGAAAGGATCAGGAGTCGAAGTTTTGCAGAGTTGCATGAGTGCGAGTTCATGTCGAATCAGGTCCCAGAGCAAACAATGGCCGGGGTTCTCGCCATCAAGCCAGCCTTCAAGAAATGCGCACAAATCGTGCGCTCGTGCCTCCGACGAATTCCCAAGTGAGGTGCCTGTTTTAGCAAGGAATGAACCGTACGATGCGAAGATGTCGGCCTCCAACCCCAACACATTGAGCAGCCTGAAAGTCCAGGGCAGGTCTCCACGCAATCCGTTGTGACGCACTTTTACGGCAAGACCTGCGAATTTCCATAGGGCAGGGAGATCGATGTCGGCAGGGGAAAGTCCGTATTCACGGAGCAACGTCGGCTCTTGTTGCCATCGCTCAATGAGATGCGGATTCGCAAGGCCTGCTGCCATGACGGCATGAACATGGCGGGCACTCATGCGGTCCCAAGCAGGTGACGAACTCGAGTGATATGGGCATGAAGGATGGATGCGGGGAAGTTCGGCGACCAATTGTATTCCATGGTCAGAGCGAGAGGGCGGCTATGAGCAAGGACCAGCTCCAGCAACTCAAATACAGGGGCTGGAGCCGGTGTGGCGTGATCGTCCCACGCAATCCCAGATTGGGTATTGAGGCCGGAGATGTGAATCTCGCGCACCCGCTCGAGGGGCAAGCGAGTCACTTCCTGATGCGCATCAGCGCCCGTATTGAGCATGGCGATGAGGAAATGGCTGAGGTCCAGCAGCAATCCAACCTGGCAGCGTGACAATACCGCATTCACGAAGTCGACCATGGTCATGGTGCTTCCAGGTACGGTGAAATATTGAGGGGGATTCTCCAAAATCAAAGGCGTTGTGCAACGAGACTGGAGCAAGGCCACATTGTCCACCACCTGTTGAACCGTCTCCTCGCTGAGTTGCGGGCAGACTGTGTAGGTGAGCGTGGTCGGCGAGCCGGGCGCAACTCCTGGAAGCGCCAATGGATCGGCAGCAACAAACGCCAAATGTTCTCCGATCCATGGCGTTCGCATGCGTTCGGCTTCCAGGGCGATCGCGTCGATTGTGGCATCAGCTGGCGGCACAAAGCCCGCCACCGACATGCTGGCACAATGCAAGACGAGAGGAACTGATTCTTGAAGAGACCTCAGAAGAGGTGAATGGCGCAGTTGCTCGAACGGAATTTCTATGTAATCGACCAGCCCCGGGTGTGCCTCAACGAATTCGGGAATCCCAGGGCCATAGGCGAGGCCGATGCGTGTAGTGCCTGCAGGAGTGCTGAGATATTTCACGTCTGCCTCTTCGTGAAGACCTGCTCCCCTTGGGGCGGCACCGTGAGCGCGAACGGGCACCTACTACACGATGCCGGTCATGTGGCAATGAGATACAATTCGAAACTAGTCGTATAGCCACCCCTCACCCAACCGTCCCTTCGCAAGGTCCACATTGGTCATGGTGAGCTCCAGGCGGCCTTTGGCAAGGCAGCGTTTGATCGCCTCGATTTGTTTCGCGTCGAGGGGCATGCTGATTTTGACTTTGGGAAGAGCGCCCGTAACTTGCAGCTTAGGGGCTTGCTTTTTCTTTGCCATGGTACCCTCCTTGGTAGGATGAATAGATCAACCGTTTTGCGCCATCACGCCATGGGACTTGCACCCTCGTTGCGATAGCCGAGTTGCTCCTCACTGATAGAGGTTCGTCAGTGCAAGACTCTCTTATCACTAGACTCAAACTTTAACAAGTGGCCGACTCTCCCTCGTAGTGCGCCACCATCCTGCGATGCGGAACTGGATGCTTCTCGTATTGTCATAAGAGGCTCATTGCTGGGCATGAATTGAATATGTATTCGCCAGTCGATGGCTTGATCGCCTGTGAGCACCAGTTCATAGGGTTGTGCCAGACGCGCAAGGATAGACTTGATCAAATATAAGGCAAGGGGCCGGCCGATGCAGGAGTGACCGCCCGCGCCAAATGGGAAGTACTCAAAAGGTGACGGCTTGTTCGTATGCCAGCGTTGAGGAAGAAACGTATCAGGCTGGGGGAAGCGCTCAGGGTCTCTGTGCGCGAGGAAGGGACATACGAGAAGTTCGCAACAGTCAGGAAGCGTGACATGGCCGAGTCGTGCTGGCCGCGTTGTCAATCGCACCATCAAGGCATTCGGCGGCAAGAGCCGTAAGCTTTCATGAATGATTGAGTCAAGGAGAGGGAGCTGGAGGATTCGGCTGAAATCGCCAGCCGCCTGTGCATGGCCAGACTTGTAGAGTTCTTCCCTGAGTTCGCGTCGGAGTTTCGGCAATTGAGAGAGTATCAGGATAATCCACGTCAGCGAGACGGCGATCGGTTCAATGCTCGATACACATAACACGTTGCTGTGCGCAACCAGTTCATCTTCAGACAGCGCCTCTGGTGCATCCAAGGTGGCAAGTGTGGCCAATATGCCGTCAGCTGTTTCAGGGGTGCCCTTGCACCACCGTATGTAGGCCCGCAAGGCGGCGTCGAGGGTGGTTCCGACCTGTATGAGCGACTCTCGCAAAGTCGGCTTCGACGTGCTGAAAGGCGTCGAGGCTTCACGGCGAAGCTGAAAATACGATTGGATAAGCAGCCCAAGCTCTATGCGGTCCGCGAACTGGTTTCCAAACAGCACACGTGAGGACACGTGCAATGCCAGCTGACGCATCTCGGAGAGCAGGCTGATGGTATGTCCCGGCCGCCAGCTTTTGAGAAACGCGGTGATTCCATGATCGATAGAGGCCTGTTGACCCATGAAGCGGTGTTCGTTCAGGGCTTGCAGGAGGAGATGGCGGTGGAGATCGTGTTGATGGTCGCGCATACTGTGTACGCCGCAATTAAGATTGACGAGGTGCCGTGGCAATGACAGAGAGTGCGCGGCGGAGATGGGCATGCCAAATACATCGATGTCGCTCAGTACGGCTCGATTGTGTCGAGCCCCGAAAACTGCTAACACGCCGGCACAGTCTGGTGTTCGGGAGAACAGCGGCCCCCGCTCGCGGAGCACGATCATGTCACCGAGGCATGATCGTGCCTGTGCGAGAAAGTTCAGAGGATCTTGATGAAACTCCTCATCTGCCGAGACCCGAGGGAGTGATGGTGGCAGGAGAGTCATACGGGTGGTGTGATGAAGGCGCCGATTCTAGAGCATCTCATGAGAGCGATTGATCAGCTGGTAGTTCTTATACCATTAATGACACTTCTGGTGAGCGATGTTTCCAGGAGTTCGGCCTGGTGTTCATCAGCAAACTGCCGAGACAGGTTCTGATAGATTGCGGAAAACTTGTTTCGTGTGCTTTGACAGGCTTGTCCTGAGGCTCTCGAAGCCTGCGGTGAGTGCATCGACCGGATACATGGATGATTTTCCTCAGCCTGCTAGGGGAGTGGCGGCGCGCGGTGGATTCGTTGGGAGAGAGAAGGCTGGGTGCCGCGAACCCTGAACAGGGCTCGCGGCACAGTGATGTGAGTCTCTCTATGACAGAGATCAGGGTTTCATGGGCAGCAGATATTCAGCCGTCCCCCGGTGAGGGTTTTGCCGCTCAGTGACGGGGTTCCGACGACAGTGCCGAGAAGTGCGGCTTTGATTTGCGCCGCCGTGCTGCCGGGATTGGCCGCCGCATAGAGAGCTGCCGCTCCGGTGACATGTGGGGTCGCCATGGAGGTCCCGCTGTAAGAGCGGTACATAGGCTGGTCTTTCTTGCCCGGCACCGTCGACCAGATACCCACCCCAGGCGCGCCTAGGTCCACCGAGGTGAGGCCGTAATTCGAAAATGTCGCCAGGGTTCCCATACTGTCGATGGCGGCCACCGCAATAATATTGGCGAGGTTATAACTCGCGGGATATGAAGGATATCGGTCGTTATCCTGGCCGATGCCGAAACGATTGCCATTGCCGGCTGCTGCAATGAAGAGAATGTGAGCGCTGTTGGCCTCTTCGATCGCATTCTTCAAGCCTTCAGAGTACCCTCCTCCGCCCCAGGAGTTATTGGTCGCCACGATATTGAGGCCGTGCCTGGTCTTGAGGTCGGTGAGGTAGTTCACCGCTTTGATGGCATTGGCCGTTGTGCCGCCGTTGTGCCCCAGAAACTTGGCCGAGATCAACTTAATGCCACTCCAACAGACACCGGCCACTCCTATTTTATTTTTTCCTGCGGCAGCCACGGTTCCCGCCACATGGGTGCCGTGATCATCTCCCGTTCCGTCGTACACAGAGTTGTCATTGCCGGCAAAGTCCCAGCCGCGAATGTCATCGACATAGCCGTTTCCGTCGTTGTCGATGCCGTCAACCGGGTCGTGGGGATTTGTCCAGACATTAGCGGCAAGGTCTAGATGGGAATACATCACACCTTCATCGATAATGCCGACATAGACGCCGGTACAATCTGTCCTACTTGCCCACGCCTCACCGGCCTGACTGCCATATTGATTGGCAGGGCTGGTGCTGTCGCCGTACATGCCCCACAGCGAGCCATCGGTGTAATAGGGATCATCCGACACGGCCTGGTGTTGGTAGATCCAGTTGGGCTCGGCGAACTCAATGGCCGGGTTTTGCTCTAACTCTCGGACCGCGCGGGCAATCTCTAACCCAGGAGGCAGATTCCACAGTTCCAGGTCGCCTTTCATATCTTTCCTATGCTCCTGTGGGACAACGGCTTCTTCGACTTGGGCTTGGATGTGGCTGAGGATAGAATCCTTGGCGTCTTCCGTCACCCCGAGTCGAAACTGCACCAGTACTTGATTCGGAACATGCGGTGTCCGATCCAATGCCGAGAGAGCCGCATGACTTCGCCCCTGCGCGTTGGCGGGTGAAATGTCGATCGCTATGCTTCCCGAGAAGATCAAGCCGATGAGCAGAAAGCGGGCAAACGGAGCCATTGTGGTAACCATGGTAAATAACAGCCTCCTTGACGAGTCCTCAGTGGATAAGACAATACCGAAGTATGGCACGTCCTTCGCGGATGTCCATTATATCCGAACGCGTTCACATAGTTGAGTTTTTACGGGTGTCCTTATATATGATGGCCGCACGTCCATGAATGACCACCAACCAGTCGTCCCAGCGACCGTCTCGCTCCCTGAAATCACGATTAAGGCAGTCGTGCTGTCGGTGATCCTGGCCGCAGTGCTGGCTGCCGCCAATGCCTATCTGGGATTGTTCGCCGGTATGACGGTGTCGGCCTCGATACCGGCTGCAGTCGCCTCCATGGCCATTCTTCGCCTCTTCCGCCAATCAAACATTCTCGAAAACAACATCGTCCAAACCGCCGCGTCTTCCGGTGAGGCGCTTGCTGCTGGTGTGATCTTCACCATTCCCGCGTTGCTCCTAGTCGGCTATTGGTCCACATTTGACTACTGGCAGACGACGGTGATTGCAGCGGTCGGCGGGCTGCTCGGCGTGCTCTTTACTATTCCTTTGCGGCGGGCACTGATTGTCACGGCAGGTCTGAGGTTTCCCGAAGGGCTGGCCACGGCAGAGGTGTTGAAAACAGCCGCGGCTGAACGAGGCGAGGCTAGCCGGACCGGCGCCGCGCGGGATGTCCGGGCACTCCTATCGGCGGCTCTCTTGGGCGGGGCTGTGAAATTCGGAGAGAGCGGCCTGCGCCTGTGGTCGGACTCATTGGAAGGGGCGGTGCAGGCTGGTCGTACGGTTCTCTATGCCGGACTTAATCTGTCCCCGGCGTTGCTCGCGGTGGGGTATATCATCGGGCTGCACACGGCCGCGGTGGTCTTTCTCGGTGGAGTCATCGGCTGGATGGTGCTGATGCCGGTGTATGGGTTGCTCAACGGGTTGCCGCCGGACCAGACAGGATTGGCGGCAGCGATGGCCATCTGGAGCGGGCAAATCCGCTATGTCGGCATCGGCGCGATGTTGACGGGGGGCCTTTGGACGTTGACGAAATTGCGTGAGCCGGTGTGGCAGAGTCTGAAAGTATTGTTGGCCGGGTACCCTGGCTTCCAGGTTAAGGCTACGGGCCTTCTTCCGAGCAAAAGCCTCGTGCCGCGGACTGAACAGGATGCGTCGTTCCGGTGGATTATCGTGCCGTTTTTTCTGTCCTTATTCCCGATGGCCTGGATCTATACCACGGTTGTGAATAGTCTGGGGGTCGGACTGCTCATGACCGTCGTGATGGCGCTGGCGGCCTTCCTCTTCTCCTCGGTCGCGGCCTACATGGCTGGGTTGGTCGGCAGTTCCAGTAACCCCGTGTCGGGTGTGACGATTGCGACAATCATGGTGGCGTCGCTGCTGCTTGTGCTGTTCATGGGAGCTGGGCATCCTGCCGGACCTGCGGCAGCCTTGGTGATTGGGGCGGTGGTGTGTTGTGCAGCTGCCATGGGCGGCGATAACTTGCAAGATTTGAAGACCGGCTATCTGGTCGGGGCGACACCATGGAAGCAACAAATCATGCAGGTGGTTGGTGTCCTGACCGGCGCCGTGGTTCTGGTACCGGTACTCTCGCTCCTTCAAGCCAAGTATGGGATCGGTGAACCGACGATCGACCATCCACATCCACTGAGCGCACCACAGGCGGCCCTCATGGCCGGCCTCACGCGGAGCGTATTCGGGGCAGGTCTCCCCTGGTCACTTGTCGGAGTAGGCGTGTTGATTGGTGTACTGGTGATCCTGCTGGACCGGAGGCTGGAGTTGCGCGGCGGTGAGTTTCGCCTGCCTGTGCTCGCCGTTGCGCTCGGCATCTACCTCCCGCTCAAACTTTCAGCGGTAATTTGTGCGGGCGGCGTCATTGCGGCACTCACAAGGAGGGTGGCCGGAAAAGATGAGGGCCAGTCGCGGCGGGGTTTGCTCTTTTCAGCCGGATTGATTACCGGCGAAGCGTTGATGGGGATTCTACTGGCACTCCCGATTGCGTTGGCCACCCTTTGGCCTGGTGTGAGTTCTGATCCCTTTACGGTCTTCGACCGGCCTCCGCTGGGCGGCTGGCCTGGTCTCTTGGTCATGACGATGGTAGGAGCGATTCTATATCGCCTTGCGGCCGACTCCCCGGGGAAGCGATAACGCCGCGTGCAGACCGCGCGTGTTGTGCGCAACCGGCTGTTCTTTGATGTCGAGGCGCTTTGCATGGTTTCTGACTGACAGGTAGGTGACAGTGGCTAAGCTCGCGGTTATCGATATCGGGACAAATTCGATTCACATGGTGTTGACCGAAATCCTCCCGGATGCCGGCTACAAGATCCTGGATCGCTTCAAAGACATGACGCGGCTGGGAGACGGAGCATTTGCCACTAGGCGGCTCTCCGACGCGGGTGTCTCGCGTGCCTTGCATACCCTCAAGACATTGGTGACGCTCGCCCGCAACAAGGGGTTCGACCGCATCGTGGCCGTGGCGACGAGTGCCGTGCGCGAAGCGCGAAACGGCGGCGAATTCGTCAGCCTGGTCGCAGAGCGTACGGGACTGACCGTGCGGGTAATCAGCGGAATCGAGGAGGCTCGGTTGATTTTTCTGGGCGTCAAAAACAGCATCGCCCTTTCAAATGAACCGGTCCTCGTCGTCGATATTGGCGGCGGCTCTGTCGAACTGATCGCGGGAAACCGGGATGCCATGATCCAGGCGAAAAGCCTCAAGCTTGGGGCTATCCGGCTCGTCGATCAGCTCCTGCCGAAGGCCCCGCCCACGACTCCGATGCTGCGCGCGCTCGAGGATACAGTCCGCAACCAACTCAAGGCGGCGCTCGAAACGTTCAAGGTCAAGACATTCGATTCGATCATCGCCACGTCAGGCATGGCTGGAAATCTCGCCAATGTCATCCACACCGATTTGACCGGGCGTCCCTTGTCGCAGGTCAATCTCGCGAAAATCACGTCGAAGGACATATGCCACCTTGAGGCGAAATTGGCTCGTTCGTCGCTGAAGGTCAGGTTGGGGATCCCAGGCCTGGATCCCAAGCGCGTGGATACCCTGTTGCCCACCGCTGTCGTGCTCCGTCATCTGTTGGAACTCACCCGCCAGGATGAGCTCACACTGTGTGATAAGGCTATTCGTGAAGGTGTGATTTATGATTTCATTGTCCGGAACCGTGAGGGACTCAAAGCCGAGCATGACATTCCGGACGTGCGCCGGCGGAATGTCATCGGGCTGGTACGGCGCTGCCAGGCTCCCGAGGCACATTCTTTACACGTCGCAGGACTGGCGCTTCGTTTGTTCGACCAGACTCAGCGGTTGCACGGACTTGGGCAGCAGGAACGTTGTTGGCTTGAGTATGCCGCTCTGTTGCACGATATCGGCTACCTCATCAATCCTCGGCAACATCACAAGCACGCCTACTACTTGATCACGAACAGCGACCTGGGAGGGTTCACGGCGGACGAGATCGAGGTGATCGCCAACGTCGCCCGGTATCATCGGCGGGCGAGGCCCGCGCTCAAACACCAAGAATTCTCGAGCTTGACTCCCCGCTTGAAGCGCGTGGTGCGAATCCTGTCCGCGCTGCTGCGAGTGGCCGACGGGCTTGATCGGACCCACTTTTCGGTGGTACGGACGGTGACTGTGAAAGTCGGAAAGATCATGACGATCGAAGCGACGGTGACGGGCGATGCGGAAATGGAACTGTGGGCGGCTATGAACCGGGCCGACTTGTTTGAACAGGTGTTCCAGAGGCGCGTGCGGTTTTCCAGCACGCAGGATGAGAGGAACGTGCCGTAAGACAGCGGGACAATTCCGTTTCAACGTTAACGTTGTTGAGCCGGAAAACTGCCGGAAACGATTCAAAAGAGAATGGCGCGGAGATATCGTACTGGTCCTGAACGGACACAAAGTCGCGGGCGGATTCTCAATGGGCAGCAGGCTACGAGCTTCTGTCCGTATCCGTTGGCATTCTTTCCCCCAACAACCGCAACTGTCTTGGTTGAAGCCACCACCGGAGAACGCCCCGGCCTGGTTGGGGGCCATCCGGCAGGTGAATCAGGGCCGCTCCCGCTTTCTTGAACGACAGGCCTGGGGTTGGTTTCCCACAGAGTAGGAGGCCCGCCACTTCCCCGAGCAGCGGCTCATGGCCCACGCAGACCACCATCGACTCCGTCGACAATGAGCGGAGGAATGACAATATCCGCTTGGGAGAAGCGCCGACGGCGAGTTCGTCGCAAGTCTCGACCTTGAGCCCCGGACAGACCGCGGTGCGCAATAGACGGGCCGTGTCGTACGCGCGGATAAACGGACTGCTGAGCACATGGGCAGGCTTGCAACTGAGGGTGGCCAGTCCGGCTGCCGCTTGCCGGACGCGTTTCTTTCCTTTCTTGGTCAGGGGACGATTCTTTTCTGAACCATCCCAATTCTCGGATGCGACCGCAATACCGTGTCTCATGAGCAGGCAATCCATCAATGCCTCCCTCTGTTGTGTGTTGGTCGCTCCTTGACGCTCAGACTGTGGTCCGCAGTCATCCGAAACCGTGGGGTTTCAAGTCAAGCCACATGGTGTTCACCTCGTGGACGGAAGCCGGCGGCCGCTCCACCAGCCAGAAAGCCTGTGGTCCAGGCCCATTGGAAATTGAAGCCGCCGATCCGCCCGTCGCAATCGAGGATCTCGCCGACAAGATAGAGGCCAGGAAACAACTTCGATTCCATGGTCTGGTAGTTGATCTCTTCCAAAGGCACACCGCCCGCCGTGACCTCGGCATAATTCCAACCTCGGTCTCGCTCGATGGGCAGCGCAAATTTGGTGAGAGATGAAATCAGCCGTTCACGATCGGCACGCCGGACTTGCGCAATCGCCTGCTGCGGGTCGCATGCGACCTGTCGGCAGAGCGCTTCGGCAAATCGTTCTGGAATAAGATGGGTCAATAGCCTCGCCAGTGATCTCCGAGGATGGTCTGTCGCTTGGGCGGTGAACCACTGTCTGACCTGTTCTTGTGTCTGGCCAGGCAGAAAGCTCGCAGAGACCTGAGCCATGCTTCCCTGTTCACGCGTCAACGTCCAGAAGCGGCTCGCATCCATGACGACAGGACCGCTGATTCCGAAGTGAGTCCACAACAAGCTGCCTGTCCGCTGATCGACGGTGCGTCCCGCCACGACTGTTGTCAGTTCAACCTCCTGTGAAAGACCGGAGAGAGTCTTGTGAAACATGCGGTCATCCAACATGAGAGGAACCAGCGCCGGGACCGTGGGTGTCACCTCATGTCCCAGCCGTCTGGCCAGTTCATATCCGAATCCATCACTGCCCGACTTGGGGAGAGACCGGCCTCCGGTGGCCAGAATCAGCTTCTTGGCGTGCACCGTTCCATGGCGGTGCCGGATCACAAATCCTGTGTCCTGGGAATGCTCTATGTCTGCCACGCGATGATCAGGTCGAATGACAACACCCAGCTTTCGGCACCGATCAGTCAACGCATTCAGGACGGTCCTGGATTTGTTAGTGACCGGAAACAGCTTGCCGGTCTCTTCTCGCTTGAGCGAGACGCCCATCGATTCAAACCATGCGACGGTGTCCTTTACGGGCAAGGCGGCGAGGACGTTCTTGATGATGCGGCGATTGCCGAAATAGTCTTGTGGTGTGACCGTCTCGTGGGTGACATTGCAGCGCCCACCGCCTGAGACGAGTATTTTTGCGCCGATTGTTCTTGCGCTCTCCAATAGGGTGATGCCGAGCGCATGGCCGGTGTTCGTCTGATCTCCTGCTGCGATAGCCGCTGCCAGTCCCGCGGCTCCGGCTCCGACCACGGCGATGTCGCAGGCGTCGGGCCCGCCAACATTAGACACTTTTAACTGCCTGCTAACATGGGTTTAATCTCACGGTGTTACCTTGCCTCACGTGTGCAGTTCATTCCAATGTCAATGTCATTGACTCTCTATCGGTAGGAGGTTCCCATGACGTGTCAAAAATGCAAAGGCCTGATGATCGAAGAGCGGCAGCCGGAACTATCGACCGCTCTGGTCATCCATCGCTGCATCAATTGTGGATTAATCCTGGACCCGTTGATGTTGCAGAATCGACTTAACCATCTTCGGGAGAAACGGTCATTGCTCCATGCAGCGTAGGGAAACATGGTCGGTAGCGATCCCGTCCGATCATCGCGGAGGGTTAGCCGCATGATCGGATGGGGCGGAGGTGGTCGTCGCGTGCGCGGTTAGATCGAAAACTCTGCCCACAGAAACGTATGGTCCGAAGGGTCTTTCGCTCGCCGCGGCTCGACGTCCACGTCAGCCCTCACGCATTTATCCGCCAACGGCTTCGTTGTTAGAATGTGGTCGATCCGCCAACCCTTGTTTGCGTCCAGCGAGCTCGGCGCCCGATAGTCCCAAAACGTATATTGCTGTCTCGTCGGATAGAGCTTCACAAACACATCCTGAAACCCCCACGCGACAGTCTTTTCGTAGGCGTTGCGGGCATCCGCATGATAGCAGACGTGCTTCACATGCTTTTCCGGACTGTGTACGTCCATCGGCCGCGGGGCGACATTCATATCTCCGCACCATATCGCCGGGGCCTGCGGAGAGAGATGTTTGTCGAAATAGTTTCGCAGTCGCTCATACCATCCGAGTTTGTACGCGTACTTCGGCGAGTCGATCTCGAATCCCTGCGGAACATACGTGTTCACGATGGGAATACCGTCGATCACCACTCTGATCAGGCGGGCGTCGTCCGGTTCTCCTCCATCATCGAATCCGTAAAAGACCGCCTCGGGTTTTTTTCGACTGAGGACCGCCACGCCGTTGTATGACTTCATGCCGCGATAGGTGATCTCGTATCCGGAAGGGGCCAAAGCCAGCAGCGGAAACTCACTGTCTTGCACTTTGGTTTCCTGGAGACAGAGAATATCGGGCCTCTGGCGTTCGAGCCATTCCAGCACGATGGGCAGGCGTTTGCGCAGGGAATTGACGTTGAACGTAGCGATCTTCATAAATGGAGCCAGCGTGTAATCGCGCAGGCGCATCCTAGCAAAAAGCGTGGAATGGCAACAAGCGTGGAAGTTTCTTCCTCCGTCGCCATTTGACTTACGAATTCCCTGTCGCCTAGACTGGCCGCCTGGAGAACGGACGGTGTGCCGTCACTTTCAGAAAGGAGGAAAGCCAATGAAGCGACACAAGAGATTCGGAAAGATGACACGGATGGGAATATTGGGGCTGGGTGTTGCGGTGGCCCTGCCGCTGTTCGCGGTCGTCGGAGCCCGCGGCGCCGATGCGCCCGTGCAATTACCGCAGATCCTCGGGTTGGAGAATGCGAATACCTATGTTCCCGACGACAATCCGCTGACCAAGGAGAAAGTCGAGTTGGGACGGATTCTCTTCTTCGACAAACGGCTGTCCAAGAACGATACGATCGCCTGCGCAAGTTGCCACATGGCGGAAAAAGGTTTTACGGACGGTATGCCGGTATCGGCCGGGATCAACGGTCTCAAGGGCGGACGGAGCGCTCCGGTGTCATTTAATCGCGTCTATAGCAAAGCACAGTTCTGGGATGGCCGCGCTGCAACGCTTGAGGATCAGTCAATCGGGCCGTTCGCGAATCCCATTGAGCATGGGTTTGCCAGCCATGATGAAATGGTTGCCAAGATGAAAACCATTCCCGGCTATCGGAAGCTGTTTCAGGAGGTATTCGGCAGGGACATTAATATCAAGGATGTAGGGCGCGCGGTTGCAAGTTTCCAACGGACGGTGCTTTCCGGCAACAGCGCAGTGGATAAGTTCGACATTGGGGGTGATGAGAAAGCCCTGAGCGATTCTGCCAAACGAGGGCTTGAGCTGTTCCGCGGCAAAGCCCGTTGTACCCGGTGCCATTCTGGCTTCAACTTCACGGATGAAAAGTTCCACAACCTGGGGATCGGGTGGGATACGAATACGGTCGATCTGGGCCGGTACATGGAAACGAAGAACGCGGACGATATCGGCGCGTTCAAGACGCCGACGTTGCGTGAGATCGCCCGTACTGCGCCGTACATGCACGATGGGCGGTTTAAAACGCTCGAGGAAGTGGTAAATTTCTACAACCAGGGCGGCGTCAAGAATCCGCACTTGGACAACACCATCATTCCGTTGGAACTGACGGAGCAGGAGAAGCAGGACCTGGTCGCTCTCCTCAAGTCGCTCAATGGCGAGGGGTGGCAGCACGTGTCGGCGCCAAAGTCCTTTCCGAAGTAAGAAGTCGGACGGGTTCTGTGACGTGATGATGAAAAGGGGCTTCCTCAGACCATCAGTCGGGGGAGTCCCTTTTCATGTGTCAGACTGGGGAGAGATGGGCTCGGTTGCGGGATGCGGAATCGTCTCGACAAGGTATCGGCGCAGGATAGCCTGCTCGACCCTGGATCGGCCGCGATCAGGAGCCGGGAAGCGCAACACGAGCTGCATCTTGCCTGCTTCCAGCAATTGAATTGTGATGCGCGGTTCAGGCGAGGGCGCTTCGAGAAGATTGGTTTGTTCCAGCAATTTCATCTGGCGGGCCGCTTCCTCCATGAACGGTGCGCACTCAGTCTTGGCAACCTTCAAAAGGGCTTGCTCGGCCAGGTTCCACGTTTCATCGGTTTTAATGGGAACCGCCAGCGTGTATAAGCCGTATTCTTGATCAGGGTTTTCCTTGACCAGCGCATTCGTGAATAGCAGGCTGTTCGGGAAGGTGATGACCCGACCGGTATACAAGTGGGCCGATTGGCCGGGACCAATTTCCAGCAGCTTCGTCGCAAAGATATCGTGATCCAGCACTACGCCGCGGTGGCCGGCAATTTGCACGCGATCGCCGACCGCGTAGATCTTTCCGCCGACCCGCAATGCAGCGCCACTCCAACAAAGAAGGAGTTCCTTGGTCGCCAGGACCAGCGCGGCCGCCAATGCGACCAGCGAAACGGCAAAGGCTTGCAGTTCATGGGCCCAGATACTGACCAGCCCGACAAGAAACGCGAACACAATCGAGTTTCGAGTTGTGACGACCCACCGCCGCTTGGCTTCTATGGAAAGCGTCGGACTTCTAGCGATCCATCGCACCACCAAGGTCCGCGTGATGAGGAGGGTGATGAGGAGAATGAAAGATTTGAGAAGGTCCAGGACGACCAAACTGTCAATATTCATCCAGCCGTTCGGCATGTTATCCTTCCTCGCTTACATATGAATGCGGATGGGGAAATTGTCCCATGCGCAAGGTTCCAGCGCCTACCGGAGGTTTCGGTGCATGACCTCTTTCGCGTTCAAGGCCGGCCGGACACAGACGTGTCGGGGACGGCGGGGAACGTAAGACGAAGATCCTCTACGCGTGTACGCTACACCGGACCAGCCGGCGGTGCAACTCTACGCATGTAATGTGATAGGTGATGAAAAATTCTTGAGGGTGTGATCGGATGCGTGAATCTTGAGTCTAGATTTGTCCGGCGGTTGTTCGGTACTTTGGATGACTTGCCTTGCTTGAGTGTCCGCGTGTCCCCTGAGGCTATGTTTAGTATGGTCGTAGATGTTGGGCGAACAGTGAGAGGAGCTCTCATCGTCACTCTTCTCGGATGGTTCCTTCTGCCTACTCTTACTTCTGCAACCGATGGCTGGCCGCCCAAACCAGAGTCTGTGTCGTCTATGGGGACGACGAAGTCCGATCCGGCCCAGGCTTCTCCTAAATCACATGCTCCGGATGGAGAGCCCAAGGCCGGAGACAAGGCTAAATCTTCGAGCAACGGAGGCGGGGTCCACAGTCCTGTCGTATCCGCTCCGTTTCCCAACGAGATTATTGGGAAGGATGGTTCTCCGATGGTGTTGGTGCCTGCCGGGGAGTTCACGATGGGGAGCGACAAGGGCGATGATGACGAGCTTCCTATCCACCACGTCCAGCTGAAGGCCTTCTACATCGACAAGTTCGAAGTGACTAATGGGCGATTTGCCAAGTTCGTTGAAGCGATTCAGAGTGAACCCCCGTGGGGATTTGCAGATAAGGATACGCCTCTGACCCATGCCGATCAGCCCGTGCGATGGGTCAATTGGATGGATGCGGTGGGCTATTGCCTGTGGGCGGGCAAGCGGCTCCCGACTGAAGCAGAATGGGAAAAGGCAGCGCGTGGAACGGATGGGCGGATCTATCCATGGGGCAACGATCAGCCGACTTCGGTACATGCCGTGTATGGGTTGAAGGAAGGCGGTACAGAGGCGATCTCGGTCATCGGGGATCGTGGCAAGGGACAAAGCCCGTATGGCGCACACGATCTCGCGGGCAATCTCTATGAATGGGTGATGGATTGGTATGGCGAAGACTATTATGCAAACTTTGCAACCAATCCGGCAGTCAATCCGCGAGGCCCCGATGAAGGTACAGTCAAGGTGCAACGTGGCGGATCATACATTAACAGCCCATACCGGCTGAGATCATCTTTCCGCACGAAGGATGATCCGGCAGAACAAGATCCGCATGTCGGCTTCCGCTGTGCGCAAGATGTTCCCAAGGCCCACTAACTCTCGTAAATTATTGTGGCAGCTTCAGTGGGTTCCCCCGAAACTCCGTTCGTCGAGTTCGCTGCTCGAAGGGTGGTGTTGGTTGGCATGTGTTATGCTTCGTGCCATCCCGTGAGAAAAATAATTATCCCATTGACACGTCTTTCTAATAGGCGTAGGAAAGCAATTGCGGCCTATGGTTTCTTGAAGCACGAGAGATCGGGCAGACCGCGCGGCTGTTATCCAGGTCTCTCGGCTACTTCGCCAAGAGAGGAGGGTTGAGATGGAAGACTCGACGCCACCTGGTCCGTCAGGCCCGCCGATGCAGGGGCGGGTTTCTCGTCGGTCATGCTAGCCGGTTCTCCGCTGGCTGTGCCGCATCGGCACCTCAGACCAACCGGAGATGAGCCATTAGACGAGCGGGGATCGCTCGGCGGCATGAGGAATCCCAGAATCTGGGAATGACGAGGTCTCCCCTGATTGGGAACTTGCTTCACCGGCATCGTACGGGTCTAACTGGCCGCGTACAATTGATGATCAACCACGGCGTCCTAAGCGCCATCCACGGGCGGCCTCGCACCGTAGTGTAAGGCCGCCCGTGGTGTGTGTGGTCCACGACCTGCCAAAATCGCTCTGAAAACTGTCAGTGTCCTGTGCCTTTCTTTTGACAGATCACTTCTCTACGATAGCCCCGTGGCGGAGAAACAATCCAAGAACGCGTTATCGGGCAAGGGTGTCAGACGCCGACGGAAACCGAATGCGGTCTCGACCGGTTTGGCCGCAACGGAGTTGCAAGCTGCGGCGCCGCCCGGCGAAGTTGCCGAACTGCATCGGGCGATCGAAGAGGACGGGGGGAAAGTCCTCTCGGCCTATCGTGAACCCTACGGTGGCCATTGGGTTGTTCTGGCGGCCTTGCCGATCGGGCTGGTCGAGCCGACTCCCTATCAACGGAATCTGTCCGACACGCATGTCAGGAAGTTGGAAGCCGTAATCGGCAAGATCGGCCGGTTTCTCGATCCGATTATTGC
>DKBD01000230.1 GCA_002451055.1 Nitrospira sp. UBA6909 | reverse complement strand
TGAGGTGGCCCCGCTTGTTTGGACAGTCTTTCCCAGTTCATAAGTGGCGCCTGGCTGATGATGTCTACGCGGCGGCATGCCGTGCAGACAGGTGATCATTATACGTGTCTTCCGGCGTGCGTCCCTCCAACGCACGATGCGGCCGGACCTGATTGTAGAAGGTCAGATACCGCGTCACCCCCTGCTGGGCCTCACGGATGGTCTCATAGGCGTGAAGATAGACCTCTTCATATTTGAGGCTCCGCCACAGCCGCTCGACGAAGACATTGTCCCGCCACCGCCCCGCCCCATCCATACTGATCTGAATCCCGTGGTCGTTCAGGAGTCCGGTGAAGTCCTGGCTCGTGAACTGGCAGCCTTGATCGGTGTTGAAGATCTCCGGTGCACCATACCGGCTGATCGCCTCTTGCACGGCGTCGAGACAAAAGTCCGTCGTCAGTGTATTGGAGAGCCGCCAGGCCAACACCCGCCGACTGGCCCAGTCCAGAATGGCACACAGATACACGAAGCCGCGGCGCATGGGAATGTAGGTGATATCGGACGCCCAGACGTGGTTCGGCCGGGTGATCGTCAGCTGCCGCAGCAGGTAGGGATAGATCCGGTGGGCGGGATGTCGTTGGCTGGTGCGGGGCTTACGATACACCGCTGCGATCCCCATTCGTCTCATCAGCGTCGCAACCTGTCGCCGTCCCACGCCATGGCTCTCTTGCCGTAAGAGATCGCGCAGCATGCGGGCGCCGGCGAACGGATACTGCAGATGCAGTTCGTCGATCCGGCGCATGAGCGCCAGGGCTGTGTCAGAAACCGGCTTCGGTTGATAGTAGGCGGTAGACCGAGCCAGCTTCAGCAATTGGCATTGTCGCGCCACTGGTAAGGTGTGCGTGTGATCGATCATCGCTTTGCGCTCAGCAAGCCTGCCTTGATGAGCGCCCCTTCTAAAAAATCATTCTCCAGCGTCAGTTGCCCAATCTTCGCGTGCAGGGTCTTGAGATCCGGCGCCTCCGCTGGTGGTTTCATCCCGCCAAACACGTCCGCGGCTCGGGCCAGCAGTTGCTGTTTCCATTCGGTGATCTGCGTGGGATGGACGTGGAACTGTTCGGCCAATTCCGCCGCCGTCTTCTCCCCTTTGATGGCGGCCAACGCCACCTGGGCCTTAAAGGTCGCTCCGTGATTCCGTCTCGTCCGTTTCATGGCCTTGCTCCTTTGGTTCGCCACCCCTCGGTGGCGTTGGTGAAGCCAGGCTACCACTTATCACACTGTCCGAATTTCCGGAGCCCCCTCTCAGAGCACTTTTAGGTAGTGAGCTTCGTTGTCATCGATCGTCATCCAGATGGAGCCATCCTGTCGCAGAAGCGTTCGAAGGAGTTCAAGCCGATCGCGCATAAGCGACAGCCAGAGAGAGTGCTCAACCCCATCATCGTAGTGAGTGAAAGCCGAGCCTGTATTGTAGGGTGGATCAATGAAGATACACTTAATCTTGCAGGTGAATTCTTGTTCAAGCGCTTTGAGGGCAAGCAGGTTGTCGCCAAGGATGAGCCGGTTATCGAAGAGGTCATGGTCGGTCACGCGGTGCGGGGCGTGGTGAGACCTCTCCGGGTCCTCCAGAAGAATGCGCGGCTCCAGCTTCGGCCGGTTCTCCTTCCCAATCCAGGTGAGTTCGAGTTTCTGCTTTCGATTCATTGTTCTAAACACCTAACGGTGTGCTTTTCCCCAAGCTTTCTGCAATGCGCCAAACACCTTTGGCATCCCTGACTCAAATTGTTCCTTCGAGATGTTGTCGCCTACGGTAGCAGCAAGCTCTGACTTCGCCTTGCCATTCATCGCCTTTGCTTCAGCAGCAGTCTTTTTCCATGGAGCAGCGTAAGACTCTTCCAGCGTCTCAGTATCCAGAATGAATATCTGATCCTCGTCCTGCAAACCAGGATATCCATCCCGGAACTTCTTAAAATCTGCCTCTTTTTGAGGACCAGGTTTGTCACAGAGCAACACCAATCGGTCCTTGTACACGGGAGTCTGGTATAGAGGTGTAAATGCCATGTTGATCGCGTTCATTGACCTTTCCTGTTGGGCACTATCCCCTGTCGCAATAATTATCTGAAGCCTCGGTTTGTCGGGATAATGGCGCTGGATTATACGAAGTAGCAATTCATACTCGCTTCGACCTTCGACAATTACAAAATTGTTCGGGAAGAGCAAATCTGACGGACTCCCACCCAGAAGTTCATAAACAACTTGTGGCTTTTCAGCTGGCCCTATCTGATCAATAACCGTTGCAAGATCCCTCTTCCATACCCTATAGAGCGATTGTTTGGGGTGATCATCAGTTACCAGAACGGACGAGTGGGTATTGATCAACACTTGATCGCCGTTCTCTGCCAGCAAGATCAAAGCGGTCTTTAGTTGCCGTTGGGCTGTCGGGTGGAGGTGAAGCTCAGCTTCATCGATCAAAAACACAAACCGTTTACCAAACTCATCATAATCTCTTCGGTACTCTGAGTAGGTCTTGATAATTGCCAGCATGAGCGCTCGCTGCATTCCGTCGCCCTTTTCTTCGGCTCTAGTCTCAATTCCATCATTTATTGTAGTTTCGAAGTTTTTTAACAAATCATCAAAGAGCGGTTCCGACACATCAAATGTAACTTTTGTGCAATCAGGAAATTGCTGTTCCAAGTGAAGCTTTACTTTTCCACTCAACTCATCAAGCTGTGCGCGAATATCTGAGCCCTCTGAACCAAATACTTCCTCAAACTTCTTTTTAAACTCTTGATACTTGGCGCTCTTCTCAAGAATCGTCGTCAGCACACCAGAAAGCATCAAGCCGATCGGTGTCTTTTTGCCCCATTTCGCAATATCACTGGGCCTTGTAGAAGTGGACACATACTCCAGCCTTGGGATGCAATCATTGAATGCCTTATCGAAACCCGCGAAATTCTTTGAAGACCATTCGCTTTTAGTCTCATCCCAGATAAGCCGTTTTGAGGAATCGGCCTTTCTTCTTATGACCCGTATAACATCTCGCCCATCGGCTAGCTTGCGAAATGATTCTCTATTCTTTTCACTTTTTACCGACTCAAGCCCTGCCTGAACTCCCGTGATTTCAAGTTCAACGAAGAAATCCTTCGACCTATCTCTTTCATAAACGATCTGATCGGGGTCACCAGCACCTGTGTAGAACCAATCCAATGCCTCAAAGAGATTGGTTTTTCCGTGATTATTCTGCCCGACAAATACGTTAAACTCAGAAGGCTGAATATCAGCAGTTTTAATAGAGCGAAAATTCTCGATGCGGATTTTTCCGATGCGCATGCCAGCCCTTCTTCAGCGACAACGCCGACAAGAAATGGATTACTGAATATCCTTGTCCGATGAAGGCCCGCTTATAGCACGAAGCTCCAACCCCTCGATTTCCTGTATCGTTTTTCCTGCGATTCCTTGCAGATCCCCATACATACCAGCAGTTGCTTGCATCACCCGATCAATCTGCTCTTCTCGCTTGGCCCATTGTTTGGTGATAGCCTTTTTCTCCTTGTCGAGGTCCTCCTTCATGGTCGAGAAGGCTTCGACGATCGCCTCGACTCGATGACGGAAGCGCGGTCCGGTCAGGTATTGGTAGATCATTTCCGTCTTGGTCTGCTGCCCCTCTGATGCCTGCCGGGCTGAGCTAACTTCGACGAGCGTGTGGCGAAGCGTGACGGCCAGTGGAAGTACGGTCTTGGTATGGGTCACCCAGACGCCATCAACAGCACCAAAGGTTTCGATGTCTTTGGGAAGTGCTTGGCTCACGATCACGGCGATTTCAGCTTTGGCGGCTCGCTGATCTTCCCGCAGCTTAGTCAACCAGCCGTCGCTCCAATTTTTGGTGCGTTTCGATTCCCAGATGATGGTGCCGCAGGGCTGTCCGCTCGGCCCGACAACATGCTGCAAGGCATCGCCGCCATATTCGCCTTTCGGAACCGGCTCGATCGTATCTCGTGGAAACTTGGCTCGCAAGAGGGCTTCCAGTTCGAGTTCCTGGACTTCTCCTTGAAGCTGCTGCGAGCCCTGCTCGGCTTTTCGTTTGAGTTCTTCGATCTGCTTCTGCATGGAG
>DKBD01000255.1 GCA_002451055.1 Nitrospira sp. UBA6909 | reverse complement strand
CTGGCATGGGCACCACGATCGTCGCCGGACTCCTCTGCCCTGGGCCAGAACCTTCAATCGTGGTTGCGCACATTGGCGACAGCCGAGCCTATCTCGTCCGTAACCGCACGATCCGTGCTCTCACCCTGGACCATTCATTCACTCAGCGACTGGTCACGGAGAAGCGTATTTCTCCCGAACAAGCCAAGACCCATCCCCAACAGCACGTGTTGCTCCGCGCGGTCGGCGCAGAAGAACCCTTACCGCCGGAGATTCATACCCATCGACTCGAGCCCTTTGACGTGCTGCTCTTGTGCACGGACGGACTCACAAAAATGCTCACGGACCAGGAAATCCTTGATCTCGTCCTCGCCTCTACGGATCGCCCTCGTGAGACGTGTCATGGGTTGATCACGTCGGCGAATGAACGCGGCGGGAAAGACAATACGACGGTGGTTCTTGTGACGGCCCAGACAAATTTGAGATAGTGCATGATGGGCCGTGCCCTGAATTCGCCCGTAACCTGACCACAACCGGTTGCTACGCCCTACCATGGAACCGTTCGCATTGGATTTTGAGACGTTAAGTCTTACCGACATTATCCGCCTCCAGAATCAGCTCTCCGGGATCTTGGCTCGTCGTTTTGAACGGCACGCCGCCTTGGTGTTCAGCGATATCGTTGAGAGCACAACCTATTTCGCACGGTTCGGGGACGAAGCCGGCCATCGACTCCAGCAACAACATTTCGACATGCTGGGGGAATCTATCGGCGGCACGGAGGGAAAAATCGTTGATACGGTCGGTGACGGCGCGCTCCTCTGTTTCAGCAGGGTCGAGGAGGCTGTTCATTCGCTGCTTCGATTCAAACAACTGCTGCGTCGGTCTTCCTTCGAGCTCTCACCGGCACAACAATGGAGCACACGAATCGGTGTTCATTGGGGAACCGTACTGGCAGATTCGCATCTCGTCGCCGGAGACGCCGTCAACCTGTGTGCAAAAATCGCCTCAACCGCTGACCCCGAACAAGTTCGCCTCTCAAAATCAGCGTTTCACGAGATGTCCAGCACATGTCGCCTGGCGTGCCAGGCGATCGGATCTGTCCAGTTGCCCAGCACATCCCATTTTCTTGAGATGATGGAACTGCTCTGGAAAGATCTTCTGATGATCCCTTCAACGCTGTATATCGAGGAAACAGGAACGTCCATCCCCTTTCCAGACCAGCCTGTCGTCACGTTCGGACGTCTCGCCACCATCAATGGAGCCCGCGCAAACGACATTATCTTGGAACTTCCCGATCCTCACTTCACCAACCAGATCAGTCGATGGCACTTCGAGATTCTGCGAGAATCCGAAGGCCTTGCGCTGCATGCTCTTTCCAATAACCTCACAGAGGTCGACGGCAGGCCGATTCGGAAAGGAGAACGCGCGCCTATTTCGATTGGAAGCCAGGTGCGAGTTGCGAATGTGCTCACTCTGAAGTTTCTTACGCGAAGCTGCCCCTCCGCTGCTTCTGACACGACCATATCTCATTGGTCGCCGGCTTCACGTCTTCTCCCTCCAAGTCTCTGATGACTTCAATGGTACGTGTACCGCTGTTTCTGGATCAACAACGAGACGAAGGGACAGCTACTTGGCCAGCGTCCGGATGTACTCCAGCACATCCCGACTGTCTTCTTCCGAGAGCAGCACTTTCCATGAGGGCATGTTCGGCTTGCCCTCGTGAATCGTCTTGAGCAGCGTCGCGTCCGATTTCTTCTGCCGCGAGGGCGATGTGAGATCGGCCGGTTCAGGGCCCAACATCTTGTAGCCGTCACCCTCGCCTTCGGCTCCATGGCAACCCGCGCAGTGTTTGACGTACACCCTTTTTCCTTGGGCAATTCGGTCTTGCTCCGACTCGGCTATCGCTTGCCCACAGACCAGAGGCTGTCCCATCCCAACAATCATCACGATGACCAGCCATACCCGCACTTGCGTCACGTTCATGACATCATCCTCGCTCATTGAATGAATGAGAGGCCGTACCCTCTCCGCCCAGCTCATCGGGGAGTGACTCCGATTCTTCCGTTTCCGCGGTTGACAGACCGGCCGATTGGCCTTCCAACCAGCGATACAAGACCGGCAACAACACCAACGTGAGGAGCGTCGACGTCACCAATCCACCGATGACGACGACCGCCAGAGGTCGCTGAACCTCCGACCCGATACCGTTCGCGAAGGCGAGCGGAACCAACCCAAGTAACGCCACCAGTGCCGTCATCAGCACAGGACGTAGCCGCAACAATGCGCCAGAGATGACCGCTTCATCCAAACTATGCCCGTCGTCACGAAGTTTGTTCATGTAGGAGACGAGGACGATCCCATTCAGCACGGCGACGCCGAACAGATTGATGAACCCGACGGACGCCGGCACGCTGAGATACTCTCCCGTCAACCACAGAGCCACCACCCCGCCGATCATGGCGAACGGGAGGTTCAGGATGATGAGCGTCGCCTGGCTGAGCGAATTGAAGGTCGAATATAACAGCAAGAAGATCAATCCAATCGTGATCGGAACGATCACCCGCAACGTGGCCATAGCCCGTTCCATGTTCTCGAACGAGCCGCCCCATGAGACGGTATAGCCAGTCGGAAGCGCCACCTTCTCCTCGATCTTCTGTTGAGCTTCAGCGACCAAGCTCCCAATGTCGCGCCCCAATGTGTTGAAACCGATCGAGACATACCGCTGAAGCCGCTCGCGGCTGATCCGGCCCGGTCCTTCCTCCAATTGCACGGTTCCGAGATCCGCCAGTGGAATCAGCGCCCCGGCTCCATCCGTGAGCAGGATATTGCTGATGGTATCTACGCTGTTCCGGTACTGCTCCGGAAACCGCACGACCAAATCGAACCGCTGCTGCCCCTCGTACACTCGGGTTGCGGATTTGCCGCCGATCGCCGTGGTGATGATTTGCCGCACGTCGGCGACATTGATACCGTGCCGGGCGATCTTACTTCGGTCGACGTCGATCGTCAGATACGGTTGTCCGAACAGCTGCTCGACCTTGACGTCGCGGACGCCGCGGACCGTTCCCAAGACCCCGGCGATTTCCTCGGCCTTGTCGCGGAGCACCTCCAGATCCTCACCGAACAGCTTGACCGTGGCTTCCGTCCGCACGCCGGAGATCAGCTCGTCGACGCGCTGTTGGATGGGTTGGCTGATGAGGAAGGTCGCACCGGTCACCTGGGCCAGCCGTTCGCGGAATTTCTGCATCAGCTCCGGCATCGTCTGCGCCGTCTTCCACTGGTCCAAAGGCCGAAGACGAACGACAGGGTCGCTTTCGTTCGGCTCTTGCGGATCGTTCCCCAGTTCCGTGCGCCCGATCTTCGACACCACCATTTCCACTTCGGGAAACTCCATGAGCGCCTGCTGCACGCGCTTCTCGATACCGATAGAAGCCTTGAGCGACACGCTCGGAAGCCTGATGGTCTGAGGCGCGACGGTCCCTTCATTCATAATGGGGATGAATTCGCTCCCGAGAAACGGCATCAGCATCAGACTGCCGATCAGCGCGCCGACCGCCATCGCCACCACGGTGATTCTGTGACCGAGCGCCCATCGCAGCACTGGAGCATAGATGCGTTTCGCCCCGCGGACGATCCACGGATCCTCCTCACTGCCTCGATTCAGCATCAATGAGCAGAGGACCGGCGACAGCGTCAGCGACAAGACGAGCGACACCAACAGCGCGATCATGATGGTGTACGCGAGAGGCTTGAACATCTTGCCTTCCATCCCATGAAGCGAGAGCAGCGGAAGGAAGACCAAAATGATGATCAGAATGCCGAACACGATCGGCTGATTTACTTTCTTCACAGCCTCCGAGATCAGGCGTAGTTTAGGCACATGGGCGTTCGCATGA
>DKBD01000101.1 GCA_002451055.1 Nitrospira sp. UBA6909 | reverse complement strand
TTTAGCTTCATGTTGGGAGGAGCGAAAAGGAAAAAAGGGACATTCTTATTTTCTGTGGATCAAGCCTGCTGGAGTGGAGTAGGGGGGAGCTATACCCGTCCTCCGTGTTGGGTCTGCCAGGCAGAGCGGCACTTAGGCTTGGGGGCGAGCCTCAACCCACGTGGTTAGTCGAGGTGGCGAAAGAAAAGTAGAATGTCCCTTTTTCTTGTCACCATGTGCTTCATCGAGGACCGGCTGGTGTCCGCAGTCCGCTGGATGGGGTGTGGGCGTAGGGGTCAGAGTACAATTGTTTCAAGAAGAGAGTGGTGTCTCAGTCAATAGGCGATCGGCCAGTCAAAAATTGTACTCTGACCCCTATTCCCTCACTTTAACTGCCGGCAAAGGTCAGGCGTAAGCCGGCAATCCTTCCTAGTCCAAGACCCGTCACGTATTGTCGTTCGTGCAGCGGCAGGGCCCGATCCCTCAGCGCATCCTCACCGCCCTACAGGAGGCGCACGCAGGCGTTATGGCCGAGCGATGGGGATGGTAAAGGAAAAACGGCTGCCTTCNNTTCGACGGGGGCGGAGTCGCTCCAATAGAATTTGTCGAAGACCTTGTTGAGCTCATGCGGAGGAATTCCCTTTCCGCTGTCGGTCACGGCCATTTCGACGTGGCCGTGACCGCGCATCTGCGCTTCGACGCAGATCTCTCCTCCCTGCGGCGTGAACTTGATGGCGTTATGAACTAAATTGATCAGGATCCGGTTGAGCTTGTCCGGGTCTCCCATCACCATGGGTAAGTCAGGGTGGGGAATCACTTGAAGGACAATGGACTTCGCACGCGCAGCCGTCTGGTAGCTCTCCACGATTTCTTCTGCTATTTCTGATAGGGCAACCGGGGACAGGTTCAACTCCAGGCGGCCGGCTTCGATCTTGGAGAGATCCAGCAATTCATTGATCATCCGCGTCAGTCGGTCGATGTTGTGCTTGACCCGTTCCAGGGAATGAGTTTGCTTGTCGGTGAGTGCCCCTGCCAGGCCGTCCAGCAGGTTTTCGACATAACCCTTGATGGACGTCATCGGCGTCCGCAGCTCGTGGGACACGACCGACACGAACGTCGATTTGAGGTGGTCCAGCTCTTTCAGTTTTTCATTGGCCGCCTGCAGTTCGCTGGTCCGCTGGCGGACCCGTTGCTCAAGCGTCCGATTGAGCTGTTCGAGTTTCCGGTAGGCTTGTTGCACCGCAAGGTCTCGGTCTCGTAACGATTCGGTCATGTGACTGAAGACCGACGTCAGTTGTCCCACCTCGTCACGCGTCATGGGCGCGACCGAGGCGGTCAAATCTCCGTTGGCCACCCGCCTCGCGACCGAGACAAGGCTCTTGAGCGGCGTGGTGATCCGGCGGGTCAGCAGCACAGTGGCTAAGATCCCGCTCAGGATGACGGCGATCGTGATGAGGACGACGTTGCCGATGATTCGGTCCAACGCCTGATTCATCTTTTCCTCGGTCAACCCAATTTGGACGGTCCCATAGATGTGGATCGATGGTTTCAACGCTGCGGGGGATGCGGGCTGGGATTCCTCTGATTCGAAGGACAGCAAGGGGAATGGGTCCGGGTGGTCGGTTCCCCGTCTGATCGTTACGGCGAAGTCGTACAGCCGCTCGCGGTGCCGGTCGTCGCCCGCGGAGAATGACGAAATCGTCACGTCGCTCATATCGGATCGGTGCAACGATTCGGCGATCTCCTGGGCTGGATACACGTCGCGTTTGCTCTTGGCGGCCAGCCGTGTCCCATCGGGGCCCGTGAAGACGACATAGACGCTCTCGTCCATGTCCATCACGCCGGTGATGAGTTGTTCGAGCAAGACCAGATCTTTGGCGACCAGGCCGTACCGGCTGTTGTGAGCCAGGTTTTTCACCAAGATGCTGCCCGCGCTGATCAAGGCGCGGGTCATTGAGTCGGACTGTTGCCGGATAAAGTACGAGCTGAGGCCGGAACACACCGCGATGATGACCAGGCTGATGAACAGCACGAATTTTGTTCTCAGGCCGACAAAACCGGGGGCACGATGGATCTTGTGGGGGTCAGTCATATCGGGCACGCTCAGTACGCCTCATCGGCCATGCTCTGTACAGTCGTTGGGATGGTGATGCCGAGATATTCGGCGGTTCCGAGATTCAGCGCCATCCGCTGCTTCGGACTGATTGCTTTGGGCGGTGACTCCGTTGCGCCGGCGAGGATCGTTTGCGCGACATGGGCTGCTTCCCGTCCGATGTCGGCCGAATCGACCCAAAAACTGATCAAGGCGCCTCTGCGGGCGAATTCCGGGTCGAACCCGATGACGGGCACGTGCCGGTCGAATGCTGCGCGCAAGAGGAAGGTGAAGGATTCCTCGGTCAATACCGTGCTGTCCGATAGGAGCCACAGCGCGTCAATTGCCGGCAGAAGTTCCCGCAATGTCCCGGGGACGTGCTCCGCGGCGCTGACTTGACGGTCGATGAACGTGATGCCGAGATGCCGAGCTTGGGCCGTCGCTTCAGCCGACAAGGGAGGTGTTTTGCCAGGATCGTACAGATAACCGATTCGTTTCAAATTCGGCATCACGGTGCGCAGTATGCCGAGCTGTTGTCCGATGGCGGGTTTGACCGAAACGCCGAATATGTTGGCAGCTTTGAGGTCGTACTTTGACGGGTTCAGGACCATGCTGTAGACGATAGGGATATCGAAGATTTCGAGTCGCGCCGCGATCGCGGCTTTCGATCCCACCGCCAGCACGAGATCGGAACCGGAGGCGCGTATCTTGCTCGCGTACGTTCGTCCGGCATGGGGGTCGCCCTTCAAATCGTATTCGATGAAGGTTGTTTCAGCCGGCATGGACGATTTAAACCCGATGATGGCTTGATTGTAGGGAGCGATATTGGCTGACTTGAGGATGACAACTTCGTGGGCCTGCAGCGGGCCATGCAGGAGGGCAAGGTTCAGGATGATCGACGTGCAGGATAGGAGGGTTCGGACTAGCCCGGCCGGCAGGTGGAGAAGAGGGGAATGGTTGGGCTTGCGGAAGATCTCCACCGGTGAAAAGGGGGTCGAAAGAGCTGCGTGCATGGTTCTTCGTTCGACGGGCTCGATCTGAGGCCGGCGAAGTATGGACGCTCCGTTGTCAGTGTTTGGGTGCCCGTCCATTACAGTTTGAGTGTCAACCAAGCCATCACACGCCGTCCGATCAGATCACCGAGCGGGTGTTCTCGATGGCCGTCGTCGAGCGCATTGAAGACCGACACGGCGATCTCAGCCGACCGCCTGTCTCCCGCCGAGGTGGCCTGCTCCCAAAAGCGGTAGCCGGCGCGTAGGTTAAGCAGGGTATAGCTGTCCGCCCAGTCGCCAGGAGACCGCTGGTAGATGAGGAATGATTCGGCGAGAGGGTACTGTGCCTGTCCAACGTAGTGCAGTACGACATCCCCACTGATGCCGTTGTCCCATTCAACACGCAAGCCGGCGTTGACTTTGGATTGAGGACCACCGCGCCGAACGAGGCCCGTCGTGTTTTTCTCGATCTCTTGAAACGAGTAATTGATGAATCCGGTCAACCAGGATGCGGCCTGAAACTCGACTCCGGCTTCTCCCCCGTAGACCTGCGTTCTCCCGCTGTTTACCGTGCGCACCATGGTGGGGGTCGATTCAAGGCCGATGAGGTCAGAAGTCTGATTGAAGAAGAGATCACCTCTGATCCGAACACGGTGGCGATAGAACCATCCCTGATAGCCGAGTTCATAGGACAGAATCTTTTCCGGCCCAAGATTTCTTGATCCCAGAATCGGGTTGGACACGGGGAAGAACGGATTGGAGACGAGGGGCGTGATGCGCATGTCTTCATGCGTTTCGAAGAGTGTCGGAGGCCGGTAGGCCACGGATGCTTGAGCGCGCAGCGTATGTCCGGAGATCGGCGTGTAGAGGACGGCGAGGCGCGGGCTGTATGTCGGATTGATCTGCGAGTGAAGATCGTATCGTAGCCCTCCGATCACATTGACCGAAGGGAAGAGGGCCCATTCGCCTTGCACGTACGAACCCAGGCGATGTTCATGCCCGAGAGAGGAGATGCAGTTGCAGGAAAATGTATTGTGCCGGTAGTTGATCCCATAGGTGATTCGGCCTGAGGCACCGATTGGCATGGAGTGCTGCCCTTCAAGGTTATAGGTATTGCCTGTGAATCTCAGATCCGAGTTTCCAACGGGGTCCGTGACGGCGATAAATCCTTCCAGGAGAGGATGGGGGGAGGCCACCGTATCAGCGAAAAACCCGTTCCAGTAGGCGCGGAGAAAGAAGCCGTGATTTTCATAGGAAAGGTTGGCGTATGGCAGCTTGACGGCCGGCGCCAGGATGCTGCTGCCTCCTCCGACCATTGGGCCGTCATGGGGGTTCATGTAGACGAGGCCGCCTGAGAGCGATGCTTTTGATTGGGCCGACAATGCATAGTCGGTCTGGCCGTTGAATTTATAGGACCGAAAGGCGAGTCCGTCGCGGTTCCGCCATTGGTTATTTTGATCGTACCCGCCTGAAAGACGGTATGTGAGATTTCCTCCGACCCCCGCATGAACAGCCGACGTCGAAACGGTTCCGATCTCGCCTCCTCCCATTTGCAAGGAAGTGCCCTTCATTTCTTCCGGTGACTTGGTGATGATGTTCACCACACCATCGAAGGCGTTGAAGCCGTACAGCGCGGCGATGGGACCTTTGATCACTTCGATCTGTTTGATTTCCGGTAGGGTGATGGGAAGCCCCTTCCAAAAGACAAATCCCTGTACATCGATATACACGGAGCGGCCGTCGATCAAGACCAGGACCTTGTTGGCGAACAACTGGTTGTTGCTTCGTACGCTGACGTTGAAATCCGCTCCGGTGACCTGCATGACTTCGAGGCCGGGAATCCGACGCAGAATGGTCGGCACATCAGGCGCGCCTGATTGGCGGATGTCTTCAGCGGTAATGACGTACACGTTGGAGGGAGCTTGAGAAATCGGCTGTTCTCGGCGTATCGCGGTGCTGACCGTTTCTTCCTTCAGAAACGAGAACACGCCGGAGTCTTCGCCATCCTCGACAGACTCCGCGCCGGCGAGGATAAGAGGCGGGTGTGTCAGCAGGACGAGTGCGAGCAGGCCGAACGCCCTCATCGCGCGAAGGGTGGTTTTCATGGTGCGCTGTCCGATCCATGTGGCTGGCCGAACCACCGCTCCGCGATTTGCCGGACTTGCGGCGTGTCGAAGGGCTTGAGGAGGTAGGCCTGCGCGCCGGCGGTGATAGCCGGCATCATATGCTTGCCGGCGCCGGCTGCGGTGACGATAACGACCGAGAGTGCGCGATGGCGATCTCTGATTCGACCGAGCACCTCCATCCCGTCCATGCCGGGCATGCGGATGTCCAAAAACACGCCGCAGGGAGTGAGCTTGTCCAGTTTCTCGAGTGCGGCTGGTCCATCTGCTGCAGTTTCGACAAGGTAGCCGTAGGACTCCAGGCGGTCCTGAAGAATTTGCCTGATATCCGGATCGTCATCTACCACCAGGATATGTTTTGGCATCACGTTGCTCGACTTAGGCGATCACCGGTTCATCCGGCCGATTAGGGTTGTCAGCGGGAGTTGTGCAAGAGCCATGCGTGTGGGCAATGGCGATTGGCCGCTGCGCGATGCAACCCTTTGCTATAAAAAAGATACGGTTTCAGAATGAAAGGATACACTCAATTTCCATATGGGCAAGGTGCTGTGCCGGAGCCCATCGAGTAGGCGGGCGCTGATCACGTTCAGTCAGATTCTTGTCTGTCCTCGATATTCAAGCGGGAGCGGCTATCTTTCGCGCGCGCGGTTCATATGGATTTCCGCGTGCGGCATTCAATTCGTTGCTTTTTTTGAGGGAATGGTCTAGGATCGAATCCTACTTGACCGAGCTAGCTGTGGCATCCGAATCTATTTCAAGCCAATGTATTCCATACATGATGGCGGCGTGCCATCGTTGCCGATGGTTGTGGGCTTCGCGCGCTGAAGATGTGCCCTATTGTGGCCGCGTGTGATTGCAAACCTTGACATCGGTTCGCTAACCAATCACAACCCAGTACAGAAGGAGGCGCATAATGAGGAGAAGGC
>DKBD01000018.1:1712-2797 GCA_002451055.1 Nitrospira sp. UBA6909 | reverse complement strand
CCGGAATCGATCGGACGCTGATACTAGATGACGCGATCCGCTTATCTGAAGATCGGCGCGCTCTTCGCTCTGTATCTACTCTGGCTGGCCATGTGGGTGATCATTGGCCGCGAATCTCAAGGATCCGTTCTAGAACATTGGGATCAGGTTGCGGCGGCTGCGGCCACCGGCATTCTCGCCTTCCACGTTTCTCGACAGAGCCTTCGTCCGTACCAAGGCTTTCTCTTCGTGCAAGGCATGGCGTTCCTCTTGCTAGCCGGATCATGGGGAACGTATCAGCAGTCGAGCGGGCAAGCTGTTGCTCCGACGATCCTGGCGCCAGGCGATGGCGGCCCTGTATGGGATTTGATTTCCGACTCGCTCTATGCCGCAAGTGTCTTTACATTGATGTGCACATCGTGACGCTTCTCATAATGCTGGTTCGCATCACCGATCGCTTCGACGACACCGTCGCGTACCTGTGAGCATACGTGCAAGGCGTCCACGGATCACGCCTTCGGTCAGAGGAATGGCGTGGCGCTCCGCCCCGAATTCGTGGTGCGTTGGAATCTACGGGACTGGGGGCCTATTTAGACGATTTCCGCCAATCGGCTGCGCGACTGAAACAAGACGTGCTGTTTCTCGGGCCCGAACGGCTTTACGCAGCACCAAAAGACCGCGCCGCAGAAGCCCAAGCCTCCTGCTTCATCGTGATGCCCTTTGGCGAACCATGGTCCGCAGACGTTCACCGCATCCTCGCCGGCGCATGTGATGCAGCGGGTGTGCGCCCAATCCGCGGCGACGATCTGTTTACGCCCACCGACATCCTGGAAGACATCTGGCAAAGCATCAATAGCGCGGATTTCGTCATCGCAGATATCACGGGGCGGAACCCAAACGTCCTCTATGAATTGGGCATCGCCCACACCCTCGCCAAGCCGGTGCTGATTCTCTCGAAGGCGGCAAGCGATATCCCCATAGACCTCGCCACGCGGCGAGTCATTTTGTATGGCCAGAAGGCGGAAGCTTGGCGAGGCGAACTGGCACGCCTGATTTCGGAGGCAATCAACAACGTCATTGAGGATTATGCCCTGACGACACGCCCA
>DKBD01000018.1:0-1696 GCA_002451055.1 Nitrospira sp. UBA6909 | reverse complement strand
ATCTGCCGGACGATGCGCGGAATGATATTGTGAACGCCAAGATGGCTAGACAACAAGGATGCAGGGAGGAATTCTCGCCGCTAGAGAATGTGTACTGTACAAGATCCTGTTGTATCAGCGTACGTCCAAAGTCCTGAATTCGCTCGAAGAAGCACAACAAGCACGGATTCGGCATCACTTAAAAGAGTTGGCAGCCTGGCCTGTATCACATCGTGACATCACGATGATGGCAGGGGATTTCAAAGGGTATTATCGATTGTGCATCGGCCAATTGCGGCCCATCTTGGTCGTGAACGAGGCTTCGAAAACGATTTGCTGATCCGACCGCGATACAGTGCGTGGTCCATGAGCGGAATATTCAGAAACCCCATGTTTATGCACCGTTCAAGAATTGAAAGTACGCACTATTTAGCGTTCGGCTCAGTATGTTGATCACATCAGGTATAGGAACGATGTATACTGATACCCCTTCTCAGCATAGGCATCTGCATCTGCGCTAGACTGACCGTTCCTTTCCCTCCACATACCCTGCCCATTGCAGACGACCACCCCTGAGCAAGGGACAGACTCCGTGTAGAAGGGAGTCGCCCCTTTAGGGGTTTCACCTTGCAGCGCCTGACAAACGGTGGAGCACTGCGAAGCACAGATCTCCCAGATTCCTGAGCAAGATGGTGACGCCGTCTACATTGGAACCAATGTGCGGCGCTGGGTGCGGTGGCGGCGGACGGGAGTCATGGTTGGTGGGAGCGAGGCCGTCGACGACAATGGAACAGACGGTATCTGATGGTGGATGGTGCCGTTAAACGGCCTGTGTGTTTGCAAGACCTGCTCCCATCACTCCGCTGAACACGTCAATAGTCATGCCCTTTGACTATTGGTCGCCGCAGCTCCTTCGGCGAGGCTCAACAAGGCTATCTTGGCTGGGGTCTGTGTTGAACCTCCGCAATACGTCTGAGCACCGAGCCCCGTCAACCGAATTACCCCTCTCGCCATACAACTAACTTGCTCCCATTGTGGGAGCATGCTAGAGTATCCGCGTGCGCATCATTGCCAAGCGGACTCTCCGTGCTTTTTGGAAACGACACCCTCAAGCGAAGGGCCCCTTGGAAGCTTGGCATCAGGAAGTCGCACGAGCGGATTGGGCCTCCCCGTCGGCGGTGCGACTTCAATTCAGGACCGCCAGCGTACTGCAGGGGAACAGAGTGGTCTTCAATATCGCTAGTAACCACTACCGTTTAGTGGCGAAGATCAATTACCCTTACCGAATCGTCTACATACGATTTGTCGGAACGCACAAAGAATACGACTCCATTGATGTCACAGACGTATAACGAGTCGGAGGCACGATGTCCATTATGCCGATCAGATCAACGCGAGACTATGAACGAGCGCTGCGTCGTATCGAAGCACTGATGGATGCCAAACCAAGGACCAAGGCGGGTGATGAGTTGGACGTGCTCGCAACACTCGTCGAAGCCTATGAAGCCAAGCATTATGCCGTGTGTCCGCCGGACCCCATCGAAGCCATTCGATTCAGAATGGACCAACTCGGCATGACTCGGAAGGACTTGGAAGTCGTCCTCGGAGGGCGGGGGAGGGTCGCTGAAATCTTAGCAAGGAAGCGTGGCCTGTCGCTCGCAATGATCCGCCGGCTGCACAAACAACTGCACATCCCTTTGGAGAGCCTTATCGGCAC
>DKBD01000052.1:19026-20693 GCA_002451055.1 Nitrospira sp. UBA6909 | reverse complement strand
TGGAAAGTCTCAGCAACCGTCAGCAGAGATTTGCGACATTGACCGAAAGAATATTGGAACTGGACTTGATTTGCTCCAATACGCCAGACGGAAACTCTGTATCAGACGCGATGATCAACAAAGCGTCACCGCCGCGTTTTTCCAACGCGCATTGCATCCTGACGATATTGATGCCGTTGTCCCCCAGCACTTTTCCGACCATGCCGATGACACCAGGACGGTCCATATTATGGATGAACAGCATATGGCCTTCCGGCACCATTTCCACCTTGAATTGATCGATCTCGACGACGCGGGCCTCTTTTTTGTGATAAAGCGTGCCGGCCACTTGGTGCGAGATCTTGCCGGCCTCGACCCGTACCCGAATGAGGCTGGTAAAGTCTCCGGCGTCTGAGATTTTGACCTCTTTGACTTCGATTCCTCGCTCCTTCGCCACGATCGGCGCGTTGACATAATTGACCGGGTGCTCAAGAATCGGCGTCAGGAGGCCCTTGAGGACCGCGATGGTCAGAGAGGCTACCGATAACGAAGCCACCTCGCCGCTGTATTCAACCGTGACCCGTTCAATCCCGCCTTGCGACAGCTGCGTCTGAAGCGAGCCGAGCCGTTCAGCCAGCGTCAAAAACGGCTGCAGGCGAGGCAGCAACTCCGGTGAAACCAAGGGAACGTTAACCGCCCCTTTCGCCACGCCTCTGGTAAAATAATCGACGATCTGCTCTGCAATTCCGATGGCGACGTTTTCCTGCGCTTCAGTCGTCTGGGCACCGATGTGGGGAGAGCAGATAAAATTGTCCAGCGCCAACAGCGGATTATCAGATTTGATCGGCTCTTCCTCGAATACATCGAAGGCCGCGGCAGCCACGCGTTTGGTCTTCAACGCTTCGCACAAATCCGCCTCGTGAATGATCCCGCCGCGGGCGCAATTGACGACGACCACGCCAGGCTTCATCGTCTCGATGACTTTGGCGTTGATCAGCGACTTGGTTTCAGCCGTCAGCGGCGTATGGACAGACACGATGTCCGCCCGCCGGAATAGCTCAGGAAGATCCACCAGCGCAACGCCCATCTTCTCAGCCCGTTCTGGCGCCAGATAGGGATCATAGGCGATCACATTCATTGAGGCACCCTGCGCGAGCTTCGCGAGATAGCCTCCGATCTGGCCGATTCCCACGATCCCGAGGGTTTTGCTATAGAGCTCGATCCCCATGAACTTGTCCTTTTCCCACTTGCCCTGCTTGACCGACGCCGTCGCCTGAGGAATTTTCCTGCAGGCCGAAAAGATCATCGCCATCGTGTGCTCGGCTGTCGTGACGGTGTTGCCGCCCGGCGTATTCATCACGACGATGCCACGGCGAGTCGCCGCAGGCGTATCGACGTTATCCAACCCGGACCCTGCCCGCCCGACGACCTTGAGTTTCTCAGCAGCGGCGATCAGTTCCGCCGTGACTTTCGTGCCGGACCGCACGATCAACCCGTCGGCATCCTTGATTTCCCTGAAGAGCTCATCTTTCGGCATTTTGGATTTCACCACAACGGTGAAACCCGCCTTTTCCAGCAACTCCACACCCTGTTTCGACAGACTGTCGCTCACCAAAATTTTCATTGCCGCTGTCCCCATGTGCATCCTCGTCCGGTTACTTTGCCATCAGGACTTCCTGTGCTTTTCC
>DKBD01000052.1:0-19008 GCA_002451055.1 Nitrospira sp. UBA6909 | reverse complement strand
TCCGGGGCGCATACTGCTGTTAATGCGTCACTAGGCGATTCTTTGGGAAACAGGGTCAAGCCGGCCGCTTGAACGCCCTCCCGCATAGCCTGAGCCAATCTCCCCTGCCGCGCGAACATCTTATCGAGCCCTTCGGCCTTCATTATTCTGAAAACTTCCTGAAGGCCGATGATGAGCGAGACCGCCGGAGTGAAGGCGGTCTGGTTCTTGACTTGGTTCTCTCGTTCCTTTTTGAAGTTGAAATAGAAGGCGGCATTTTTGGCCTTGTCAGCCAAGGCCCATGCCTTGTCGCTGACGCTCACAAATGCCATGCCTGGCGGTAGCATTAGGGCTTTCTGCGAGCCGGTGATGACCACATCCAACCCCCACGCGTCGGTCTTGATGTCGAATACGCCCAGGGCCGTGATGGCATCGACCACGAGGATGGCATTCTCATAGGATTTGAGAATTTCTCCCAGCGCCTTGACATCATGAGAAACACCGGTTGATGTTTCGCTTGCTTGCACGTAGACCGCCTTAATAGAGGGATCTTTCTTCAGGGCATCGGCCACTTGCTGCGGATCGACCGCTCGCCCCCACTCGACTTTCACCTCAGTCGCCTGTACCCCAAACGTCTTGCAGAGTTTGCCCCAACGCTCTCCGAACTTGCCGCCGTTCACATACAACGCCTTGTCGCCGGGCGACAAAAAATTGGACACGGACCCTTCCATTCCGCCCGTGCCGGACGCCGCCAACATCAGGACGTCGTTCCGGGTCTGAAACAACCACTTGAGTCCTTCGCGGACCTCGGCGAAGATCGGGTCGAACTCCGGCGCTCGATGATGGATCATGGGTCGTGCCATCGCCAGAAGAACTTCCGGGGGTACAGGAGTTGGGCCGGGAGCCAAGAGATACCGCTTCAACATTGATCGATCCTCCTTGATGAAACCTGGTGGGGCATCCACAAGAAAAGAGCCGGTACGCTACCATTTGCACCTGGAGGCTGTCAAGAAATCCGATGCCACAACTGACGATGTTTTCAGGATTTTCTCGTCCGTCCTCGCCTTGACCCATCGAAAAAGTCCCAGCGGAGACGAAAGACGGAAACCGCCGGTCCTGATACCAAAGAGGGAGCATCCCCCTCCTCCCAATTTCTTGACAAGTCCTGGGGAGCTCGATAGTCTAGCCCCATTGCTTCATCTATGTTTCATCAATCACGACGAGGTTTTTTATCATGTCATTCAAACTTCGAATCGTAGATGTGATGTTAGTGGTTCTGTTCTGCTGCTTGAGCGCACTTCCGTTCTTGCTCCCAAGTGAGACCCGCGCAGAAGGTGACTCTTCCGTAAATTCCGGAGAGGTGGTTACTGCCGAGGAAAACGCAGACTCTGCTGGGGCACTCCTTACTGAGGAAGTTACGGTAGCCGCTGCTGAGGAAAATGACGAAGACATCGATTCCAACCTCGTCCCGTTGGAATCAGAATTGGCCCTCACCCCTTCTGCTCCCAATTCAATCGGGGACTCCTCCGATGGGGAAACCACTGACATCGCCGATTCCTCTCCCAGTGCGGACGACGCCGACGAGATCTCCCAAGCGTCTGCCTCGCAGGATGAGTCGGAGAATGAGTCAAAGGTCGATGCCTATAACATTCCGGTGGTCGTCGATCCGACCGTAGAAAGCCACTTACGCTTCTTCCATACGTCGATCCGAGACCGGTTCGAGCAATGGCTCGTTCGGTTCAGCCGCTATCGGCCGCTCGTCGAAACCATATTCGCCGAGTTTGATCTCCCAAGCGACTTGGTCAATTTGTCGCTGGTCGAAAGTGGGTTCAACCCCTACGCGTACTCACGGGCGAAGGCAACCGGGCCATGGCAGTTCATGAAAGCGACCGGGAAAATCTATGGTCTCCGCATCGACAATTATGTGGATGAGCGTCGTGACCCTATCAAGTCGACCGTCGCCGCGGCCCGATATCTTCGTGATTTGTATGACTTATTTGGAACATGGCCGCTGGCAATGGCGGCTTACAATGCGGGTGAAGGCAAAGTATTGCGCGCTCTACGGAAAACGAGCGGGGAAACCTTTTGGGATATTTCCAAAACCAAGCTGATTCGTCGAGAAACCAAACAGTACGTGCCTCGGATCATGGCCGCCACCATCATTGCAAGGAATCCAGACCGGTACGGGTTCAGTCAGGATCAGGCTCCCCCGCACGAATTTGAGGAGGTGGTCATTGACCGCCCGGTGCATTTCCGGGCGATCTCCAATATCACCGGGATTCCATACGAAGAGCTTCGGCTCCTGAATCCAGAATTGCGGCGGGATGCTACGCCTCCAGACGATTCCGCTTACCACCTGAAAGTGCCGGTCGGAACCGGCATGAAGGTCATCAGTGAACTGGATCGAATACCGACGTACAAATTCCCTCCCCTTTCGGATCGGACTCGCCTTGTCAAGAAAGGTTCTTCCATCAAGAAAGATTCCTCCAAATGGTATCGTGTCCGTAGGGGCGACACCTTGGAAAAAGTCTCCAAGCGTTTCCGCATTCCCTTGAAGACTCTGAAGGCACGAAACAACATTTCCGGGTCGCTCATCAAGGTGGGTGACTTTCTGATCATCGGCCGCTAATCTGATGCAACGATGCATTCAGGCTCCGTTCTCGCGACGCGAGAACGGAGCCTCGCCGTCAATCCTCACCCCTCATCGACTGCCGAGGAGTTCCCCGTAAGGACATACAGCCGCCTGTGACGATGTCCGGCTCATTGACAGACGACGACGGTGTCTCATAGTCTCGTCGTGTCGGACTGACCGGGAGACGTGTCTGAGATTGGTTCGCCCGCTCTAGTAGGCTGTATTATTTTTCGGGAGTTGCAGGAGCAGTCGGAGCTGTTGCAGGAGGTGGAGCTGCCTCATGAGTCTTCTTCGCATCGAGAATCTTCTCTCGAAGAGCGGCTTCACTGGCGAAGGGAGAATTCTGGTAAGTTTTCATGAGCTCTTGATATCGCTTCAGTGCTGCATCCGGTCGAGATTGGTTTTCGTCAAGCCGCGCCAGCTCGAACAAGGCCTGATCGTGGTTCAGTGACATGGGACTATTAAGAATAGCCGAGTATGATTTTTCCGCCTGTTCACGATCTCCCTTCAGGAGATACGCGTAACCGAGCTTTTGATGCGCGAGACCGGTCAGGGACGCATTAGCGCTATAGGTTGAAAGCAACCTCTTGTAGGCGTCGATTGCAGCATCGACTTGGTTGGTTTCAAGCAAGGCATTTCCGAGACCAAACAATGCAAGCGGAGCCGAGGGAGTCCGCGGATACTCGTCGGCCACTCGTGTATACAGGGCGATCGCCTCTTTGAGGTTGGTTTCCACCTTTTTCGGATCGTTGGCCGGGCGTGTGAGGTAATGAAGCGTCGCTTCCCGCTCGAGACTCTGAGCTTTGCTTGCAGTCTGCTCATCGTACCATACGACCGCTCCGACAATTCCCCCACCGATGATCACCAGCAGCAATCCCACAAGCAATGACCAGCGATACTTCTTCAGATCGAGCAGCTTGTGCTCCAAGCTGCTGACCAGGTGAGCCTCGTCAACCGGAAGCGACCGCGGCGGCACTTTAATTCGATACGTCATTGTCTGAAAATCCAGGATAATCCAATGATGCTCGTTCCATTCACGCAAACCCGTGTCTTATACTAGGATACGATTGACCTTGTCAATGCATGGATGGGCATCAGGAAAGGAGCCTGGAAGGGCCTCATGTTCCAAAGGACACTTCAACAGATGGCTGATCAATCCTTGACTCGTCGCTTGCGCGTGCTGGAATCGGCAACGGGCCCGGTCGTTCAATTTTCTAACCGGCAGGTCATTCTCTTGTGCTCCAACGACTACCTGGGGTTGGCTACTCATCACGCGGTCATTAAAGCTGCGGTCCAGGCGACGGAACAATATGGAAGCGGCGCGGGGGCATCGCGTTTGATCTGCGGCACTCTACCGCCCCATCAAAAACTGGAATCATTTCTCGCCGAATTCAAGGGAACAGAGTCTGCGCTCTTGTTTGGGTCTGGCTACCTGGCGAACCTTGGGATCATTCCCAGCTTGATCGCGCGAAAGGGCCTTATCCTGCTAGACCGATTATGCCACGCCAGCCTGATTGACGGTTGCCGGCTGAGTGGTGCCGATTTCCGGGTATTTCGTCACCGTGACAGCGCACATGTTGAATCGTTGTTGAAACGGAGGTCGCCGAACCGCCCCGTTCTGATCGTCACCGACGGCCTGTTCAGCATGGACGGAGATCTGGCTCCGTTGCCGGAATTGGCCGCGCTTGCGACGCGATACGACGCCACCTTGTATGTTGATGACGCGCATGGGACCGGCGTCATGGGACCAACCGGTCGAGGAACTATCGAGGAACTTGGAGTGGAACATGAGATTCGGTTTCATATAGGGACGTTGGGGAAGGCGCTGGGGAGCTGTGGGGCGTATGCCGTCGGTCCACGGGAGATGATCGACTACCTGGTTAATACGGTCCGCCCGTTCATCTTCACGACGGCGCCCCCACCCGGCACGGCCGCAGCAGCTATCGCTGCGCTGGACGTCATTCAACGGGAGCCTGAACGGCGGGCGCGTCTATGGGCTAATCGGCATCATCTCTTTCACGGGTTGGAACGGCTTGGATTTCGTATGACGGCGACTGTCAGCCCCATTCTCCCCATTCTCATCGGCGACGCCAAACAAACGCTCATCTTTGCCGAACAACTGTTGATGCATGGAGTCTATGCTCCCGCGATCAGACCGCCGACGGTTCCTGGTGAAACCAGCCGCATCCGCGTCACCGTGACGTCCGAACATACCATAAGCCAACTCGACGAAGCATTACGAGCATTTGAACTGGCGGGGCGCGCCTCCAATCTCATCTAGTGAGTATCTTGTTCCTCAGGTATCTTCCGGCTATTTTCTTGCTTTCCGGTAGTCCTATGGCATGATGCCACGTGGTTGCTTACCCGCAGTGTTCCCGTCTGGCACGAATGGAGACTTTCCCATGGACATTTCCAAATTGCTGACGTTTTCAGTCAAAGAAGGCGCGTCGGATTGCCATATTAGCGCCGGTGAGCCGCCAATGATCCGTATGCACGGAGATCTGAAGAAGCTGGACCATCCCGCACTGACGCCGGAAGAAACGCACGCGCTTATTTACGACATGATGAGCGACGTGCAACGGAAGAACTTCGAAGAACATCGGGAATGCGATTTTTCATTCGAGCTAGGCGATATCGCCCGGTTTCGCGTCAACGTATTTGTCCAGCAGCGAGGACTTGGCGCGGTTTTTCGAAACATTCCCACCACCATTTTACCGCTGGATAAGCTTGGCATGCCGCCCATCATTCGGCAACTTTGCGACAAGGAAAAAGGATTGATTCTTGTCACCGGCCCGACGGGTTCCGGCAAATCTACTACGCTCGCCGGCATGGTTGACTTTCTGAACGCTTCGTTCGAAGGCCACATCATTACGATCGAAGACCCAATCGAATTCGTCCATAAGTCAAAAAAATGCCTGGTCAATCAACGTGAGTTGGGCGTTCATACTCTCTCGTTTGCCAATGCGCTCAAGTCAGCGCTTCGCGAAGATCCAGACATCATACTCGTCGGCGAAATGCGGGATCTGGAGACCATCCAACTCGCCTTAACCGCGGCGGAAACCGGGCACTTGGTGTTCGGTACCTTACACACATCGAGCGCACCCAAAACGATCGACCGTATCATCGACGCCTTTCCCCCGGCTCAGCAGGCGCAAATCAGAACCCAGCTCTCGGAAGCATTGGAGGCCGTCATCACGCAAACTCTCCTGAAGAAGAGGACCGGCGGGCGAGTCGCCGCGCTGGAAGTCATGGTGGCGACCACGGCGGTGCGAAACCTCATCCGGGAAGCCAAACTGCATCAAATTCCCGGCATTATGCAGGCCAGCCAAAAAGACGGCATGCAAACGATGGATATGGCCTTACTTGAGCTGGCGACGCGCGGCATCGTCACCAAAGCCGAAGCGCAATCGCGCAGCATGAACCCCAATCTCTTCGGGGCCCCAATGAGCGGCGTTGCCTAGCGGACGGCTGCAGGGTGGATACGGAAAGGACGGGACAAGATCATGGACGTTCGTAGCCTGCTGAAAGTCATGGTGGACCATGAGGCGTCCGACCTCTATCTCACCGTTGATGCGCCGCCGATCTATCGTATTCATGGATCGACCCAACCGACCGATGCGCCGCCCTTTACGAACGAGCAGCTGGAAGCGCTGGCTCTGGCGTTGATGCGCGGACAGCAGCGGGGCGAGTTCGAAGAGAAAATGGAAATGAACCTGGCACTGTACTACAAAGAGCTCGGCCGGTTCCGCGTCAATATCTTCCGCCAGCGGGGCAACGTCGGGTTGGTCTTTCGCCACATCAAGGCGGAGATTCAGACAGTTGACCAGCTCCAGCTGCCGCCTATTATCAAAGACATCGCAATGACCAAACGAGGGTTGGTCCTCGTCGTCGGCGCTACCGGTTCTGGGAAATCCACTACCCTCGCGGCCATGATCGATTATCGCAACTCGGTCCACCCAGGCCATATCATCACGGTCGAAGACCCGATCGAGTTTGTTCATCCGCACAAAAAGTCCATCATCACTCAACGCGAAGTCGGATTCGACACCTTGAATTTTCAAAACGCCCTCAAGAACACGTTGCGTCAGGCACCCGATGTCATTCTCATTGGAGAAATTCGCGATACGGAGACGATGGAGGCAGCGATCACCTTTGCGGAAACCGGTCACTTGTGCATCGGCACCTTGCATTCCAATAACGCCAACCAGGCCATCGAGCGCATCATGAATTTCTTCCCGCCTGACCGACACGCGCAGATTTACCTACAGCTGTCGCTCAATCTCCGTGCCATCATTTCCCAGCGGCTGATTCCCTCCCTTGACGGAAGACGAGTACCTGCGCTGGAAATCTTGCTGGATACGCCGCGCATCAAGGATTTGATCAAGAAGGCCGAAATCGACACGCTCAAGGAAGCGATGGAGCAAGGCATCGAAGAGGGATGCCAGACCTTCGATCGCATCTTGCTCCAATTGTACAAAGAGAATCGTATCGGACTTGAACAGGCGCTGATCAATGCCGACAGTGCCAACAATCTCCGGTTGAAGATCAAACTGGAAGGGCTCAAAGGCGACGAGGCCGTCAATGCATTGCTGGATAAACAGACAGGAGGATCGGCCGGAGATGCCTTCAGGATTCAGGGCGGAGGGGGCGGAACGGTGACCCCGATCCGAAAACGGTCATAGCGCCGTGGGGTGGGCAGACGTCATGTCACCGCGCCAGATCCTCATCGGTCTGCTTCTCCAGATACGCCGCGATCTTCTCCAACGCCAGCGCGCTCAGCTTCGATCCGTACCATATCGGCATTGTCCGGCTCGAATAGCCGGGCACGACGAACCGTTCAGGCTCAAGCACCGACTCAACGATATAGTCATGAACCGTCGTGGCCTTCCCATCGTAGGTCGGATCGGAAAGCCGCTGTGTGCCCGTGGTCCCGAGAGCGAGTGCGGGTCCTATACGCCCGTTTGCTCCGGGGATCCCAGGAATTGTGTGGCAGACCGGACATCCGGCGCGGGTAAAGATATCGACGATAGGCTCGTCTCCTGTCGTCAAGGGAACCATTTCTGGCGACAGAACGACCGCCTGCGTTGGTCTATCCGTAGCAGACGGTGTGTGTGGCGGCCCGGTTGCTTGAAGAGTCCACAGCGCATACAACAGCACTAGGCCGATCATCACAAGGATGATCGCCCGTTCTGTGGACTTCGAGGAGGAGTCGGACGTGCGCCGGTGTGACTCCGTCGGATCAGGAGGGTGAACATCCATGGTTGCTCGTAAATGTGGATAGCGGACTACAGATTCCTCCTGACCTCTTTCCAGTCCTTCGCCACCTTGGCTTTGCGCGGTGTGTCGCTCCTGGCCGGTTCCGGCACCATGACGGCGTCCAAACGCCGCTGGAGGAACGCTTCGGCAAAGTCTCTTGACCGGCCAACTCCGATTTTGACCGTTTTCCACCCGGCTGCATGCAGTTCGTCGAGCTTCGCGCCCACAGCGGTTCCACCAGGTGACAGCACCAGCACGTAGCCTGGCGGAAACTTGTGTGCCTTTAGCCATTCCCTCGCCTCGGCATTCACGCGGAATCCGTCCGCATTGGAAGACGGCAAGGCCACGAAATAGATGACGCGATAATAAAACTGAGTCAGCTTGGCGAGTTCGTCGGCTGCATCGGGCATCGGGTTTTGCTGCGGTTCAAACTGTGGAATAATGCCGGGGAAGGGGCCTTGGGCAGGCGATGTTTCGATCAATGCTGCCAGTTCGATCACCACGATGGGGTTGCGCCACTCCCACACCACAAGATTTGCGTGACCTTCCGCGGGCAACACTCGTGAGCTGTTGCCGACTCGGACTTGAATTGGAATCACGCCCTGTGTCTTCGTGCTGTAGTTCAAGAAGGCTCTGCCGTCCCCGCCGGTCATGCCCCTGGCAACGACTTGGCCGTTCACCACGAGATCGAGAGGTTCTCCGCCCATACCGACAGTGGTCAATAGGCCCTTGGCATTAAGGCGGGCCTCTATGACCGCCGGTTGGCCGGGAACCGTCAACGCGTCCTTCACCAGAACCGTTGCAGGGGTTTTTTCCGCTGCATGAGGGAGACTTGTGCTTGCAGAGGCAGCGATAAGGCAGATGAGCCCGGCTCTGCGGAAAAGCTTGATCGTCGGCCGCATCGCCATGAGAGAGAATTGAGAAGCAATAGAGGTGTGTTACGCTTTCAGCGCTGCCAACACTTCGTCGGCATGTCCGTCTACTTTAACCTTGCGGAAAATTGCCTTCACTTTTCCTTCGGCATCGATGACGAACGTGCTGCGCTCGATGCCCCAATACTTTTTGCCGTACATGTTCTTCTCTTTGTAAACGCCATAGGCCTTGGAGACCGCCGCGCTTTCGTCACTGAGCAGCGGAAACGGCAAGCCGAATTTCTTGATGAACTTCTGGTGTGATTCCTGTCCATCCAGGCTCACGCCGACGATCGTTCCTCCGGCCCGCATAATCTGCGATTCCGTGTCGCGGAAGTCACAAGATTCCCTCGTGCAGCCGGGCGTGTCGTCTTTCGGATAAAAGTACAGCACGACCTGCTTGCCCTTGAGGCTTTTTAAGGTCACGGGCTTGCCGTCCTGATCTAGAATCGAGAGTTCTGGTGCCTGGTCTCCAATCGCGAGCTCCTTCGTCATGTTTGTCCTCATCTTTACCGCGGCATGCCGCCGAAAGTCGGCCGTTGGGTCCCATAGGGACGGTCCTTAGTTCGCTTCTTTGTCTCAGGGTCACCGTACGCTGACAGCGCCGGAGAATCCCAAATGATCTTGTCGCCCGGTGCCAAATTCGCCGCTTCGAGGAAATGTTGCCGTGCGTCGGCTGCCTCACCAAGCGCGTTCAAGGCTAACGCGTAGTTGTAATGAGCCTGGCCGGATTCAGGCACGGCCACAACCGCCTGTCCAAAATACTTTTTTGCCTCTTCGAACTGTTTGGACTGATAGGCCTGACTCCCCTGTTCCGTCCATGCGACAGCCTGGGGTATAGCGCCGACATCGGCAAGCGCCAGAGGAACGAGGGGTTTTCGCTTTGCCGAACAGGCTGCGGGTCCGAGCAGCATCAAGATCAGGACAAAGATGGCGATCTGTTTTAGAGTGGTTTTCATCCCCACCTCCCGTCCCTCACTTGCCATGCTTTCGCGTTTCTTCCTCGAACGTTTTGCGGTAGAGGACTTCCCATTCCGTACTGCCTTCAACGATACCACGGGAATATGAGGCGAGTCTCGCCCTGATCTTCCGATCAATCTCCGTCTCCTGAGCCAATTCAACCGCGAGTACACGTTTGATCTCCTTCAAAATCCGCTCGTCCCCGCCGATTACCTTTACAGCCGGGTTTCGCGTGACTTCGTTTCGGATCACGTGCGAGAGGTGACTGACCTTGTCTTCACTCAGCATACGAAACTGCCAAGAGGTGAACAGTTAGGTGTCACAGGCGACAAGAGCATCATTTGATTGTTTAACCCTTCACCCCTGCCCCCTCACTCCTGGCTTCTTCATAAAATCAGGCCCCGTTCGCGGACCAACTTCTGTTTCACCATCTGAAACATCTTCTGGTAATCGACCTGTCCCTGTTCAATCTGTTTGTCGTATCCCTTGAGCATCTGCCGTACTTCGGCGTTTAGGCGATCTTCCAGAGACAGTTCGTCCGTCATGACGCGATCCAGTCTATCGATGAACGCCTTGCGGTCCCCAACGAGCTCGATGCATCCATCTTGTTCAAGACGGCTCGCCACACTCTCCGCCATATGCCGCACCCGTTCTTTTGACAGGCGCACAGTCCTTATCCTTGCTCGACCTTGATGGTGGAAGCTTCCATCGCACGGCGCAATTGGGTGGCATCCCCGACGATCCGTCCCACGACATTCACCCGGTCCGCCGGAACCGGATCGCATCCCATACTCATCGGGGTTCTCCCGAAAAAGATCGCCAAGACTTGGCCGGCTCCCCAGTAGGCGATATCGCCGATGTGCACCCGAGTCGTCGCGGTTTCCCGATAATCGGTGACACCGGGAATTTTGAAGTAAAACTCCTCGCCCCAGGTATTGATCGGAGCCTGGATCGGAAGCGCCGCATATACCTGGTCTGCGGTTTTCGTACCCTTGAGTTCTGCGTCGAGTTGAACTCCTCCCACTGTGATGCGAATACGTTTGGACGACTGAGTCATGTGTTGGTACGAATCTTCGGTATGGGACCGCGCCTACGCAAGGTAGTCATAGCGTTGAACTCTAGCTTGTCTCCTGCCCGAAATCAAGGCTACAATTCCGACATGCTGACTTCCACGTTCGTCTTCCTTCAAGGCATCGGGCCCGCCACGGAACGTCGATGGTGGAAACAGGGGCTCCTCAATTGGCAAGGCTTTATCAAACAGCCAACCATTGGCGGGCTGTCTTCTTATCGGAAATCCCTATATGATCGCGAGCTTGCCCTGGTGCAATCGGAGTTCGATGCGGATGATCTGCGTGCGCTCGCCTCGCGGTTGCCAAAGCGCGAGCATTGGCGATTCTACGACAGCTGCCGATCGGACATTCTATATCTCGACATTGAAACCACTGGGCTCTCCTATCATGACCCGGCTGGGGCCGTGACCGTTGTCGGCCTTCACCGAAACGGACACACGATCAGCCTGGTGCACGGAGAGACCTTGACGACCGATCGGCTGCAGGCTGAGCTCGATCATTGCCGATTGCTTGTGACGTATTTTGGGACCGGATTCGATGTGCCCTACTTGCGGGCGAAATTTCCACTATTGCGATTCGTCGTGCCCCACTTCGACCTGTGCCTGGCTGCGCGTCGCTTGGGAATGCATGGAGGGCTCAAACAGCTCGAACAGAAATTTGGAATAGATCGGGAGCCAGCTCTTCACGGCCTGAATGGCATGGATGCCGTGCGGCTATGGTCGGAGTGGCAACGAGGATCGCACAACGCACTCGACATATTGCTGGCCTACAATGCAGCTGACACGGAAAGTCTTGTTCCCATCGCGGCACTGGTCTATAAAGAAATGATGTTGCGATTTGGACCCGCATCGGTCGGCGCGCCTTCGGTACCGACTTCACTTCAGGCTCCGCTCCTTCGATGAGCAGCTGGGTCGGCATCGGTCGCAGCGAGGTCGGCTTCGTGCGCGCCATAAACCAAGACGCATTCACCACCGTCGACCCGCTGGGCCTGTGGGCCGTTGCGGATGGAATGGGTGGCCATGCCGGAGGCGAAGTGGCCGCTCAAACTGCCATTGCCAGCATCAAAGCTCAGGCCGAGTTATCAGCCGACATTCTCCGGAAGGGCAATGGTCTCCCCTCCGAGTTCGTGGCCGATTTGATCATGCAAGCTCATCGCGCGATCCAGGAACGGGTCAAGCTGGAGCCCTCGCTGAAAGGCATGGGCACCACCGTCGTCCTACTCCTGATTCACTCATTGCCGACGCTAACTGCCCATGTCGCCCATCTGGGTGACAGTCGCGCCTATCTCTTCCGATCTGGGGCGCTCACCCTCCTCACGCGCGACCACACGTTGATTGAGAAGTATCTCGAGCGCGGGATCCTGACTCACGAAACTGCGCGGATGCATCCGGAACGACATGTTCTTACCCAGGCGTTAGGGATATCCTCACCCCCGAGGCCTTCGATTTCATCGCACCCACTCGAGCGGGATGATCTTCTATTGCTCTGCTCTGACGGATTGACGAAGATGTTGGAGGACGACGACATTCGAGATATTTGCACCCATGCTCAGGGCGACCCTATTCGAACATGCGACGCTCTGATCAATGAATCCCTCGACCGGGGCGGTACGGACAACGTCACCGTCGTCGTGATTGCGCGCACCTAAGGACATGGTTTCGCATCGGTGTTGACAAGATCTACAAGCCCGTGTACGTTGTTGACTAAAAATCTTCTGCGGGCGTTTCTTTCTACCAGTTCAACCACATGGAGCAGTAAATGGTGCGTTCTACAGTCGTGTTATGCGTCCTGTATAGTTTCGTCAGTTTCACGTCCGTCGCACTCGCGGATCCTCCGAGAACTGCCACACCTGAACAGGTCATTCGAACACTGGTCCGAGCCAACGTCGAAAAAGACATGGCGACCATGTCTCGCCTGATGGCGCACGATGCGGATATCACCAGTTATTCGGTCGGCGGACGCAAGTACGTCGGCTGGCAGGAGTTCGAACGGGAGATGCAGGAAGAGTTCGGAAACGTCCAGAAGTTTGAAATTCCTATCCGCGAGCTTAACGTGTGGACCAAGGGGGACGTCGCGTGGTTCACAATGGAATTGGACTATATCCGGTATGTCACCGAAGGCGCCGAGCTGAAGCGCATGCTTTTGCCGTTGAGGGAAACGGGCGTGCTGGAGCGCCGGAATGGACAATGGGTGATGCTGTCATTTCATGAATCATTTCGCTCGGCTCAAATGAACAGTCCGGTTGCTCAATCTACCGTGTCGCCCTCACAGCAGGTTCAGGTCAGCAATCCACCGGCTTCGACGATGCCTGACCTCAGCGGTGAATGGGACATCCTGGAGGTCGAGGACAACAAGCGGTACAAGGCGACGCTGGACAAGAATGGCAATGGTCCGTACACACAACATGACGGGCGTTTCGTCACGACCAAGTTCGCGGATCAGCTGTGGCAAGGCACCTGGCACCAGCCCGGCAATGATCGGGAAGGCGGGTTTGAGGTTCTTCTTTCAGAAGACGGCACTCAGGCAAAAGGAATCTGGTGGTATAGCCGCGTAGGGAATCACAAGAATATTCCGCCCCGTGAACATGGCGGGACCTACGAGTGGAAACGGTTGACGTCGCCAGCGTCCTCTCAATAATGTGCGAGACTGTTCAAGACTATACGGAGCCCGGTCCAACATCACGATGTGACTTTCAATTCCCGTGGGAGGTTCTATGCGAAGGTTTCTGATTGCAACGGTTATGGTCTTTATCGGTTCATCTGCTTATGCGGACGGAGGGCACAACCATCACGCGGTTCCCACGTTGAACAAGCAGGTTGGCTCGAAAATCACCTACGGAGAGAATACTGCGACTCTGACCTTCGGCCCGATCGATCTTCCGGCTGGCCATACTGAAGGGGACATGGGCGATTCTATGCCTCGGTTCAACTTCCAATTGCCAGAAGACAAGTATTTGGTCGGCTTCAGGTCGGCTATTTCTACGATCGATGGCAAAGAGCTGCCCAGGAACTATCTGCATCATATATTAATGATCAACAACAGCAAACCCAGCTTGACGTGCCCGGGAGAGCCGCTTTTCTTCGGGGGGGCAGGGCTAGAGATGGCTGAAACGCAATTCCCCGATGGTTACGGTGTCAAGCTTGCTCAAAGTGATAAGCTGATGACCGTTGTCGCGTTTTATCATGGTGCTCCTCCGACCAAAGACGTCATCACAACCTTCACCATGTTCTTTGCGCCGAAATCCAAACCGGTCAAGGAAATGGACATCTATCAGGTCGGGGTGAACATCGTCTGCTTTACCAAATTCGGCGACCGGCCGGCAGATCAGACCGACGAAGGAATTGAAATCAGACCAGGCGTCCAAGTCCATACGGCGCCATTGAAGTTTTCTGTGGATGGTTGTGTCAAGTTTGCCTATCCCCATGGTCATGACGAATTACTCATGATCGCGTTGGAAAATAAGACAAAAAATCAGACTCTTCTTCGGACCGTTCCGGATGTTGAAAGCGACGGGACTCTCCGGGAATTCCTCCCCCATCAAGTCTATAAAGACGCTCAGGGGTTTCCAATCACCAAGGAAGATGATTATGAAATGGTGATGGTCCACCACCATATCCTGCAGAATAAGGAACTCCAGCATGGCATGGGCAACTACCTTCTCTATATGACTCCTGGCGCCTGCCCCGAGCAGAAGAAAACTGCCGCTGCGCACTGATCTCAATGACTGGCCGGCCGGGCACTCGTGCCCGGCCGGCCAGGAGAGTTTCAACGGTTTCTCAGACCAACCCAACTTCTCGTTCATCTTTTTCCGTAGTTTTCGCCTCTAAAATCCGCCCTCGTCTGTGTTTCTCCAGGTCACTTGTGGTATCAAGACACTGGGTCTACGACAACATATGGATCTATCTTCTCTAGGGCCGAACAGCTGGTGCAAGCCCCCACTGTGACAGAACGTTGACATCTGAAAGCGGACCTGACTAGAAAGACGAGAATCTTGCCATGCCTCAGAGCGAACCGCTCTCCGTCCTTCTTGTCAACGAGAGTGCCGATGAAATCAAGCTGGCCACGCTCAGTATCCGCGGTTTTTTTCCAAACTCCCGGGTCGAAGCCGTCTACTCTTTGGAAGAGGCTTTTCAGTGGGCTCATCGGGCATCGTGGCACGTTATTCTCGTTGATGACCGTTTACATGCTCAGCGCATGGCGCCCATATTTCCTGAGCTGAAGCGGTTCGCTCCCTTTGCCGCGTTTGTGCTGCAAACTGAACGCAGCGATACCTCCGCCGCCTTGACTGCTCTTCAGGACGGCGCGGATTTTCTCTTGTATAAGAAGTCACCGGCATTTCTTACCGAATTGGTGCTGTACGCGAAAGGCGTACTTGAAACGCGCACTCTCCGCATGACGCTCGAACGGACGCAAGAACGTCATAGTCGTCTCATCGATACATTGCCCGACGTATTGTACGAACTTGATGCGGCAGGACGATTTGTGTTTCTGAGTCACCAAGCCACTGAACTCCTGGGCTACACTCAGGAGGAATTGATCGGCGCTCCCTACTCCGTCGTCGTCCCCCCCGACCAGCTTAGTCACATGCGCCATTGGTTCAATGACCGGAGAACAGGGGCTAGGGCCTCTCGGCAGATACCAGTCGATCTTATCCGCAAAGCATCCTCCGACAAGCCGACTCCTATACGAATCAAAGCTGAGCTCAGCGCGAAAGGCCTCTATGATTCAGAACGACGGTATTTCGGAACGTTGGGNNTTTCTCCTCAAGACTCTTCGGGAAGCTCAGTTGATCGAACAGGTGGAATCGATCGCGACGTCCTCAGCGGAAGCGATCCAACTGGGGAAGGAACTTGTCCTGGCTACAGAGGGAATTGGAGTCCATCGGCATACCATCAACGACATCCTTGATGCCGTCCTGTCTGCCGGCCAACCTTCCCTTTTGAAGACCGATTGGATCGAGCAGGCCTATGCACCGAATCTTCCCCCATTTATGGGAAACCTCGACTCTATGAGGCAACTGTTCCAGATTCTCCTCGCGTACGCCCTGCGCTACGTGGCAATTACGGGAGGCTGCCATCGATTGAAAATCAGCACTGCGGCGATAGGTGCGAATGTGGCTTCGATACATGAGGGGACAGCCCCCGTCCCAACGACTGAATTTGAAATTCACATACAAGAAACCGACACTATTGCCAGGCCGGACGGGTGTCCGCTTCAGACCATCGGCGATCTCTTTGAGGCTTATGCGATAATCACACGACTAGGAGGCCGTTGGGAATTCCTAGCGCCTGTCGGAGGCCGTCTGTCAATCACGGTGTGGATTCCGGCTGGATCTGGCAATGACCCTGGCAGTTTGCCTCAGTCCTCACCCCAGATGGGTTCTGCTGTCGACACTTTGACCGAGACGCTTCATACGTCGACCTTTCAGAATCCAGCGCCCGCCACGCAGACCACTTCCCTTACGTCCATACAGCCAGTTCAGCCGCTGCCAGACCGTCGTAAATATATTCGGACATCCGTCAATTTGCCCATGCGACTTACCATCGGTAATACACTGCGACAAGGAACCATGACCAATCTCAGCCCATGTGGAGCCGCACTGGAGGTTGAGGGCCTTCTCCCATCGCNNGAAGGTCCTCGCCTCATATATCGAGGAAGCCCGAGCGCGCACGCTTCTCCTAACAGTCGAGGCCCTGTTTTCACCGATGGATATAAGCGATGCAGTTACTGCAGCCTCCGGGGACACGCGGCTGCGAGGCACGGATCATCGTGAAACCGTGAGAGTTCGAGTCTCACTGCCGGTGCTCATCGAGGCATCGTCGCTACAAACCGTGGCTGGACGGCCTCTTGGCCTTGTGGTCAATTTCAGCCGAGGTGGGGCATGCTTCCAAACGTCATTGCCTCTCGGAAAGATCGGCGAGGTGGTCGCACTGCATTTTTCCTCGAACGGTGTCCACGCTCAGCCGAGAGCGCATGAGCCGGAAGCGCCCGAAGCGATTCTTGATGGCCGCATCATCCACGTTACGCCTGATGACACGGTTCCGAAGGAGCTGAAAACAAGCTCATCGCGGCCTGGACTGCGCATCGGTATTCGGTTCATTCGACCAGTGCCATTCGCGGAACGTGAAGTCAACCGCGTGATTGCGCAGCACATCGGTTCTTCATTAGATTTTGCAGGCATAGACGGACGATCATCGATCATCAGCACCAGGCGGGAATGCCGGAATGTGCGCCACCAGGTCATTGCTGTGATGGACGATCATGCCCGCCACCAGATCTCACCCGGCACTCCCATCGTCCTTATCATTCCTGGATTTGGGGCGACTCAAACCGACTATTTGCCGCTTTCTTATTACCTGGCCGCCAACCATTTCCGTGTGCTTCGATACGATCATACCAATCATGTCGGCCAAAGCGACGGCGATACTCTGCAGATCACGTTGCGTGGCATGCAGGTGGATCTGCAGAGTGTGTTACACTTCGTCCACACCACTTGGCCGATCGCTTCGGTGTCTCTTCTCGCCGAAGATATCGCTGCGCGAGTGGCACTGAAAGTTATGGCCCGCAGCAAATCGGCTGGGCAGCTTTTCCTGTTGAACCCAGTCCTCGATATAGAAACCGCTCTTACCACCGCCTCTTGGCCCGATGCCATCAGGGGCTACCGACAAAACCAACGAAAAGGGGTGGCCAATCTCTGGGGACTCAATGTCAATGTTGACCAGTTCATCGGCGACGCCATCGCGGGAGAATTTGTCGATGTGGCTTCATCAGCGGCCGACTTCACTCGACTGCTGACTCAGCCCGTCCTTCTAAGTTCTCCCAAGACCAATCGCCCGATTGCACACATGTTCGGTCCCCAGTATCAGTCTGTCCGTGCCATAGGAACCTTGCCGGTCATCATGCCGCTGCAAGCCGACATTTCCAGAGAATCCGGTTCCTACGACGAGTCCCATACGATGGCGTTCCAGACGCTCTGCAAACTGATCTCAGCGCCGTTGCATAGGGGTCAGATCTCGTCTCAGATGCAAGAACCAAATGTCCGTGACATATACCAGCAACGGCAGCTGGAGCAGGAGCGCATCCGCATCCGCCACCACGTTTCGCAGGCCACGCGTGATGCCTTGTCGGTGGCTCACTTGGCTCAACTCCCACAATTGGGGTCTCTGCCCGATTACTGGACCTTGGTCAACGAACTTCATCGCCGACTCCTTCCCCTTGAGCCGGGCATGACGGTCCTCGATATCGGCTGCGGACTGGGCGACTTTGTTCGAGCCATGCTGACCGACCGGATCTATCAATCGGCGCATCAGGGGGGACCGCCGGTCGTCCCACTCCGCTACATTGGCTTGGAACAGTCGCATGAATCTCTCAAGCTCGCGCAACAACAGATCCAGGCATTTGCTCAAGAGCTGCCCGGCACGGTCAAAGGGGCCGTCCCTGTGAGTCGATTCGTTGAGACGCATTGGATCCAAACGGACTGGGCTTCCCCTCTTCCCTTAATCGACGAATCCATCCACCGCATCCTTTGCCATCTTTCTCTCTCCTTTGCTCCATCCCCCCTTGAGTGTCTCAGGCAGGCGTTCCGCGTCCTGCATCCGGAGGGAACGATCGTTGTCACCTGTTTTCAACCGCACACTGATCTCTCCGCCCTGTTCCAGCGGCACGTGCGCGCTGCGGGCCACGACGAATCCAGTTCTTCCGCTCAAATCGTCCTTCACTTTCTCGGTCGCCTACGTGAAGCCATTCGCCATGGCGTATTGCATACTTACGAGCGGAACGAGTTGGCATGTGTGCTGTCCCATTCGGGCGCCGGCTCGATCCAGATCTACACCGTCTTGGACAATCAACTGCTCCTCGCCGTAGTCCGAAAGGCCAAATCTACTGGCTGAAACGACCTTCGCCGTGTATACTGCCCTCCCTGGAGCGGCCTCATCCTCCGCATCGGGATCGGCCTGAAAGGTCGTGATCCGAACATGTTTGACATCCGTGGACTCCTCCAAGCCTCTATGACGGACAGCATTTTCCCTCAGCCCAGCACTGCCAGATCAACTTCCAAATCACTTTCCGAACCTCTTCTCCGCTTGACGCAGTTTTCGCAGGATATCGGACAGATGACGGACATCTCTGCGATCGCAGAGCGCATCCTTACATGTCTGTCTGAAGTTGCCCGGTGCCAAGAAGGTTCCCTTTACCTGGCAGA